>NZ_JBKFAV010000051.1:0-38869 GCF_053345825.1 Methylobacterium sp. C33D
GTGCATGGCGAGCGCGGCCTCGTTGGCGTACGCGATGGTCTGGTCGGGCTCGACCAGGATCACGCCCTCGCTCAACCCGGCGATGATCTGCCGGAGTTCGTGCCTGTCGACGCCCGCCGTCACGGCTCGCATCGTCCTTTCCCATCGTCGCCGCCGGGCCGGCAGCCACGCAAGAACCGATTGTGCGCAAGCTGGTTCCAAAATTTATGTTAGGATCCCAGTACGCACGTATCATTGACGCGGGGCGCTGCGACCAAAGATTGATGCTCACTGAGCTCGCCGGACCGCCATCGGTCCCCGGGCCTTCCCTCAAGATGATGGTGAGCCTATCCCCGTGCCGCACGCCGCCGAACACTTGCGATCGCCGGACACCCACGGGGCCGTGATCTCGCGCGCGGGATCGGGCCTCGGGCGAGATCTACGTGATATCGACCCAGAGATCGCATCGGTGGACGCGATGTCGCCCCTGGGCCGCGTCCTCCGCCGACTCTCGCAGGCCCTGGAGGCCGCCGAGACGCGCGCCGAGCGCAGTTTCACGTCCGATCTCGTCGGAGTGCTGCCGGACCTGCGCCGGTACGCGCTGTCGCTGACCCGCGACGCGACCGAGAGCGAGGATCTCGTGCAGTTCACCCTGCTCAAGGCTTGGGAGCACCGTACCAGCTACCGCCCGGGGACCGGCCTCAAGGCATGGCTCTTCACGATCCTGCGCAACGGCCATCTCAACGGGCGGATGAAGTACCGCCGGGAGGTTCCTGATCCTGACGGCGCCCACGCCGCGGGGCTGGCGAGCCTCGCCGACCAGGAGCATCGCCTCGATGTCCAGGACCTGCAGGAGGCGCTCGCTCGTCTCGAACCCGCCCAACGCGAGGCGCTGCTGCTCGTCGCCCTCGAGGACCTGACCTACGAGGCCGCCGCGGCGCGGATCGGCTGCCCGCCCGGCACGGTGAAGAGCCGCGTCAGCCGCGCCCGGGACAGGCTCGCCGTCGAACTCGGGGAGGCTTGAGCGATGCCCCCGGTGGACGATCCGGCGCGGCCGGCGACGGACGCCGACGACGACCCGGACCTGATCGCCGCCGCGATGCGCGCGGGGATCGACGCGCTTCTGGCGGAGCGCGCCCCCGCGGAACGGGAGGCGTTCTGGCACGCCGTGGCCCTTCTCTACGCGCGGGGCTCCACGCCGGACGGGCGGCCCAGCTCCGCGGTGCCCGGCCCCGCGCCGCTCCTCGACGCCTCCGCACACTCCCATCCGCCCTCGGAGACGGCACGATGAGCGACCATGCGCGCCTCGCGACGCTCCTGCGCGCGGCATCCCCATCGGCTTCGTCCTCGTGCTGATCCACCCAGCGCCGATCCTGGTGACCATCACCGCGGTGAACCCCGCGCGCTCGACCGGCGTCGCGCAGTTCGCCGGCGGCGAGGACATGGCCCCGTTGTGGCTGTGCTGGCTCACCCCTGTCGCCGGCGCGCCGGTCGCGGGCGCCCTGACCAAGTGGGTCTACGAGGACACCGAGATCGTCGACACCGTCGTCGTCGAGGGACGTGCGGCTTGACGGCCGGCCCGGGAGTCGTGGGGAACCGTCCGACACCGGTCGCCTCCCTGCGGGTCCGACCCGGGCCCGCCCGAATCGCGCGCGACGGATGCGCGGGTCTCCCAGGGTATCCGAACTCGAGTGCGAGGTCGTGCCGGGCACGCCGTCCGATCGGCGTTCGGGGCGGCCGCGAGACCGGGGGCATGCGTCACCCCGGGTTCGCCTCCGGCCCGTGCCGCCTCAGGCTCGGGTGCCACCCGGACCGCGCCCCGAACGGTCCGACGCCATGCTTCTGACGGATGCCGGCGACGGCGATACAGACGGCGATACAGGCCGACGCGGCCTCGACCGGCGAGCCATCGACGAGGCGAGGGTGGCCGGCCTTCGCGGGCGCGAACTCGCCGCCGTCCTGCTCGGCCGCTCGCCGACCGACCTGGTCCCGCCCACGGCCGGCGAGGAACCGCACGCCTACGCGGACCGCGCGGTCACCGAGTTCCTCCGCCTCTACGTCAGGCGCTGGCACGGCGGCTTGGACGCGCGCGCGGTCCCCCGCGGAGCCTCCGACCCATCCTGCGCCACCCGGTGACGAGCGACGTCTGACCGCCCGGCATCCGAGGCGGTATCGTCGGCGCCGCGCGCGTTGCCGCCCTGAGACGGCGAGACGCCCTGGCGTCAGCGCAGGAGATTCGGGGGTACCGGCGGGCTCGCGTTGAGCAGCGTGATCGTCACCCGGCGGTTCGGCGCGAGGTAGGGATTGTCGGGGAAGACCGGCTCCGTGTCGCCGCGTCCCGATACGGACGAGAAGTTGTCGTTGGGAACCCCTGCACCCGACAGGATCTCGCGCACGGAGAGGGCGCGCCCGGCGGAGAGACTCCAGGGTTCGCCGGCCCGCGCCGAGCCCGGGCGCGCGACGGCCGTGTAGCCGGTGATCGACAGGCGGTTGGGCATCCGGCGCAGGGCGGGCGCGAGGGCCTCCAGCACGCGACGGGTGCGCTCGTAGGGTTCGACAGAGCCCTCGCGGAACATGGCGCGGCCGTCCTGGTCCACGAGGGAGACGTTCACGCCCTCCTTGGTCTGCTCGATCACGATGTTCTTCGACAGCTCGGCGATGTCGGGCATCGTCTGGAGCGCCTGCCGGAGGCTGGCTATGGCGCTGTAGTTGGCCTCCACGTTGGCGACCGGGCGGCTGGCATCGACATCGCTGACGCGGCCCGGACTGGTCGGGCGCTCCGTGACCTCCCGCTCGGCCGAGCCCCGCTCCGCGTCGCGGGGCGTGGACGGCTTGTTGCCTGACGTATCCAGGGCGGTGCCGTACAGGATGCCGCCGGCACCGCTGGTCGCGGGGCTCAACGCGGCGGGCGAGAAGTATTCCGCCAAGCCGATCTTCTGCTCCTGCGTGGTCATGCTGATCAGCCACATCAGCAGGAAGAACGCCATCATGGCGGTCACGAAATCCGCGTAGGCGATCTTCCAGGCCCCGCCGTGGTGGGCGTGGGCGGCCTTCTTGACCTTCTTGATGATGATCGTGGCCATCGCGTGCCTGCTGAATATCGGGTCAGGTCTGGGCGGGCAGAGCGGCGGTCGCCGCTTCCACTTCGTTGAAGGTCGGGCGGACGTCGCTCATCAGGGACTTGCGGGCAAACTCCACCGCCATCACCGGCGGCTGGCCGCCGATATGGGCGAGGAGCCCCGCCTTGAGCGAGAGATAGTATTTGGATTCAGCCTCGAAGAGGCTCTTGAGCGACTGCGCCATGGGTCCGAAGAAGCCGTAGGCGACGAAGACGCCGAAGAAGGTGCCCACGAGCGCGCCGCCGATCAGATGGCCCAGCACCTCCGGCGGCTCCTTGATCGCCCCCATCGTCTTGATCACGCCGAGCACGGCCGCGACGATGCCGAGCGCCGGTGTTCCGTCGGCGAGCGACTGCATGGCCGAGACGACACGCTCCTGCTCCTGGTGGTGCGTCTCCAGCTCCTCATCCATGAGGGCGTCGATCTCGTGGACGTTGTTGGCGCCCAGCGTCACCATCCGCATGTAATCGCAGACGAACTCGACCGCGTGGTGGTTCGCCGCGAAGGTCGGGAAGGCGTTGAACAGCGCGGACTCGCTGGGATTTTCGATGTGCGGCTCGAGCGCCATCGCGCCCTTCTGCTTCGCGAGCTTGAACAATGAGAACTGCATCCCCAGCAGTTCGACATAGGAATTCTGCGTATATTTGGGGCCCTTCACGAGTGTACCCAGCATGGCCGGCACGGCCTTGAGCACCGGCCCGGTGTTGCCGATGACGAAGGCGCCGATCGCTGCGCCGAGGATGATGACGAACTCGAACGGCTGCCAGAGGACGACCAGGTGGCCACCCATCGCCGCGTAGCTGCCGAAGACGCAGGCGAAGACGATCAGGGTGCCGACGATCAGCCGCATGATGTGCCATCCTTGCGCGGCGGTGAATCCGGCCCGCGCGAAGCTACCGATAGTCCGGCAAATCACTGATCTTGGTTAACGGCCCGTTTAGAGGCGTGCCCGGGGAACGATGCGATGATCTGTCCGGGCGTTCGGTGGACCGGGTGTGACATGATGTGACGGGCGCGGGCGTGCCGCGAACGCGATCGCGCCGGCTCTCACGGAGCGTCGGGCGGGGCCGACGAGCCTGCCGCGCCGTCGCGGAGCCGGCCCATGTTCCTTGACGGTCGCCGGAAGCGGGACGCGGCTGCCCGCACCGGCAGTAAGGGTGGCACTTGGTCGACGGCCATCGATGGGATGCCGACGTCACAGGCGGCGACGCCGCGCGCCGTACCAGGGTCTTCGTCGCGATCCGGCGCCGTCACGCCGGCCAGGGCACAGCTCTGCATCGCGCGAGGACCTTTGTCCCCACGCGCGCAACCGGTGCGGCTCTGCACGGTGCAACGATCGCGGGTCGCCCTGGCCCTAGAGGCGACCGCTCGCGAGGGTATCGAACCCGACGATCGTCAGCGACGCGAGAACGAGGCCGCGGTCATCCATCACATCGAGCCGCCAATCGCTGTCCTGCCAAAAGGACCGGCTCGCGACGCTCAGATGCTGCGCGACCAGTTCGACGGCATGCGCCTTCGCGTCGTCCAAGCTCGTGAGCTCAGCATCCGCGAGTTCGGCCTGGGCCCCTCCTTCTGTCATCAGGAACCGGAAGAGGGGCATGCGATGGTCCAGAAATTACGTTCGCTATCCTAACATACTGATACGGAGAGGGATCTCGATTTTTCCGACGCCGACACCGGGCTCGATCTGCCTCCTTGCGGCGCGGTGTGACGGGCGCGGTGCCGGAGGAGCGGTGTGGGGCGCTCCTCCGGCAGACGGGCTCATGCAAAATGCGTCGGCAAGCTCAGAGCCTGCGCGTAAATCACCAGCGCGATTGCACCGCCGATGAGGGTCGCAGCTATGGTGATACGGTTCGTCCAGGTCATCGTCGTCTCCATCAGGTTCGCGACTGTCATCGCGGTGTGACCCTGATGTATGCTCGAGCTCTCGGGCTCGGCGTGTCCCGGAACACCCGCGTCAGCGGCGTTGCCGGCGCTTCGTGATCGCCGCCGCCGTCCCGGCCCCTACCGCGCTCAGCGAAAGCCGCTCTTCGGCTTCAGATCGATCTCGATCGCCCGCAACGCGTTCTCGAAGGCCTTCTGCTCGGTCAGGAAGGGCCGATCCGAGCGCTCGATCAGCTTGCCGCTCCTGCGGAGCGCCCAACCGAACTGCCCCTCCGGCCGCTTCAGGGGCTCGACGGTGATCGTGTAGGGATGCGGCACATCGGGTGACATGGCACAGCTATGTGGCCTCAGGGCTCCGGCCGCAAGCAGGGCGGCCCGCGACGGGCCGATACGTCCTTCGGTCGAGCACCGGGCATCACAAATGATGGCGACAGCAGGGCTGCCGCGGGCTCTGCGCCTGCGCATGACTTGCCCGAGTCCGGGTCAGCTTCGACGGCCGGCCGCATGGTCAGCGTGCGCCGGATGGCCAGGGTCCAGGAGAGCCCAGGACAATCATGCAGGAAACGCCCCGCAGAGTCGTGATGCAGACGGATCCCGACTACGAGGACGCCGTCATCGGCGCATTCAAGCTGGTCGAAGACGCCTATGCTCGGGGCCTCATCTCGTGGGTGCGCCGGTGCGCGTTGTTGAACCAGTTGGCGGGTGGCGGCTCCGGGCTTTACGAAACGCGCAACTATGTGAAGCCCGATCCGGATTCGGGGGTGATCCGCCTCGGCGTCTTCCTGGAACCGGTCCCGGCCTTTCTGAGGGAACTGGGTCTGCTGGAGCGAGAGACGGCCGCGTTCGAGCAGGCGCGTACCGGGATCGCGAGCGCGCGCGAGGCCACCGGGGATCAGGCTCACGACTGATTGTCAGGCGGGTCCGGTGCAGGGACGGCCGCCGGAAAGCTGGCGCCGGCGGAACGCAGGACCTGCACCAGGGCGTTCCGTTGAGCGATCGTGATGGCCGGTTCTCCGGGACTGCTCTCGGCCCGCGTCACGACGCCCAGCGGCACCTTGGCGCGCTTGGCCAACTCCGAAGGCCCCCAGCGCAGAGAGAGCCGTGCCGCGAGGAGGTGCCGTCCTGTGATCATGCCTGCCGCCCTCGAGAACGGATCGCGGCCCCGCCGCCGCACACGGCTGATCGTCTGCCCGACGATCGTGATCGAAGATCCGCGTCCGCCACCGCGAGAGCGGCAGCGGCACGATCCTCGAACGCGCGCCCTGGTCCGGCAGCCTCACGGGCGTGCTGGGTGCCCACCGGCGCGACCGCCGGGCTGACTGCCAGCATCCAGCCCGTGCTGACGCTCATCTGGTCGGCTCTGCCGACACGGCGACCGCTCGGAAACAGAGGGCCCGTCGGGTGGCGCGCCGCGAAGACGTCGCACTGTCCCTGGCCTGTGCAGCCCCCGGCCGCGCCTTCTCCGACGCGGTCGCGAGACTGACACCTCGCACCGTCTCGGAGAGACGGTGCGACCGGGCGGCCGCGGTGAACCATGGCGGGCCGCGTCGGCGCGAGGCAACCTGCAACGGATGTTCGCCACCGATCACGCCGCGTCGGACGCGTCCAGGATGCTCAGTCAAGGATCTCTTCCGCTCGCGCGAGCAGATCGAACGGCAGATTCACATCGATCGCCTTGGCCGTCCTGCCGTTGATCACCAGCACGAATTTCGTGGGCTGCTGCACAGGCAGATCGGCCGGCGTCTCTCCTCTCAGGATCCGGTCGACATACGCGGCGACCCAACGGGCACTGTCGTCCAGGTCGGGTCCGTACGAGATCAGGCCGCCGGCCACGGCATAGGCCCGCCTCTCCCCCAAGGATGGCAATTTGCTCTCGATGGCGCGCTGCGCGATTTCCGCCAGCAAACTGTTCGTCAACGGATCCTCGACAATCATGATCGCATCGCAGCGCGCGGTCACGAGGTTCTCGAACACGGCCTCACCGTCGAGACGCCCGGCCACCGGAGCGGAGACGGCTGCGACGCGATAGCGAACGGAAATCTTCTCGATCTCGGAAAACACGCCGGCGGAGTGCGGATTGTTCCGATTCCATACGATCGCGACGCGCTTGATGCCGGGCTTGGAGCCCACGATGAGCTGCAGTCTCTTCTCCGACATCTCGGGAGGCACGAAGCTGTAGCCGGTCACGTTCTCGGGCGGCCGAGCCAGATTGGAGACGAGGCCGCTTCCCACAGCATCGCCGGCCCCCGCCATCACGATCGGAATCGAGCTCGTTCCACGCTTCGCCGCGAGCGGCGCGAGCGTCCCCCATGCGACGATGACATCGACTCTCCGCGCGACCACGTCGGCGACAATCTGATCGAGCCGAGCGGCATCGTCGTTGCCGTAGCCATAGTCGAACGCGATGTTCTTTCCCTCGATCCAGCCCCTTGCGGCGAGGTCTTCGCGGACATCGTTCAGCGTGAGCATGACGCTGCCGGCCGTGATCAGCGCAACACGGAACCGCTTATTCCCATCGTGAGCCAATATCGGCTGCGGACATAAGGCGGCACCGGACAGGTACGACAAGAACTGCCGTCTCCTCATGTCTGCCTCCGCTGTCAGGACATCCTGACCGTTGAGATCGCCGTGACTGGATCTGGTGGCCGGCCATCGTGACTTTTTCCGCGGCGCGGGCGCGCTCCGTGCCCAATGCCGCCGGCGGCGCTGGACGCAGGACCAGCGGCCCTCGAGAGACGGCGCAGTCGTTCGAGCGAGCAGTGCGTCCCCTTGCCCCTCGCAGCCCGATCGCGCTTCGATGCAACCTTCGCCATCCCGATGTGCGCAACGGCCAGTACGGCGGCAGTCGGAGCGTGTGCTCCCAACAATAAACACTATCGGTGGCTTGAATCACGGTCTTGAGCCACCATGATGTATTGATAACACCACAATAGGGCCGACGTCGATGTTGTCCCGCGTCGGCTCCCCGGTCCGGCGCACCCGCAGACCGCCTGAAGTTGCCCGGTACGACGCGACGACCGCTCCGACGCCGGGGCGGAGTCCAGCATCCGGAACAGCCCGCGCTCCGGGCAAATCTTCCATCCCGGGACAGGGCTTCCGAGCGCGCGGCGGATCGCGCTCGGCCGGGACGGACCGTGTCCTCACGCGCCGCGGCGGCCGTCGTCGGCGGCCGGACCCGACGCGCCGCAGCCCTCAATCGCGCCGCGCTTCGGCGCTCGCACGTTCGACCACGGCGCGCAGCGCGGCGCTGCCCTCCAGCCCGAACCAGGCACGCAGCATGCTTGTGGTCTCGGGCGTATCGTCCGGCCGCTCGCGGTACAGGTCCGTGTAGCGGCTGAGTTCGCGTTCCACGAACATGTCGAGGTAGGCTGCCCCCTTCATCCTCGCGAGATCCGTGAGGGCGTGAGTGAGCACGCGCTGCATCATCTCGCCGACCAAGGCCGAGACGTAGACCGCCTCGGCGCTGCCCTGTTCGGGCTCCTTCAATCCAGCCTCCTCTGCTCCGCAGCGTCGATCCCGCCGCACCGTCGTCCTAAGCTTGACTGCCCGCCCCGCGCAAACCCGGCGCTTTCGGCGGCCGCCGATCGGGACGGACGGCGCGTCCCGATCGGCGCGCCGCGGCCCCTTCACGCCGGTGGAAGCAGGCGGAAGCCGGGAGATCGGTTCGGGCGGGTGGCGAACGAGCCGACCGGCAGCACCGGCGGGCCATCGTCGAGGACGAGGTCGTTGTCCCGCAGCAGCCGCGCCAGGACCAGCACCGCCTCCGACGTGGCCAGCTGCGCCCCGATGCACACGCGGGGCCCGGTGCCGAACGGCAGGAAGCCGTGGCGGTCCCGCTTCTCCGGACCGAGAAAGCGCCCGGGATCGAAGCGCTCGGGCGAGGCCCACAGGCGCGGGTCGGTATGCAGCAGGGTGAACGGCATCAGCACGATGGCTCCGCGCCGGACCGGCACGCCGCACAGGTCGTGGTCGGCCACGGCTTGGCGGGCCGTCATGTAGGCCGGCGGGTACAGCCGCAGCGCCTCGTCCACCACGGCGCGCGTGAGCGGCAGCGCGCCGATGGCTGTCCCCGCACCACCCGGCGTCAGATCCACCCGGCGCGCTTCCTGCCGGATCGCGCGGCGCCATGCGGGCGCGTTGGCCAGCAGGTAGCAGGCCCAGAACAGCGTCAGGCCCGTCGTCTCGTGCCCGGCGAAGATCATCGTCGACACCTCGTCGACCAGGAGGTCCTCGTTCCGGTCCCCGTAGGCGTCGGACAGGAGGTCGAACAGGTCGCGCGGAGCCCCCGACGGATGGGCGGCGCGGCGCCGGACGATGACCGCGCGAATGAGCGCCCGCCAGCGTCGGCCGAAGCGCGCGCGGCGGAACATGGTGAGTGTGGGCACCCAGCGCGGCAGGATGAAGTCGCTGGCGCGCGGCCGGCCGATGCCGCTGGCGTAGGACTGGAGCAGGCCGCGCAGTTGCGGTCCGAACGCGTCGGTCTCCAGGGAGAACATGCTCGTGCAGGCGACGGCGAGGCTGAGATCCTGCATGACCGCGAGCAGGTCGACCGGCTGCCCGCGGGACGCCTCCAACGGGCCGAACGCCGCCTCGGCGCAATCGACCATGTGCCGGGCCAGCAGGGTGACCGTGCGGGGCGTGAAGGCCGGGGCCAGGGTCCGCCGCTGCTGGCGCCAAGCCTGCCCCTCGCTGGCCGCCACGCCGCGGCCGATGAGCGCCCGGAAGATGCGGTCGCCGGCCGCGACCCGCCGATAGAGGTCCGGATGCGTGGCCAGCACGTCGCGCATCGCCTGCGGGCCGGCGGCGACGACGACGTCGCGGCCGAGCATGGGCAGGACGAGGACCGCCTGCGCGCGGCAACGCGGCGGGAAGGCCGAGAAGGCGTTGCGTCGCAGGCCCGCCAGGACGCCGAGGGCACCCACGTGGTCGGGCGCGAGGGGCGGCATCGGCGGGATGAAGAAGGGGGGCCCGGGTGCTTGGGTCGCCTCGGTGATCGTATCCATCGGATCTCCTCGTCGCGGGCGATGGCAGCCGTGTGTCGCTGCCGCGTCGCTACCGATCGGCCGACATCGCGCCCGAGATCGGGTCATCCCGGGCCCGGTTCGGGCTTCCCGCGCTGGCCGCGCGGTCCGGCGGGCGGGGCATGCGCCTCCGGATGCGGCTCAACGCGCCGGCAGGTCGGGGCCGTGCAGCGGGGAGGGCCGGTCTCGGCGGGTTCGGCCGCTGAGCGAGCCACCCCGGCGACCTGCCGCGGCGGCCCGCTCCCCGTGGCTCGCGGGCGCCTGTTGGCGTCAGGTCCGCGGCACCGCCATACCGCGCTGGACCGCCGGACGCTCACCGACCCGGTCCAGCCAGGCGTGCACGTTCGGGACCGTGCCGAGCGTGTCCTCGAGCGGCTCCTTCAGCAACGACGTGGCCAGCAGCGTCCAGGCATAGCAGGCGATGTCGGCGATCGAGTAGTCCGCGCCCGCGAGATAGGGCCCTTCGCCGAGGCGCGCGTTCATCACCCGCAGCAGCCGGTCAGCCTCGTCGGTGAAGCGCTTGATGGCCAGCGGCGCCTTCTCGTCGGCGCGCACCGCGAAGTAACCGAGCTGTCCGAGCATCGGACCGAGTCCGCCGACCTGCCAGTGCAGCCATTCCAGGGCCTTGTAGCGCGCGGGTCCGGAGGGCGCGAGGAAACGCCCCGTCTTCTCGGCGAGGTACGTGAGAATCGCACCGCTCTCGAAGACGGAGAGCGGCCCACCCGCAGCCTCATCGTCGACGATAGCCGGGATCTTGTTGTTCGGCGACACCTTGAGGAAGTCGGGTTTGAACTGCTCGCCCTTGCCGATGTTCATCGTCACGACTGTGTAGGGCAGGTCGCACTCCTCCAACATGATCGGGATCTTGCGGCCGTTCGGGGTCGACCAAGTGTAGAGCGTGATCATGGCGGGTTCCTCGCGGTCCTGAGGCGCAGGCCGTCTCTCGGGCCTCACCTAGGGCAGCGAACGCGGCCATCCTGCGGCGGCTCGAGACACCGCCCCCTCCGGCGCGTCCGCCCGCGGTGTCGCGCGCGGCGCCCTCATTTGCCTCGCCGCCTGTCCGCGGGCACCATGCGACGCGATCAGGGTGACGGGCGCAGGGATCTTCGATGGCATCACGCACGAGCGCCCGTCCATGAGGCGCCGCGAGGTCCTCGCCGCCCTGGCCGCCGCCGCGGTCGCGCGCCCCGCGGTCGCGCAGCCCGCCAAGGTCCTGCGTTTCATCCCGGAAAGCGACGTCGCGGTGATCGACCCGATCTGGACGACGGCCACCGTGACGCGCAATCACGGCTACCTCGTCTTCGACACTCTCTACGGCCAGACCGCGGGCTACGACTTCCAGCCGCAGATGGTCGAGGGTCACGCGGTCGAGGCGGATGGCCGCCTCTGGCGCCTCACCCTGCGCGAGGGCCTGCGCTTCCACGACGGCGAGCCGGTGCTGGCGCGCGACGTGGTGGCGAGCGTGCGCCGCTTCGCCGCCCGCGATGCCTTCGGCCGGGCGCTGATCGACGCCACCGACGAACTCGCCGCGACCTCCGACCGCGTCGTGCAGTTCCGCCTCAAGCGGCCGTTCCCGCTGCTGCCCGCGGCTCTGGGCAAGACCGGCACCTCGATGCCCTGCATCATGCCGGAGCGCCTGGCGAAGACCGACCCGAACACGCAGGTCACCGAGATGGTCGGCTCCGGCCCGTTCCGCTTCAAGGCGGACGAACGCGTCCCGGGGGCGCTCACCGTCTACGAGCGCTTCGACGGCTACGTGCCCCGCCCGGACGGCGCGGCGAGCTTCACCGCCGGACCGAAGCGGGCCCATTTCGACCGGATCGAGTGGCGGATCGTGCCCGACGCCTCCACCGCCGCGAGCGCGCTGGCGGCCGGCGAGGTCGACTGGTGGCAGAACCCGACGCCGGACCTGCAGGGTCTGCTCAGGAGCAGATCGGGAATCCGGTTGGAGGTGCTCGATCCGGCAGGCGGCATCGGCTGCCTGCGCTTCAACCACCTGCATCCGCCCTTCGACAATCCGGCCATCCGCCGGGCGCTGCTCGGCGCCATCGACCAGACCGAGTTCATGAGCGCGGTCGCGGGCGACGAGCGCGCCCTGTGGAAGGACCATGTCGGCGTCTTCAGCCCCGAAGCGCCGATGGCGACGCGCGCGGGCACCGACGTGCTGGTGGGCGCCCGCGACTTCGCCGCGGTCAAGCGCGCCCTGGCGGAGGCCGGCTACCGCGGCGAGCGCGTCGTCATGCTCGATCCGACCGACTATCCGGCCACCCATCCCCTGGCCCTCGTCGCGGCCGAAGCCTTCCAGAAATGCGGGCTGGCCGTGGACCTCGTCGCGATGGACTGGGGGACCCTGGTGCAGCGCCGGTCGAGCCGCCAGCCCCCGGATAAGGGCGGCTGGAGCACCTTCGTCACCTACCTGAACGGCACCAACAACTTCGATCCCGCCGGCCAGCTCGGCATCCGCGGCAACGGCGATCAGGCCTGGTTCGGATGGCCCCGCGCGCCCCGTCTCGAGGAACTGCGCGCCGCGTGGTTCACCGCGCCCGATCCCGCGGCGCAGAAGGCGATCTGCACCGAGATCCAGCGACAGTTCTTCATCGACGTGCCGTACCTCCCGCTCGGCGCCTATTACGAGGCGACCGCCTATCGGGGGCTGACGGGCGTGCGCAACGGCTTCCCGCAATTCTACGACGTCCGGCCGGCCTAGGACCGCGCCCGGTCCTTGCGTGGGCGCGCTCCCCGTCGCCCGGCCGCCGCGTCTCCCCGGCGGGGAGCGCCCCGAGGACACCGAAGCCGATGCGCATCGCCGTATTCCAGTTCACCCATGAGACCGTGACGTTCCTGCCGAACGACACGACCCTGGCGGACTTCATCTACCCGGGCTCCCCCGCGCGCGGCGAGGCGCTGCTGGCCACCGATCCGAAGGGGTACATGGGCGGCTTCGTTCAGGTCGCCCGGGAATACGGGGGAATCGACCTCGTCGGCCTCGCCTCGCCGCTCTGGCCGCGCACCGGCATCGGCTCGGGCTGGGTGACGCGCGAGGCGTTCGAGCACTTCCTCGGCGCGATGCTGGCGGAGCTGCGGGCGGAGGCACCGGTCGACGGGGTCTACCTGGCCCTGCACGGGGCCATGGCCGTGCGCGGCGTGCCGCGCCCCGAGGCCGAGATCGCGCGACGGGTGCGGTCGGTCGTGGGCGCGGGCATCCCGATCGCGGCGACCTTCGACCCGCACGGCAACGAGGATGCGGAGTTCCTCCGCCACGCCGACATGGCCTTCGCGGTGAAGTACTTCCCGCACTACGACATGCATCTGCAGGGTCAGCGCGCCGCGCGGATGCTGGTGCGGACGATCCGCGGCCTCTACCGGCCGGCGCACCGGACCCGCGCCGTCCCGATCATCGCGCCGACGGTGGTGATGTGGACCGGCGCCGCGCCCTGGTCCGACCTCGTGCAGCGCGCGCTCATCTGGGAGGCGCGGGAGCCCGACGTCTTCGTCAACGTGTTCTTCGGCTTCCCCTGGTCGGACGTCCCGGACGCCGGCATGGCGGTTCAGGTCCTGACGAACGGTGATCCGGATCTCGCCGACCGCGTCGCCGGGGACATGGCATCCTGGACGTGGCGGCACCGCGCGGCCTTGGTGTCGCGCGCCGCGATCCTCACGATGCGGGACGGCGTCGCTCGGGCGGCGCGAGCCGTCCGCGCCCGCGAGACGCCGGTGGTGCTCGCCGATTACAGCGACCGTTCGGGCCGTGCGACCTGGCTCCTGGCGGAGGTGCTGGCGCAGGGGCTGGAGCGCGCGCTGATCGCCACGATCGCCGCGCCGACGGTGGTGGACCGGCTGCTGGCCGGCGGCGTGACGGTCGGCGATCCCTTCGACGCGGAGGTCGGCGGCCCCGGAGACGGCGCGGTGGAGCCCTCCGCCGGTCGGCCGGTCCGCGTCACCGGGACGGTGTGCGGGGTCGTCGGCGCGACGACCGGCCGAGGCGGCGGCATCTGGATCTGCGTGGCCTTCGGCCGCGGCAACGTCCTCGTCCTCAGCCCCCACCTCGTTCAGATCATGGAGCCGGCGGAGCTCTGGGGCCTCGGTCTCGAGCCCGGAGACTTCGACGTGGTGGCGATCAAGTCGCGCGTCCATTTCCGCCGGGGGTTCGACGACGGCGTCTACGCCCGGACGATCCTGCTCGTCGAGCCGCCCGAGCCGTTCCTCGGGACGGTGCATCTCGACGCCCTCCCTTACGAGAATCTCAGGCTCGGCGACTACTACCCCTACGGTGACCCCGCCTTCGACGCCGCGTAGAGGAGGGCCGGCCCCGGAGGGACGGTCGTGGGACCGTCCGGCCATTCGCGGCCGCAGCGATGCGGGCGCGGCGGCGCGCGCTACATCGGTGCCATGCGGACTGCGCCAGCCTTCTCCTCCCGTCACCTCGATCGCCTGGGCAACCGCTTGGCGACCGATGCCGACAGCGGCGCGATCGCCGGGGCCGACCTCCTCATCGGCGGCACGGACGGCGCGATCTGGCGACGCACCGTCGGGTACCGCGACCCCGTCGCGCGCGCGCCCCTCGGCCCCGACGCGCTGTGGCGCATCTACTCGATGACCAAAGTCGTCGTCTCCGCCGCGGCCATGGTGCTCGCCGAGCGCGGCGCCCTGCGCCTCGATCAGCCCGTGGCGGCGTTCATCCCCGCCTTCGAGCACCTCTCGGTGCTCGATCCGGACGGTGGCCTGAGGGCCGCCAAGGCCGGCCCCACCGTTCAGGATCTCCTGCGCCACACCGCCGGAATCGCCTACGGCTATCTCGGGGACGGGCCGGCGCGGCGGGCCTACGCGGCCGATGGCCTGCTCACCGAGGATCTCGACAATGCGGCTTTCGCCGACCGGATCGCCCGCCTGCCGCTGGAGCACGAGCCCGGCACGGTGTGGCACTACTCGCACGCCACCGATGTCCTCGGCCGCGTTCTGGAAATCGCCGGCGGCGCGGATCTGCAGCGGGTTCTCGACGCGACCGTGCTCGAGCCGCTCGGCATGACCGACACCCTGTTCCAGATCGCGGCCGCGATGGGATCGCGCGTCGCGCAGCCGCTGCCACAGGCACCGGGGCAGCGCCCTGTCTTCCACGATCCCGCGCAGCCGCGGCGCGGCCAGAGGGGCAATGGCGGCCTCGTATCGAGCACGGCGGACTGCGCCCGCTTCCTGCGCATGCTTCTCGCCGGCGGCAGTCTCGCCGGCGTCCGCGTCCTCGCGCCGGCCAGTGTGCGGCTCATGACCTCGGATCATCTCGGGGCGGCGATCGCGAAGGCCGCCTACTATCCGCCGGGGCCGGGCTACGGCTTCGGGCTGGGCGTGGCGGTCCGCCTCGCGGCGGGGGAGGCGCCGTTCCCCGGCAATGTCGGCGACTGGTTCTGGAGCGGTGTCGGAGGCACGTACTTCTGGGTCGACCCCGTAGAGGGGTTCTTCGCGCTCTTGATGATGCAGACCTCCTCGGCCGACCAGCGCCAGCACTATCGCACGCTGACCCGCACCATGGTCTACGCCGCCCTGGAGGACCGTCGACTGTCAGAGACGGCTCCCTGAGGGAGACGGTCCGCCCGACGCATGTCTACACCGTCGGCGCGCGGCGTCCGGAATGGCTATCGCGCAGCCTCCTGCCGCGCCGCCTGGACGAGGCGGTCGCCGTCCTCGCGCAGGAGCAGGCGATCCCGGACCAGAGCGTCGACGGACTTGGTCACCGCGGCCAGGTAGGCATCCGCATCCGGGTAGCGCTCCTCCAACGAGGGCCGCGGATCCCCGCTGGCCTCCCGCTCGGCCCGGGTGCGGGCGAACGGAAGCTGGCTCCCCTCCCGGTCGCAGAGGGCACCCGCCGGGAAGGGATCGGCGTAGAGATTCCAGCCCGTGAAGGTCGCGCGCGGTGCGGCGACGGCCGGCAGGCGAATACCGGCCACGTCGTTGCCGTCCGCGTCGACGCGGGGCACGAGCGGCCGGTACTGCGGCCCGCTCTCGGGCTTTGGATCGACGTAGGTGCTGAAGCGCGCGATCGTGTTCGGGGCGGTCGGGACCGGCACACCGACGATGAAGGGATAGCCGGCCTCGGCCGGCTTCACCAGCGTGCCGTCGGACAGGCGCGGGATCCGGCTGTCGGGCGGAATCGCCCCGACCGTCACCCAGTCCTCGAGTGCGACGAGAAGCGCCCGGAGGGCCGGCGCCGGATTGAGGGTGCTGCGCATGTTCGCGCAGGGGCCTCTGCTCGAGGTCAGCCCGGCGCGCCCGTAATGGAAGCCGCTCGAGACCAAGTAGACGCGTGTCGTGTCCGGCAAGGCTATGTCGCTGCGGCCCAGTGGATCCGTCGCCAGCAGCGAGGCCCCCTTCTGCCAGTACTCGGTGCCGGTGTTCACCTCGATCAGCAACGGGTCGAAGCCGTCGCCGCGCAGCAGCGCGCCGGTCCGTCCCGTCACCGGGTCGTGCTGAGCCGCCGCGGAGAACGGGAAGGCATTCTCCGGATAGAGATGGTCCTCGTGCTGCGTGTTGGTGCGGGACGGTTGGCCGAAGCGCGCGTTCAGGAAGACGCCGCCGATCCCCGCGATGTGCGACAGCACGCCGTCGAAGACCCGGCGCCCGGCCTCGTCGCGATTGAAACCCTGGGCGATGAAGTCGCGCAGGTACCGCCCGCTCTGCGAGATGCCGAGGGCGACCGCGTGCCGGATCGCCCCGCCCGCCGGGTTGGCGCCGCCGGCGGCATCGCCGCGCAGGTGGGCGACCACGTCGCGCGTCGCGGCGAAGCCGATGCCGAGCACCTTCGGCTCGGTGGCGCGGTAGGTGAACTGGTAGATCGAGCCCGGTAGCGGCTTCGTGCCTTTGGGCAGGAGCTCGAGTTGCCGCGGCGTCGCGTAGTGCCACGCCTCCTCCGGAACCGGCCGAGGCGGGTCGGTCTCCCGGCGGCGCACGGTCAGCCGCGTTCCGGCCTTGTCCTGGCTGGCCGCCTTGAAGGTGAGATAGAAGGGCGCCTCCGGCGACCCGCGCGTCGCGCTCACGAGTTCGTCGCGCACGGTCTCCACGATCGGCTTGCCGTTCCTGGAGGCGACCGGCACGTCGATGGCCATGCCGCCCTGCTGGCGCAGCGCGTCCGCCTCCCAGCCCGACCAGACGATCGTGTCGCCGCGACGCAGGACGAGGCCGGTGCCGGCGTCGACGGCGCTGCGCGGATCGTTGACGGCCTGGGCCCCTTGGGCCGGCGCGTCCAGCACCCAGTTGAAGAGGAACTTGCGGCCGCGGTTCAGCACCTCGAACAGCAGCGTACCGCTGCCGCGGGCAGGGTCCTTCGGGCGCAGGATGAACAGGTCGGTCCTGTACTCGACCATGCCGCGCGCGTTGCGCGGCGCCAGCGCGATGTCGACGATGCCGGCATTGGCCGGCTCCGCCGGATCGAGCTCGCCGCGGGCGGTTCCGATGACCCGCTCGTACGCGCCGGCAGATCCGAATTCCGCGCCGTCGGCGAACGGCTCGACGGTGACGATCTCGATCTGGGTGATGCGCGCCTGGGCCGGCGTGGCGCCGAGCGCGCACCCGAGCGCGCCGGCCAGAACCCATCCGGTCCGCATGGTCCCCTCCCCCGCGGCTCGTTTCGAAGGCCGGCAGCGTCAGCAACCACAGATGGAACGGCCCGTCGAGTTCGATGCCTGCGACGGCGTTGCGATTTCGAACAGCCTGTCAGCCGGTTCCGTGGGGCGCCGCGGCGGGGCTGCGCGGGCACCGTGCCGTGTCGGCCACGTCGGCGGCGTGGCGGCGGGCGCGGCCCTCTCCCGCCGGAACCGCTCGATCCGATTCTCGACGGACCGGCGGACCGGATCCATATCTCGGCGCAGGCGGCTCGCGGCGCGGTGGCGCGACGGACGGCCGCCCAGGCACGCGCCGCGATTCGGAGGCGCGGCTATGATCGGATTGAGGGGAGGCGTCGATGCCGGACGTCGCGGCGACACCCTACTGGCTCGACGGCAACTTCGCGCCCGTGCATGAGGAGGTCACCGGCTTCGCCCTCGCGGTCGAAGGCGCGGTGCCGCCCGAACTCTCCGGCCTCTACGCCCGCAACGGCGCCAACCCGCGGGACGGTCATGCCGGCCACTGGTTCCTCGGCGACGGCATGATCCACGGCGTCGCGCTCCGCGACGGCCGTGCCGAATGGTATCGCAATCGGTGGGTGCGCACGCCGCGCTTCGAGGGCCGCGCCTCCGGCGATCCGCGCGATCTGCGCGGGAGCGTCGCCAATACCAGCGTCGTGGCCCATGCCGGGCGCATCTTCGCGCTCGTCGAGAACGCGCTGCCGATGCGGATCGGGCCCGAGCTCCAGACCCTCGGCTACGAGGATTTCGGCGGACGCCTGACGACGCCGTGCACCGCCCATCCGAAGATCTGTCCCGAGACAGGCGAGCTGCACTTCTTCGGCTACAGCCCGATGCCGCCCCACCTGACCTACCACGTCGCCGACGCCGCGGGCGCGCTGGTGCACAGCGCGCCCCTGCCGCTGCCCGCGCCCGTGATGATGCACGACTTCGCCCTGACGCGCGGGCACGTCGTGTTCATGGACCTGCCCGTGGTGTTCGACTTGGATCTCGCGCGGCGCGGCACGATGCCGTTTGCCTGGAGCGAGGCGCACGCCCCCCGACTCGGGGTGCTGCCGCGCGGCGCCGGCGCCGAGGCCCTGCGCTGGGTGGCCGTCGCGCCGGGCTACGTCTTCCACGTCGGCAACGCCTACGAGGAGGCGGACGGGACGCTGGTCCTGGATGTGGCGTGGTACCCTGAATTGTGGCGCGGCGGCCCGTCCGCCGCGCAGTTCGAGGCCGCCCGGCTCCGGCGCTGGCGCATCGGTCCGGGGGCGGACCGGGCGCAGGAGACGGACCTGGACGACCGCGCGATCGAGTTCCCGCGGATCGACGAGCGGCGCACGGGGCTGGCGCACGGGGTCCTGTACGCGGTGCAGACCGGCGCCGGGCTGGACCGGGACGCGCCCGGCGATGGCGCTGTGGTGCGCTACGATCTGGCGCGCGGCCGGGAGACGACGCACGTCTTTGCCGGCGGCATCCCGAGCGAGTTCGCGCACGTGCCCAGCGGCTCCGGCGAGGGCTGGTTGATGGGCTTCGTGTACGACCGGGTTCGTGGGGCGAGCGACCTCGTGATCCTGGAGGCATCGGACATGCGGGCCGAGCCCCTGGCACGGGTGCGCCTGCCGCGGCGGGTGCCTCAGGGCTTCCACGGCACGTGGATCCCGGACGCGTGAGGAAGGCATCGTGAGCCGGACCGCCTCTAGCCCGGAGCAGAAGCCAGCCCGGGACCCGCCGACGGGCGCAGTCGTCGTCCGGCGCGCCCCTGCGATCGAGGCACTGGGGGACGGCGACCGCGATGCCGAAGAGTGGATACGGCGTTGAGCGCCAGCGCGCCCGGACGCGGCGAGCGGCCGGCGCCGATCGCCGAGGATGCCGGGCCCCTGACGCCTGTCCGGGACTCTCGCGGCGCGAAACCTCAGATGCTCAAGCTCAACCGGTATCGGTACGCATCCCCGCGAAACAGACCCTCCACATATTCGATCATTGTCGAGCGTCGATTGTAGCTGTGGCGCTTGATCAGCAAGCACGGGATCGGCGTATCGAAATCGAAGATCTCGCATTCTGCCGGTGTGGGCAGTGTCGCCTCGACCGTCTGCTCGCATCGCACGAGGCGCCCCCCCTCGTGCTGCGCCAGAAACCCGTACACGGACCCGGTCAAATCCCCGTGCTCGAGTTCCGGGACAGCCCGGACGTTGTACCAAGCGATTTCGCGAGACATCGGTACATCGTCGCCAAATCGGACGCGCGTCAGTCTCAGAAACGGCGATGTGGAGGGTAGACCGAAGATCGAGGCGATCGAGCGATCCTCGGTGATGATCCTCTCCAAGATCCGGGAGGAGGGAATCTTGCCCAGTTCGCGCATTTCCTCCGTGAAACCCTTGAGACGATCCATCCCGGGGCGGACGGGCTCTGGCCGACGTCGAACGAGGAAGCCGAGACGCCCGCGCGGGACGAGGAGCTCGTCGTGACGCAGTTCAGCATAGGCGCGCTGGACCGTGACGCGGCTCACGCCGAGGCTGTCGGCCAGCTGGCGCTCGGCCGGCAGGATGACGCCGGGCGGCAACGAGCCCGACACGATCAAATCCCGCAGCTGCTCCTCGATCTGCCGATAGAGAGGCTTGGCGGTGTCATCACGCAACCGTACCAAGCTCAGCACGGAGGGGCGCTCGCTGGTCGCGGATCGTCGTCCCGCTTCGCCGTCTGTCATCGGATTTCCGAATCGCACTTCTCGCCGCGCCGCGTATTATAACCGACGCGAATCCAGACCCGAGCGCCACATGCAGGTTTTCGTCGTCGGCAGCGTCGTGGTTGCCTGCTCGGTGAAGGTCGCGCAGTTGCCGCTCGCAGGCGAGTCTCTGAGCGCGTCAGCCTTCTTGGCGGAGCCCGGTGGAAAGGGCTTCAACCTCGCGCTCGCGTTGAGCCGGCTCGGGGTCGGGGTGGACGGCATCTTCTGCGTCGGAGAGGACATGTTTGCCTCCGTGATATCCTCGACTTTCTCGAATCACGGATTTTCATCGGAGATGTTGCTGCGCCGCGCGGGCTCAACCGGTGCAGGCGTCGCTTTCATCGACTCTTCTGGCGAGAATTGTCTCGCCGTGAGTCTGGGCGCGAACCGCGCGCTCGCGGCCGCCGATATTCAGGGCCTCGCTCCGCGCTTGCAGCGGTCGGATCTGGTGGCGGCGACCTTCGAGTCACCGGACGACCCGATCGATGCGGCCTTCGCACTCGCACGGCGGAGCGGGATCCGAACGCTTCTCAATCCGTCGCCCTTTCGCCGCATCAGTCCATCGATTCTTTCCAACACGTCGATCCTGGTCGTCAACGCGGTGGAGGCCGCGGAACTCGGTATCGATATGCGCAGCTTCGACTTGGATGCTGTGCGCCCTCCACCCGCGATCGAGCGTCTCCTCGGTGGCGGGCTGGAACTGATCATCGTCACGCTAGGCGACCGCGGCGCTGCAGCATTTCACGCTCAGACGCCGCCGTATCATCAAGCGGCTTTCGAAGTGGCGGCCGTCGATACAGTCGGTGCGGGCGACGCCTTCGCGGCAGGGTTCGTCGCCAGCCTCCTGGCCGGCAAGTCCCTCCGTGCGGCCCTTCGAAGCGCCGCGGCGTGCGGCGCACTCACCACCCTCCAGCTCGGCGCATTCAACAGCTTCCCGACCGCGGCCTCCCTGATGGCGTTCCTCGATCACAAGATCTGAGTGCAGTGCGCCGGGGCGACACGTGCCGTCTCGCGGCTGTTCGTCGCTCCTCCATTGAACGCCGATATCGACGCGATGAGGCTCAGCAGCTCCGCCTGTCGGGTCGTACCCGTCTTGTGAAAGATGGATTTGAGCTGGCTACGCGCGGTGCTGGCCTGAACACCGATGCTTTCAGCATAGAATTGTAATCGCAGACCGCTCGCGAGAGCCCGCAGGAGCCGCGCCTCTGCGGGCGTGAGATCATAGAGGAGATGCAGAAGATCATTGTCGGGCGCGGGCCGTGCCCCGACGCGATTCAGAACGCATTGCATCGCGGACGCGTCGAAAATATCGCTCCTGTTTCTCTCCATTCGACAGATGTAAACGATGAATTGGCGGTGGTCTGCACATGTCCGGACCGGCACGGAGATCGAAGCGCGGCTTCCATCCGAAACGCCTTTGATCGCTTCGCAGAGCGCTTTGCCATTGGCGAATTTTCTGAACAGAAGCTCGATGTTCTGGCCGAGAGACAGTGTTTGCTGTCTGCCGTGGAGACGATCGTTGATCGCGAGGATTCGGCCAGAGCTGGTCATGACAGCGGCCGGGAGGCCGACACGATCCAGCGCGGTCGTCGTGACGCGCGCCCGCTCGCAACCGAACTGAGCGCTCAGATGGCAGGCGCGAACCAGATGCGGCCGCAGGGTGTCGAGGTTGGACAGGATGGAGGTGGCGAAGCGGCCCCGCTCCGCCCGGCGTTCGAGGGTCAGGACCGCGAGATCCCCGGTGGGGAGTTGAATGGCCGTGCCGATTTGCCAGGGCCGCTCACCGTCGCCGTACGGCTCACCGCTGCGGCCAGTCAATACACTCTCGATGTCGGGGACGAATTTACTGGACGCCAGCGAGGGCCACTGCGTGTCGCGCCCGGTATGTGTGTGGGCGAACGGATCGATACTGTCGGCAGATCGGTCCTTCGGCGCGGGTGAAGCGATCCAGCGCGCCGGACCGCCCGGGGACAGCACGGTGAGGACACTGCGATCCGCGTCAGCGTGGGTGCTGAGCCCTTGAACAACGCCCTCCCACAACTTGGGCGTGCCCGCGGCCTCGTAAATGCAGTCGATAAGCGCTTCTAGCACAACGATGCCCCGTCCCTGGAAGCGGCTCTCATTTGATTAGGGCCAATACCAGTCCAAAAGGTACGGTGGCATCATCTAAATGAGTGATGCCGAATTCGAAGAAGCGCTCGAAGACCGGCGGCAGCCGACTCGTGCAGCACCGCCCGGACGCGCAACCGGGAGCAGATGGTCGCCGCGTCGCAGACTGCCCCAATCCAAGGGCCGCCGGATCTCGGCACGTGGACGATGCAGCTAGTGGGGAGCGAAGATCGTCACGTTGCTGTTGATCTGGTAGGCCGCCGTCGGTTTCGTGTTGACCAACCGTAGATAGATCGGGCTCTCGCCCAGTATCGCGCCGAACGCGGGTGTCACCTCGAGCGGGAAGCAGTGTGACAGCACAGCGGATGCCGCCTCCTCGTAGCGACGGCGCGCGTCTTGGTCGCCGACCAGGTGCCGTGCCGTGGTGAGCGGCTTGCCCCGGATGGCACCCGTCTTGTCGAGTCCGAACCGGTAGGCGATCAAAGATCCCTCCGTGCCGGGCGGCACAGTCCAGCAAGCGGCCACCGCCGCGCGGAATTCGGCCCAGTTGTTGACGGGCGCGCGTTGAGATCGCGCCGGCAGGTTGGACAGAACAGAGACGGACGCTGCGAGCAGCAGCGTGGCAAATCGGTTTGCCAAAGGTACCTCCGCGACGCTCCTTCTGTCTCTCGAGCCTTCTCTCTCGACGGCCCCACGGTGTCGTCGAGCGGCCGCAGTTGCGCGTCGCCAGAGGGGCCCATGCCGTCGACCGCGATGCGGCTGCGCGCGAGCCGGGTCAGGATCGCCGTGCCCGGTGTCGCTGTCGTCCGCCACCCACGCGCATCGACCCTCTCATTGACGCGGCACCGGCGCCGGGTTCTGCGGAGACGCGCCCGGTTGTGCGGGTGCCTGCGGGATCGAGTTCTGAGGCGGCGGCGGCGGTTGCTGACCGGTGCGCGCCGG
Organism: Methylobacterium sp. C33D; assembly: GCF_053345825.1. Classification (NCBI taxonomy): domain Bacteria; kingdom Pseudomonadati; phylum Pseudomonadota; class Alphaproteobacteria; order Hyphomicrobiales; family Methylobacteriaceae; genus Methylobacterium; species Methylobacterium sp. C33D. Next base: position 23,372 of record NZ_JBKFAV010000051.1, read on the forward strand.
GGCCTGATCGTTCTGCAGGGTCTGGTTCGTCTGTGTCTGGATCTTGTCGGCCGTTTGCTGGCTGATGAGCCCGTAGGAGACTGCAGCGGCGAGCGCGACGGCGATAACGGCTCCGATGATGGTCTTGGTCAGCTTCGGCGGCATCGTTGCGTCCTCCACGATGAAAGGCAGTCCGACAGCGGCTCCCGGTCAGGTGACATAGGCGACAGCCCTGCGTGAGGTAGTTCGAAAGCCCGGATCGCTGACCGCCCGGCTCTGGACCGCGCGGATTGAGCGGATTGAGCGGATTGAGCGGATTGAGCGGATTGAGCGGATTGAGCGGATCAGCCGGAACGAGAGCCGTCGGGCCCGAAGTACCGAAGGCGCCCGAGTAGGGCTGGGCGGTGTCGAAGCCGCGTCCGATCGGGATCTGGACGGCCGAGGAACGGAGCCTCGCCGCGGCGCGCAAGGTGGCGGACAAGTCCGAGCGGTGTTTCCCGCGTCGGCGATCTCGGGAGGCGCCCCCGCCACGGAGGCGCAATGGTCAGAGGCTGTCCAAGATTCTACGTCGTGAATACTCTGGAGTATAGATGGAATCAATCTATCCGCAAGCCTTGGTCGGTCCGCGTGTCCCGATTCCGGACCAGATCACAGTTCATACTCGGTGCGAAGACGAGGTTCATCAGGAACAGGTGCGGCGGCAGGACGACGCGCGTGCCCGCCACCGGTCGGCGCGCCGCCATCTCGCCGCGCGGGCCCATGCTGACGGCAACGCCAAGCTCGACCCATGGCTCTTCATCGGGCCCATCACCGCGGTAGTGCCCATCGCGACCCGACTCGGCATCGCGGCGGATGCCCGGACGCGGAGATCTGAACCGGCAGCATCCTCTGGCCGTTGCGTCGCAGCGTAAGGGAGGGCTGTCGGATACGGCGAGTGGCGCGATGGGTCGCCCACCCAGACCGGCATTGTTCCTGATTTGACGCAGCCACAAGCAATGATTGAAGCAATATAGGTGCAATCCAGCTTGGCCATATGACCGCCTCGGGACAGTCGATCCACGGCTGCACGGATGAGGGAACGATCGATGGCCACCGAGATGATGACCAAGGGCATGACCGTGACCGACCACATCGTGGCTTGGTCGATGCTGACCGGCTTGGCGCTGGCCGTGCTGCAGTTCGCCCTGACGGCGGCGCTGCCGACGCACTTCGTGTGAGCCGCCGAGAGCCATCCGGGCTGCGACGGGCGGCAGGCCGGCAGCGTGGCGCTGCGAGGTCTGGTGACCGTGGTGTTCGCGGTGGCCGCCGGCATGAACTTCGCCGCTGTGCCGTTCGTGGTCGAGGGCTTCCGCTCCTGCGGCTCCGAGCGGCGGACCGTCGGCTCGAGCCCGAGCGGAGCGACAGCGACCGGCGTGACGGGCTCTCGACCGCTGCGGCTCGGTGTCAAGGACTCGGTTTTGGTTCCCGGGCGTCGATCAATCGGCGGCGATGGTCACGCATGTCTGCCGTGCCGGCGCGGGTGTGGCGGCCATCGCGAACGGCCAGTAAGCCGTCCAGCCCTACCGGCGACGCGGTGTATGCGCCGGCCTTGGCCCATCGGGATCCCCATGAGACAGTTGCTCGCGTTCACCGTGGCCGTCGTCGTGTGCGCGGGACCCGCGCTCGCCCTGGCCGACCAGCCCGCGCGAGACTGTGACCGTGACCCCGAGACGACGGGTGCATTAGCCGGTGATCCCCGCAGTCTGTACCTGCCCGGCCAGCGACCGGTGAAGGTCGACCAGGACCCGCCGGAGGCCAGCTGGCAGGACGAGGCCAGAGAGACCTCTGAGCAGCGCAGGCGCGATCTCCTCGCCTGCGGCGTGGACTGAGTCCGGAGGGCGATCATCCTCGCTGAAGGGTCGGGCGGGTCGGCCTGGGACATCGTCGGTTCCTGGCCGGCGACAATCCCCTAACCGAACCCGGGAATGCTGCTGGCGGGCCGCGTCGCGTGTCGATCAGGTCGGCGGTCCGATCGGCCGGAGCTCGTGGGGCGTGCACGCATGACGAACGAGCCAGTCCAGAAGCTCTCGGACGCGGAACTCGACCGTCTGGCGCGTGAGCTGTTCGCCGAGGTCCGCGGCGAGTACTCGGAAGCGAAGGTGGAACGGGCCCTCAAGACTGCCGGTGAGGTGGCTGGCGAGCTTCTGCCCGGAATACCGGACTGGATGCTGGACGGCGACGACGCCGGCGCCGGGGGATGACGCGTTTCGTCGTCGAAGGCACGAGTTCGCGGGCCAGTGGCAGGGCGCGGAGCCGTACGCTCGGTCCGGCCGTTTCGGCGTCGGAAATGGCTGCGCACCTTCAATCCGGCATGGATCCTATGCCTCGCGCCGCGAGCACAGCGCGCAATGCATCGGCCAGCCCCTCCGGTGTGAACGGCTTGCGCAGGTAGCGAGCGCCCATCGGCATCTGTTCCTCCGCCGGCCATGCCACACCCGACACGATCAGGATCGCCAATTCCGGCCAGCGGGCCGCGACGGCTTTGGCCAGGGTGAAGCCACTCAAGGGCTCGCCGGCCAAGTCCACATCGGCGACCATGGCCACAAGTTCGGGGCGAGAAGCCAGATGGGCCTGGGCGGCTTGAACAGTGGCAGCCTCCGCGACCTCGTAGCCCACGTCACGGAGGGCTGCAGCCGCTTCCATGAGTTGCACGGGATTATCCTCGACAATCATCACAGCGAGTCGCGGGGCGTCGGCCATCCTGGATCTCCACACTTCGGCGCCGCAGTAACGCAGCCGGCCCCGATTGCGTCTCACCCCGACTGCCCGCCGCGGCGGGCGAGTCCAGATCCGGCCGGATGACGCCTCGAGACCGGCTGCGCCTGGCGTGCCGTGGGGCCCGCTCGGCCTCCTGGTGGAACGGCGGGGCAAGCGCAGCCGCAGCCTGTCCCCACTCGAGGAGACCGGGATTGCCCTACCGGCAGCCGATCCATCCGTCGCCTCGATAACCCCGACGTGTCTGGATCCGGTCAGACCGGCCGTTCGGGTGATTGTCGGTGCGCTAGACCCGGATCTCCTCGATCGCGAGGCCGCCGGCCCGGAGATGGTCGGGAATGTCGGAATGATCGTAGTATCCCGCCTCGTGCGCCATGGCGTCGAGGGCAGCGAGCGGGTCCGAGGCCGAGCCAGTCCAGAGGATGGCGCCCGTCACCTCGTGCCGGATCTGAAACACCTTCACCGCAAGCCTCCCATGTTCAAGGGTCGCGCAAGCGTAGCGTGAGCGCGCGGATGCGCGGTCTACCTACATCGGTCAGCATCCGGTTGCCGGATTCGCGACTCTGCGTGGTGTCTCTGTCGGGCTTCGCGATGGGGGCGATCGCGTTCTCCGGCAGGACGCGATGCGCCAGTCCTGTTGTCCGGCCGGACCACCTCACCCCGCGCATCGATCTGAGACCCTGAGGTCACGTCATCTTCCGGCGACGCATCGCCATGAGCTCCGCTTCGAGTCCGTAGCGACCGTCGGAACACAGGCGGACGAGCTGCCTGAAGTACCCGCCAGGGTTCTTGATGCGGACCTCGCCCCGGCGCACGTCGTCGTCGTGGAGCTGCGCGACGATCAACACGAGCACTGAGGCCCGGAACGGACCGAGGGTCTCGCAGGCCTCGCTCCAGGCAGACGGATGTGCGCCGATCCCACCCCGGATCAGGCGGCCGATCTCGATGACATCCGCTTCCGTCCTGAGTTTAACGCCGAATTCAGCCGCGACCGGGCAAGCAGCCGCGACGAGTGACGGTTCGGGCATACGGATCGGCCCAGGCTCCGTCTCGGGAGCCTTTGCACAAGTATCGGTAGGAGATCCGGTGTTTTGTTCTATGTGACAGCAGGAATTGCCGGCAGAGGCGGCTTGGAAAAAGCGTTCCTCCGCCATAACCTGTAGTTCTCCCCAGCCTGCCAGGACGAGTTCAGGATCGGCGCTGGGCGAGCGCCTCCTCGGCGTGCTGCGCTCCAAAGCCTCCCGCGCGGCGAGCAGGTCGGCCGCGTCCGTCCTCGGGAACCGAGTGAGAAGGGCATTGAGGGCTTCTGCCACTGCGCGCCGACGGACAGTCAGGAGATCGAAGGCGCGGCGTCGCTGCGCGTCCCTGGCGGTCGCGTCCAGGATCGCGCTCGTCCATTCGCCCATCCGGGCGACGATGGGTGTCAGGTCGAAGCCGTAAGCGTCGATGATCGCGCCGCCCGGTCCACGGAGGGCGAAGCGCTTGCCGTTGGCGCTGTCCCGCGGTGTGATGACCTCGAGGGCCACGAGGTCGCGCAGACCGTAGCGAAGCGCGCGCTCCGACAATCCGGTCATCCCGCACAGGTGCTCGTTCGAGGGCCACACCACTAGTCGCTCCCACTGCTGCTCGCCCCACACGGCGCAAAGCGCCGACAGGATGGAGCGCAGCGCGGGACGCAGGCGCAGCGCCTTGGCCGCTTCCCGACCGGCTGCCGAGAGTTCCCTGCGCGAGATCGTCCGCCCGTCATCGAGCGCACGCCTCCGACCGGCGAGCGCGGCGCGCGTGAGCGGCCGGCCACCGGAACTGATTGTCTCCACCTCGTCTGCCTCCTCTCGAGAGGCAAAGCGGGACCGTTCACCCCGAAGGGTGTTCTTGACGACGGCCTGGGGGAGGGGGCATAAAGGGGGTGCGAATCGCCTGTCGCGCCCCATCCCAGGGTATGTCAGGTCCGAAGGCCTCGAGGTTCCCGCCTCGGGGCCTTCTGCTTTGCCCGTTACGTCATGCCGACTTCTCCTCGAAGGCAGACGCGAGCGCCCACTCGATCGCCTCGGTGCGGCTCTTGAACCGACCGTTCTGGATCGCTTGGTCGATGACGGCCTTGACCGACGGCTTGAGCCACACGTTCTGCTGGGTCATGCCCTTCTGTTTGAGAGCCTCCCTGCGACGTGACTGACGGCGAATATCCGCCGCTTTCAGCTCTGCCAGCCGTTCCTCTGCGGTCATCGGTCCCCGCCCGATTCTGCCAACGTGACTGTTCATGTGGACCGATTCTACAAATCGAGTCCAGCCGCGGTCGGGATTCGTGCGGGGATGGGCGATTTTGTTAAGGGCGACCTGCTCCGCGCCGCCGCCGAGGTTCGGTGACGGCCATCGCGATGACGGGCTTCGCAACCGTGAGGCCTCGTCGCGCCACTCGTCGCGTGGCCTGACCGGCGCGCAGAGGCGGGCCGTCCGCCGAGCCTCCCGGGATGATCGACGGTTCGGCCCGGAACGCGCCGGCCCCGAAACTCGCCGCGTGTCGACCATCCGATCGCCGGTGATCCATCGACCGCCGCGCCCGCGCATTCGCGGTCGCAGCCCCGTGGCCGGCTCGTGCGATCCGACGCGAGACAGGGGAGGGGGGCTGCGCGCGAAGATCGGCGCTCGCGATGGAGCCGCGAAGGCTGGCCCGAGGTTCGCGGGCACCGCACTTACCCGACCGGTCGGGCCGCCCGACTAAAGGTGTCGGGCATCGCGACTCGACCGTGGCCGGGAGACCGATCCCGATCCATCGTCGACAGGGACGCGCCCGGTGGCGGAGCGCGCGGGCGGGCCACGGTGTCGCGCGCGCCGGCGGCACTCGGATCGGGCCGATGCGCACTCGCTCGGCACGAAGCTCTCAGGCGAGATGCGCGACGAGCAAGGCGCGGGCGCGGCTCACCCGGCTCTTCACGGTTCCGGTCTGACAGCCCATCACCTCCGCGGCCGCCTCGTAAGTCAGGCCCTGGGCTCCCACGAGCAACAGGGCCTCGCGCTGCAGCTCCGGCAGCTTGCCGATGTGGGACCAGACGATCTGGAGATCGGACCCGTGCTCCTGGGCTGCGGGCGCGGTGAGCTGCGCCGCCGCAGCCCCGTTCACATCCTCGGTCTCGCGCTTTCGCTTGCGGCACTCGGTGTAGAACTGATTGCGCAGGATGGTGCAGAGCCACGCCTTCAGGTTCGAGCCGGGTATGAACAGGTCCTGCCGCGCCCAGGCGCGGAGCACGGTCTCCTGAACCAAGTCGTCGGCGCGCGAGGCGTCTCCGACGAGCGAGAGGGCGAAGGCGCGCAGGCCAGGGAGTGTCTCGGTCAGGCCATCGCGAAAAGCGGCGGCATAGTCCCGACGCGGCCCCTCCAGCAGCGCGTCGAGCTGGGCGACGAGGTCCAGCAGACGCGGCGGCGTCTGTGCCCGTGTCACGGCCTCATAGGCGGCGCGCAGCTGCAGGCCGAGATGATCCCGCACGCCGGCCGGGAGAATGGCCAGTTCCGGCGGGCCCTGCCGGCTCGGCCGGCCGGGACCGCCGTCTTCAGCTACCAACGCGTCCGTCAAGTCACGTCCTTTCAGAGCGCTCGCCACACATCCGGGCTCCGCCCGCCATGGATCCCGCCGGACGAAGCGACCATCCGCAGCGGGTCGTCCGGCAGGAACGCCCGAATGCACGCATCGTCGAACAGCCAGCCATCGGGATAGGACCGGCAATCTGACTGTACAGTGAACATCTAACCCCGCAACCCGGGGATCGTTCTCCGCCGCCTGCGCGTTGGGCCTCGCTTCGGTCCGTGAGGAGGAGGTGTGATGATGCGAGCAGGAAACGAAGATCTTCACGCGCGACGGCTTGAACGGTGATGTTGTCTGAGCACGAGCGACGATCATCGAATCGCGATGCACGAGAAGCGACGTCGAAAGAGCAGAGTTATCGCCGTGAGACTGCGAGATGGATGCGCGGGGCCGCTGTTGCCCGCTGAATGAGGAACTGTTGGGCAGCGTCGATGCCGCAGAATGTTAAATATTGGATCACAGACAGGCCGGACGGTCGGTTCGATGTTGTCGTGAAGCTCGATTCGGGAAAAATATTCCGGCGCACCGGATGTATCTCACGTATCGAAGCGGATACATGGATCGAGGGCTTGAGAGTGCTGATGGCAGCGATCGGCGCGCCCGTATCGGCGGCTGACGCGACATCTGACGACGCACCGTCCCTCGGGCCGCAGCCGATGCACGGTGCGGGTCACTCGACGTCGTGAGGCCGCCTCCACGGCCGTCTCCCGGCCGGGATCCGTCTCGACGGCCGTCCCGATCACGCCATCCTGAAACCTGGGATCGTCGACGACCTATGCCTCGTCGGGTCCAGTCTTCGCTGCCAGATCGTTGAACAGGATGTCGTGGGTTATCGGGTCGTAGAAGCGCATCACGTTGCGAACGAACGCCCTCGGCTCGATCGCCAGCGCCTCGGCCCACGCGCGGTACCGGTCCGGAGGGATGCGTCCGCGACCGGTCTCCAGCTGCGAGATGAAGGTGTAGTATTCCGCACCGACGAGAGCGGCGAGCTGTCGTTGCGACAGGCCGCGTGCCTCGCGCAGTTCCTTCAGGTAACGCCCCCCTTCCCGACGCAGCTCCAGCACCTCCTCCGAGTCCAGGCGTTGCTGATGGGCATACACGGGGCTTCACCTTCCTGCCGCACAACGCCGCTCCGGGCGGGGCTTATACAGCAAAGACCATATAGCCGGTGCGGGACCGCGCTGTCCAGACACGCGCCGACGACCCTCACCCCCCGGCGAGGTCAGATGCTTGGCAGGTCTCCGAATGGCGCTATCATCATCGTGTCTGGAACGATTTGAAGAATGGCACCGAATGCCGCAATGCCGGTCCGTGTCTCCGGTTGGCGGCCCATGAATGTCGAGAATCAGACACACGTTCCAGGCTCGATAGTCTGTGCACCCGCCGGTCGGGGACGCACGCAGCCCGGGGATCTGAGCCGACGGGAGTCGCCCATGGCGCCGATCGATCGCAGGAAGAGAGCAGTATGGGCGATCATTCGTTGCACTCGGCATTGACCCTCGGCCTGCGCTCGCTCCGGCCGATCCTGGCGACCGCCGTCGTGTTCGGGCTCTTCATCAATCTGCTGCTGTTCGTCAGCCCGCTGTACATGCTCCAGATCTACGACCGCGTGATCCCGAGCCGGAGCGAGACCACCCTGGCGGGGATCACGGTGATCGCGGCGTTCGGCCTGGCGGTCTACGCGATCCTGGAGATGCTGCGCGCCCGCCTGCTGGTGCGCGGCGGTGTGGTGTTCGATCAGAAGATCGCCACGCCGATCTTCGAGGTCGCCCATCGCGGCACGCTGCTCCGGCCGGGCGCGCAGCACGACACCGCGTTGCGCGACGTGGACGTCCTGCGGGAGTTCCTGACCGGCAGCGGCATGCTGGCATTCTGCGATCTGCCCTGGATACCGATCTTCCTGCTGGCCTGCTTCATCCTGCATCCCTGGTTCGGATGGATGGCGCTCGTTGGCGGCGGCACGATACTCGGCCTCACGCTGCTCAACGAGGTCGCGACACGGCGGACGCTCGACGCCGCGAGCCAGGCGTCGCGGGAAGCAGGACAGCGTGCCGCCACGGCCTTTCGCAACGGGGAGGTGCTGCAGGCCATGGGCATGGTCGCGTCCATGCGCGGGCTCTGGGGACAGCGCCACGACGACGTCCTGCGCCTCCAGGCGCGCGCGAGCGATCGGGCCGGCCTGATCGTTGCGGCGACGAAATTCGTCCGCATGCTGCTGCAGACCCTGGTCCTGGGCATCGGCGCGTATCTGGCCATTCACCGCGAGATCTCGGCCGGGTCGATGATCGCCGCCTCCATCATCATCGGCCGCACGCTGGCGCCGATCGAGGCCGTCGTCGGCAACTGGAAGGGCTTCACGGCGGCCCGGGCGAGCTATCGGCGCTTGGCCGATCTCGTCGCCGGCGCCGGCTCGGAGACGCATCGCCTCGTATTGCCGCGGCCGCGCGGCCCCATCGAGGCCGAGTCCATCTCGGTGGCCGCTCCCGGAGCGTCGCGAGCCATCCTCAAGGCCGTGAGCTTCCGGCTCGAACCCGGCAGCATCGTCGGGATCATCGGCCCGAGTGGCGCCGGCAAATCGACGCTCGTGCGCGCGCTCACCGGCGTCTGGCCCTTGCTGGAAGGCGCGGTGCGCATCGACGGTTCGGACCTGCGCCACTGGGACAAGGCCCAGCTCGGGCAGCATGTCGGTTACCTGCCCCAGGACGTCGAGCTCTTCGACGGGACCGTCGCACAGAACATCGCGCGCTTCGCCGCCTTGGACGACGCACGCGTCATCGAGGTTGCCCGAAGGGCGGGCTGCCACGAGCTGATCCAGTCTTTTCCGGAGGGATACAACACGGTGATCGGGCGGGGGGGACACGGGCTGTCCGGCGGCCAGCGGCAGCGCATCGCTCTGGCCCGGGCCCTCTACGGCGAGCCGAGCCTGATCGTTCTCGACGAGCCGAACGCGAGTCTCGACCAGCCCGGCGAAGCGGCGCTGATGCGCGTCGTCGCGGACCTGAAGCAGTCCGGGGCGACGGTGGTAATGGTGACCCACAAGGTGAGCCTGCTGGAGGAGGCCGACCGTATCCTGCTCATGAGCGAGGGCCGCGTGCAGCTCTCCGGGACGCCCGAGCAAGTCCTCGCCCACATCACCGGCCAGAGGCCGGTCCCGACGCTGGTGCCGACCGTCGGCCTCGCGGCGTCCCAGAACCGCCAGGGTTCCGACGGGCAGCGGAGCGCGGGGTAAGCGATGACCGTCCCGCGCCACGCGATCTCGAACCCGTCATTCGTGCGTCGATTGCCCGATGAGCAACGGCCGGCCAGGGCCTCCGACCTGACGAACTGGCGCTCGTACGCCGTCGCAGGCTACGCGGTCATCTTCGCGACCTTCGGAGTTGTGGGCACCTGGGCCACGTTCGCGCGCCTCGACCGTGCGGTCATCAGTCCCGGAGTGGTGGTGGCTGAAGGCAGCCGCAAGGTCGTGCAGCACCTCGAAGGTGGCATCGTTCAGGAGGTAATGGTCCGGGATGGGCAGGCGGTCCGCGCGGGGGACGTCCTGCTTCGCATCGATCCCGTGCAAGCGCGGGCCAGCAACGATCTCCTCCGCGGCCAGCTCGACGCGGCCCTGATCCTCGAGGCCCGCTTGCGCGCGGAGCAGAGCCAGACGCAGGAGCTGCTTCTGCCGCCCGACATCGCGGCGCGCCACGCTGAGCCAGCCGTCGCCGGCATGATCGACGATCAAGCCAGCCAGTTGTCGGAGCGACGCGCCTCGTTCCAGGCGCAGCTCGCCCTCATCCAGGCGCGCGTCACGCAGCTGAAGACCGAGATTTCCGGGCTGGCGGTCGAGAAGGCGTCAGTCGAGCAGCAAGTGGCCCTGATCCAGCAGGAACTGGAGGGCCTGCGCGGTCTGCGAGAGAAGAACCTCATCCCGCTCTCGCGTGTCCTGATGATGGAGCGCGAGCACGCGCGCCTGGAAGGCGTGATCGGGCGGTCCGTGGCGGAGACCGCCAAGGCGCAGAACGGCATCAACGAGGCGTGGATGCAGACCGCGCAACTCAAGCAGAAGCTGCAAGAGACCTTGACCGCGCAACTATTGGACACGCGCCAGAAGATCGCGGAACTGCGCGAGAAGCTCGTCATGGCCCAGGACGTTCTCCGTCGGCACGAGGTCCGGGCCTCACATCAGGGTGTCGTCCAGGGATTGAAGGTTTACACGATCGGGCAGGTGGTCCGCTCGGGCGAACCGCTGATGGAGATCGTGCCGACGAACGACCGGCTGGTGATCAGCGTTCAATTCGCGCCGAACGACCTCGAGGCGGTTCATGCCGGGATGCGCGCCGAGGTGAAGTTTCCGGCATTTCAGACGCGCCGCACAGCGGCGGTCTTCGGGACGCTGACGACGGTGTCCCGCGACCGCCTCATCGACGATGCTACGAAGCAGGCTTACTTCGCCGGGACCGTTGAGATCGACGACCAGCACCTCCCGGACGACATACGACCACGCCTCCTGGCGGGCCTACCGGCCGAGGTCGTCGTCTCGGCCGGCGAGCGCACGGCGCTCGACTATCTGGTCGCGCCGTTTTTCGATGCTCTGGGACGCGGTTTCCATGAACGATAGATCCTGCAGCCCCGTCGTAGGGCGGAGGTGAGGTCCCGATGGGCGCGGTCATCTCGTTTTTCCGACCCGCGGCGACGTGCCAAGGCGGTTGGTCGCAGCAGGAACTCGCGGAATTCTACCGCGTCGAGGCCGCGCTGCTGCGAGCCGGCCTGCAGATCGGCAGTGAGCAGGGCCTGAGCGACGAGGCAGACCCCTGGTTCGTCTTCTGCCGGCCGGATGGCGACGCCATCATGCATTTCGCCAGGATCGACGGCAGCTACGTCATCGCGTCCGAAGTCCTGGACAGCCCGATGCGGGGCAGCGATTTCCGCGCCCTCATCGACCAGATCGCCCGGCGCTATCCCGAGCTTCTGCCGATCCCGCAGAGCGCCGGCGGGACGAAGCTCTCGGTCCACCCGGCCGCGCTGCTCGCGGCCCTCGTCGCGGCCGCGGCTCTCAGTCTGTCGCCCGACGACGCCCGTGCGGACGATGCGGAGCGAATGGCCGACGACGCGTCGCGGGCGCCTCACGCCGGCCCGACGCATCCGGACGGGCCGACAGAGGGACGCGACTCTAGCGATCCCGACGAGCGCGACGGTCACCGTAAGCAGGTCGGACTGATCGTATTCTCGGCCATGGTCTTCGCCGCGGATGCCTTCGCCGACCACCCCGCACAGGGTGCCGAGGCGAGATCATCTTTCGGCGCACCGGGAGGCATCACTGCCGTCCCGGGCGATCAGGTCGGCCTGTCGACGGCAACCGGCGGCGCGGTCAACCCGGCCCAGGCGGGTGGACCGCCCATTGCCGATCCTCACGAAGCCCCGTCGAGCGGCGCATCCGGTCCCGCAACGGGCGGACCGACCGCGGTCGCTTCCTCCCGCCCTGAGGCTGCCGATCTCGGCGTCATCGGCTTCAGAGATCCGGCCGTTGCTCAAGGGCCGGCTCGCGCATGCGCGGATCCGGCTTCTCAGCCTCTGGTGCGCGGCGCGGACGCGGGTGCAGGCCACGCGGCGGGCTCATCATCGTCTCCGGATGGCGGATCGGACGGAAGCGCGGCGACGACGGGAGACGCGGCAGCGCGGGAACAGTCGCCCCCATCGTCGAGCGCGACCGGTGAGGCTGCGCTGGCTTCGACCGTGATCCCGACGAGTGGGCACACGCTGACCGAAGCTCCGCCAGCCGCGGTCAGCGCCCTCGGCCCCGTGGCGCCGACCGAGTTGAGACACGCACCGATCTCGACGCCTGACGAGCGCTCAGGAAGCCCGGAGAGCGGATTGCGAGCGGGTGCCCTTCCAGACGCGAGGGAACGGCACGACGCGGGCACCGTTGCGGACGCGCCAAGCGTAGGCACAGGCGCATCCGAACGGGATCAGCACGGCGCGGACAGCTCCGTCGCGGCTGCGCTCACTGACCTGCGTCCATCGGCGGGCATCGCGCAGGTCCGGAAGGACGCGATCGATCAAGGCGGTGGTCAGACGGATGAGGGGCTCGGCCGGAGCGCCGACGCCCCGGGCCATCTCAAGGAGGCGGCAGCCGCGCACCAGGAGACGGACAGTCGCGGCGCCGCCGGCAACGCGAACTCAGGTCAAGCATCGGGGATCGCGCAGACCCAGCCAGGATCTGCGGAGAGAGTCCAGGCACCGCTTAGCGAGGGCCGCGGCCGGAGCGCCGAGGCGCCGGGACATCTCGGTGACGCGCGATCTGGTCAGCCGGAACCGAATGGTCACGACGCACAAGACAGCGTGCGCGTCGTTCCTGCGACGAGCGGCGACCAGACCCGGGCCAGCAGTGCGGATCCGCGACCCGCGCCGGCTGACGAGGGCCCCGGCGGGAGCGCCGAGGCATCGGCGCATGTCCAGACCGCGGGACCGTCCAATCGGGACGCGCACGGTCAGAGCGCGGGCATCGACGCGGATCCGGCACAGCCGTCAGCTCGCGCGCACGGGCGGGCAAACGGCACAGATGCCGGTGACGTGCAGGCCAACGACAGTTCCGGAGGTGATGCCCCGGCGCCGAGTCATCCTCAGGACACTGCATCGCACATGCAGGGTGCTGGCAATCATGGCGCGGACATCGAGGCGGACACTGCTCCGCCATCGACGGCTGCCGATCCCGGTCACACGCAGACCGGCGAGGCGCCCGGGCGGAGCGCCGAGGCGCCAGGGCATCTCCAGGATACGGCACCGCGGGCACAGGCTGCAGGCGGTCACGGCACGGCCGACAGCGTGGATCCTGCGCCGGGGTCGACGCATGCGCAGGCGCAGGTGACGGCCGCCGAGCCCGATCACGCGCAGGCCCGCGAGGCCCCCGGGCGAGGCGCCGAAGCACCGGGGCATCTCCAGGACACCGCACCGCAGGCGCAGGGTGCCGGGGGTCACGGCACGGCCGACAACGCGGATCCTGCGCCGGGGTCGACGCATGCGCAGGCGCCGGTGACGACCGGCTATTCGGATAACGCGCAGGCCAGCGAAACACCTGGACGGAGCTCCGAGGTACCAGGTCCTCTCCACGAGACCGGACCGCAGCAGCAGAATTCGGACGGCCGCGGTACCGCGACCGGAACGAACTCAGGCATCGCGCCGAGCGCAGCGCACGGGCAAACGGCCGACTCGGCTTCCGCTCAACCGCATCCCGACGTTGGCCCGCACGATGCAGCGCCGGACAATGCCAGTGCGGCCGCAAACGTCAGCCCCCCGGCGGGTCCCGAGCAGGCGATCGCGCGGCAAGGCTCAGGAGGCTCGACCGACATGGGCCGCGATAATCCACCGTCAGCCGAGCAGATCTCCCGAGCGCACGGCGGTGATCCGAGCTCGCAACCGCCTGCGAGCATCGCTCCGAGCGGTGAGATCGTCTTTGCGACCGACCATAAATCCGGCCCTGTCGCCGGACCGAGCCCCGCTGTCACCGACCACGGCATCCACGGAGACGTCGGCGTGATCGGGATTTCAGATCATGGCAGCGGAGCGCACCTATTTGACCACCACGCCTGAGTAAAAAGACGATCTTCCGCGAATGCCGCGAGACACTGCGTGCTCTAGCGGGTGCTGGACGACAGCGTTCGATCCGGATCGAGCCGATCGAGGCTCGATCGGATGCCGACGCCAGCGCTTCGAGACTCACGACGTGATGCTGTCTTCGCGCATCGGCGTCGGCCTGCCCCAGACGCCTCCGGTCAGAGGTTGCGCTCGCGACCCCTCCAACTATGAACCATCATCCTCTGACGGTTCAGGATCGATGCGATTTCTCACGGAAGAAGCGACGCCGATGCCGATCGCGTCACTAGTCTCGCCCCTGTGTGAAGAGCAACTGCTCCGCATGATCGTGAATGCCCAAGCTCTGAGATCGACGGAAGGGCGAAACCGATCCTGATCCAGCCAAATCCTGATCAGCGTTTCCTGTACCAAGTCCTCAGCGCCTCGCGCCGTCGTCGTCATCGATCCTGCAATCTGCCTCAGGTCGGGAAGTAATCGCAGAACAGCCGCCTGAAATTGGTCTGATTCGAGTGCCGGCCCCTGTTCAGTCTCCGAACAATGATCGGGCGCGCGCCGAGAACGCAGATCGGTTCCTGCGAGATCCGTCGGTACTGACGAAGCATCTGGACAGCGATCCGCCTTGAGGCCCCGCGTTCGGCCGTTCTCGGTGAAGCCCGCCCGAGACCGTGGGTCCGGATGGTACGGCATGCGATGTTCGATCCCGCCATGGCCAGAAGCTTGTACAGCGGCATCATAATAGAGGTTTGCTGTACAGCCTCAAGGCCGCGGTTTTGGGCGTGATGCGGCCGTTCCGGGCTGATCGGTATTGACGCGGATTGGCGGTCGACACGGCCCGCTTTGTCGATGAGGCTTCGGGCAGCTCAGAGACCAGGATTGTTCATGATCCGCGCGCAGCGAGGAGGACACCCCAACAGCGAGGCCCGATCGTAAGCGATGTTCCGACCCCATCTTCTGTGGGGCAACCTGACCGGGCAGTTTGACGATCCGAACGAGAGGATCGTTTTGTGTCTCGACTTGACCGTAGACTTGAGCCGGAGGGGGCGGTCCGGCGTTTCGAGGTGATTGACGGCGCGGTTGGCCGCAGGCGCTGGAGCGCCGACGACCGGGCGCGGATCCTGGAAGAGACGTTCGTTCCGGGCACGGTGGTGTCGGTGGTGGCCCGCCGCCACGGGTTGACCCCGCAGCAGCTGTTCACGTGGCGACGCGAGGCGCGCCAGGCCGCCGCGGCGCTGCCGGCTTTCGTGCCGGCGGTGACCGCACCCGAGCCCACGGCGGTGGAACCCGCCCGGGCGGAGCCGCCACGCCGGCGCATCAGACGATCCTCATCGCGCCGCCGCGCGGTGGGGATCGAGGTGGAGGCAGGCGGCATCACGGTGCGGATCGGCGACGGCGCCTCGCTCGCCATCATCGCGGCTGTGATCGGTGCGCTGAAGGGCGGCGCGTGATCGGGCCGGCGGGCGCGGTCCGCGTCATGGTGGCGACCCGGCCGGTGGACTTCCGCAAGGGCGCGGACGGCCTGGCGGCGCTGGTGCGCGAGAGCCTGGGCGCCGACCCGTTCAGCGGGGCGATCTACGTCTTCCGGGCGCGGCGCGCCGATCGGGTCAAGCTCGTCTACT
>NZ_JBKFAV010000052.1:0-37916 GCF_053345825.1 Methylobacterium sp. C33D
GTCTGGCCGATCTACCCGCCCGTCGCCGAGCATTTCGGCCTGACCGGCTCGTACCTGTTCAAGACCAAGCCGCAGGTCGTCGCCGCCGCGCCGCCGCCCCCGGAGGGCTACGCCCGCTACAGGGCCTACAATTACGGGCCGGGCTACGGCTACGGCTACGCGCCGGGTTATGCGCCGGGCTACACCGACGACCGCCTCGACCGCCTGAGCAGCGCCCAGGCCGCCGGATACGTCGTGGTCCACCGCCGGACGGTGCAGTTCCCCGACGGCCGGACCCTGCGGGTCTACCGCCCGGACGACGGGGGCGAGCCGTTCTGACCTGACCCGCCCGCGAACACCGCCCGCAGGGGCGCCCGCAGGATCTTCCCGGCGGGGTTGCGGGGCAGGAGCCCGTCCCAGATCTCGATCCGCACCGGCACCTTGAACGCCGCGAGCCGCTCGGCCGCGAAGGCGCGGATCGCCTCCGGGTCGGTCTCGGCGCCCTCGGCCAGCACCACGATGGCGCCGGGCTCCTCGCCCAGCGTCGGGTGGGGCACCGGCAGCACCACGGCGTCGATCACGTCCGGATGCGCGTAGAGGGCGTTCTCGACCTCGCAGCAGTAGATGTTCTCGCCGCCGCGGATCAGCATGTCCTTGATCCGGTCGACGATGGTCAGGAAGCCCTCGTCGTCGGCCCGGGCGAGGTCGCCAGTGCGCAGCCAGCCCTCGGAGAGGACCTCCGCGGTGGCCACCGGGTCGTCCCAGTAGCCGCGGACCACGTTGGGGCCCTTCACGCAGAGCTCGCCGACGCTGCCGGGCGGCAGATCCTGCCCGAGGGGATCGAGGATCCGCACCTCGCAGACCGGCAGGGGCGGTCCGCAGGATTCCGGGTGGGCGAGGTAATCCTCGCCCTGGTGGTGGGTGAAGGTCGCCGAGGTCTCGGTCATGCCCCAGCCGGTGCCCGGGACGACCCGCGGCAGGGCCTCGCCCAGCGCCCGCACGAGGTCGCCGGCGGCCGGGGCGCCGCCGTAGGTGACGCCCTCGAGGGTCGGCAGGAGCCGGCCGGCCTCCCGGGCCGCGTTGGCGAGCTGCCACGCGATGGTCGGGACGCCGCCCGCGCTCGTGCAGCCCTCCCGCTCGATCAGGTCGAGGGCCGCGGCGGCGTCCCAGCGGTGCATCATGACGAGGCGGTGGCCGCCGTAGAGAGCCGCCCCCAGGCTCGCGTGGCAGCCGGTGACGTGGAACAGCGGGATCACCAGCAGCGCAGCCCGCTGCGGCGCGGCCGGGTCGGGCTTCGGCGGCGCCTCGCCCCGGCGCAGGGCGCTGCGCGCCGCCGAGTAGGGGTAGGCCATCACCGTGGTGGCGGCCGCCCGGTGGGTGCCGACCGCCCCCTTGGGCTTGCCCGTGGTGCCCGAGGTGTAGAACAGGGTCGCGTCGTCCTCCGGGTCGAGGGCGATGTCGGGCAGGGGGCGATCGGGGAGGGCGCCCCAGTCCCGGACCGGCCCGACGATGTCGGAAAGCAGGGTCGCCCGCGGATCGGGCTCCATCCGGGTGGTGAGGACCCGCTCCAGGGCCGGACATTCGGACAGGTGCGGCGCCAGTCGGTCGAAGCGCTCGCCGTCGGCGATCAGGACCCGGGCGCCCGAATGCTGCAGGCCGTAGGCGAGTTCGGGGCCGGTCCACCACGCGTTGAGCGGCGTCGCGATCGCCCCGGCGAGCAGCGCACCGAAATAGCTCACCGGCCATTCGGGCAGGTTGCGCTGCGCGATGGCGACCCGGTCGCCCTTGCGCACGCCGGCCTCCGCCAGGGCCCGCGCCAGGGCGGTGGCGGCGCGGGCGAAGCCCGTGAAGGTCACGCGCTCGTCCCGGTAGACCACGAAGGTCTTGTCCGCGTGGCCGCGCGCGATCCGGAACAGGTCGCCCAGCGTCGGCGGGGCCTTCTCCCAGATCCGGGTCGGCACGCCCCGGATCGGCACCGTGGCGACGGCGAAGGGTGTGCCTGGGGCGGTGAGCCGCGCCTCGGCCTCGCGGAAGGGCAGGGCCGGCCAGCCGGCGGGGATGCGGGGATCGAGGCTCATCGCGCGATCGTCACCCCGCCGTCGATCACGAGCGCCTGGCCGGTCACGAACCGGCCGGCCGCCGAGGCCAGGAACACGGCCGCGCCGGCGATCTCGTCGGGCTCGCCGATCCGGCGCAAGGGGGCAGCGTCCGTGGTAGCGGCCAGCATCTCGGGATCCTCCCACAGGGCCCGGGCGAAGTCGGTGCGGATCAGCCCCGGGCACAGGCAGTTCACCCGCACGTTGGCGGGGCCGTACTCGACCGCGTAGTTGCGGGCGAGCTGGAGGTCGGCGGCCTTCGAGACGTTGTAGGCGCCGATCACCGGCGAGCCCTTGAGCGCCCCGATCGAGGAGACGATGACGATCGCGCCGTCCCGCCGCGCCACCATGCCGGGAGCGACCATCTGGATCAGCCAGTGGTTCGACAGGACGTTGTTCTCGAGGATCTTTCGGAACTGCGCGTCGGAGATGCCGGCCAGCGGCCCGTAATAGGGATTGCTGGCGGCGTTGCAGACCAGCACGTCCACGGGACCGAGCTGCTTGTCCGTCTCGGCCACCAGGGTTTCCAGCTCCGCCTTCACCGAGATACTGGCCGGAATCGCCACGGCGCGGCCGGCCCCATGGGCGGCCTCGATCTCGGCCACGACCGCCTCGCAGGCCTCGCGCTTGCGCGAGGAGATCACCACCCGGGCGCCGTGCTCGGCCATCCGCAGGGCGATCGCCCGCCCGATGCCCCGCGACGAGCCGGTGACGAGGGCGGTCTTGCCGGTCAGATCGAACAGGGACATGGCGAGGCTCTGCTCTGGATGAAGCGGCGAACGGCTTCCGTCCCCGTTCCACGGGATATGAGGGTCGCGACGCACCCTCTCTCCCGTGCGGGAGAGGGGACCCGCGCCCCATCCGGCCGTCGACAATCTCGCCGGACGCCGCCCATCCTCACACCCCCGCCCGCATCGACCGGCGCAGGCGCGCCATGCCGGCGAGCCAGCGCTCGGGGTCCTCGGCCCGGCGGCGGGCGTATTCGGCCACCTGTGGGTGCGGCAGGATCAGGAAACGCCCCGATGCCAGCCCGTCGAACGCGGCTTCGGCCACCGCCTCCGGCGCCAGCACGCCGTCGCGCGACGCGGCGCTGGCTTCCCCCAGCATGGCGGTGTCGACCCCCTGCGGGCACAGGGCGGCGACCCGGATCCCCTCCCCGGCATGGGCGATGGCGAGATGCTCCAGGAAGGCGAGCGCCGCGTGCTTGGTGGCCCCGTAGGTGGCGCTGCCGATCTGGCTGAGCAGCCCGGCCGCCGAGACGGTGCCGAGGAACGCGCCCCCGCCCCGGGCGCGCCAGAGCGGCACCAGCACCCGCGCCGCGTGGACATGACCCATCACGTTCACCGCGAAGGCGCGCGCCCAGCTCTCCGGATCGGCGGAGGTGGCGAGATCCGGATCGGGGTCGCGCTCCAGGATGCCGGCGTTGGAACAGTACAGGGTGATGGGCCCGATCTCGGCTTCGATGCGCGCCAGGATCGCGGCGACCGCCTCCGCGTCACCCACGTCGAGCGCGAAGGCCCGTCCGCCGAGTTCCGCCGCCACGGCCTCCGCGCCGGCCCCGTCCCGGTCGAGGGCCACGACCGTCGCGCCCCGGGCCTCGGCGGCGACCGCGAGCGCCCGGCCGATGCCCCGGGCGGCCCCGGTGACGGCGACGACGCGGCCGGACAGCTCCATATTCAGGCCCCCGCCCGCTCGGCGAAGCCCCAGGCCGCTTCGGCGAGCTTCGGCACCCGCGCCGCCATGGCGGCGGCGTGCTCGCTCGCGGCGTTGCCGGCCTTGGCGCGGGCCGCCACGCCCTGGAGGATGCCGACCAGCCGGAACAGGTTGTAGGCGAAGTACCAGTCGAGGTCGGGCAGGTCTTTGCGGTCCGCCGCCCGGCAGTAGAGCGCCACCGCCTCGTCCCGGGTGGGGATGCCGAGCGCCGGCAGGTCGAGGCCGCCGAGCCCGCTGCGCCCGTCGGCGGGCAATTCCCACTGCATCAGCAGGTAGCTGAAATCGGCCAGCGGATCGCCGAGGGTCGACAATTCCCAGTCGAGCACCGCGCTGACGCCCCCGTCTGTCGAAAAAATCAGGTTGTCGAGGCGATAGTCGCCGTGGACCACGCAGGCGCCCTGCTGCTCCGGCACCGTCCTGGGCAGCCACGCGATCAGGCGCTCGACATCCTCCAGGCGCCCGTCCTCGGCGGCGCGGTACTGGCGGGTCCAGCGGTCGACCTGCCGGGCGAAGTAGTTGCCGGGCCGGCCGTAATCGGAAAGCCCCGCCGCCTCCGGGTCGATCGCGTGGAGGCGCGCCAGCGTGGCGATCATGCCGGCATAGTGCCGGTGGCGGGCGTGCGGGTCGAGGCCGGGCAGGGCGCCGTCCCAGTGCACGGCGCCGTCGACCGCCTCCATCACGTAGAAGGCCGCGCCGATGATCTCGGGGTCCTCGCACAGCGCGAAGGGCCGCGGCACCGGGAACCCCTCGCCGTAGAGGGCGCCGATCACCCGGAACTCCCGGTCCACCGCGTGGGCGGAGGGCAGGAGCGGGCCGAAGGGCTTCCGGCGCAGCACGTAGGCCTGGGCGGGCGTGTCGAGCCGGTAGGTCGGGTTCGACTGGCCGCCGCGGAACTGCCGCACGGTGAGCGGCCCGGCGTAGCCGCGGACGTGCGCTTCCATCCAGGCGGCGAGCTTCGCCTCGTCGATCCGGTGGCGCGGCTCGACCGGCTTCACGCCGGAGAAGACATCGGCGTCGCTCATGCGCGCTCCGCCTCGCTTCTGTTGGTGTAGCGCCCGAATTCCAGCCGGGCGATCGCGCGATTGTGGACCTCGTCGGGCCCGTCGGCGAGCCGCAGGGTGCGGATCTGGGCGTACATCTTGGCGAGCCCGAAATCCTCCGAGACGCCGGCCCCGCCATGGGCCTGGATCGCGTCGTCGATCACCTTCAGGGCGACCCGCGGCGCCGCGACCTTGATCATGGCGATCTCGAGCTTGGCGCCCTTGTTGCCGACCTTGTCCATCATGTCGGCGGCCTTCAGGCAGAGGAGGCGGGTCATCTCGATGTCGATCCGCGCCTCGGCGACCCGCTGCTCCCAGACCGACTGCTCGCTGATCTGCTTGCCGAAGGCGACGCGCGAGACCAGCCGCCGCGCCATGGCCTCCAGCGCCACCTCGGCCGCCCCGATCGTGCGCATGCAGTGGTGGATGCGGCCCGGACCCAGCCGTCCCTGCGCGATCTCGAAGCCGCGCCCCTCGCCGAGGATCAGGTTCCCGGCCGGGACGCGAACGTTCTCCAGCACCACCTCGCCGTGGCCCTTGGGCGCGTCCTCGTAGCCGAAGACCGGGAGCAGGCGCTCGATCCGCACGCCCGGCGTGTCCATGGGCACGAGGATCTGCGATTGCTGCCGGTGGCGGGGGGCCTCCGGGTCGGTCTTGCCCATCAGGATCGCGATCTTGCAGCGCGGGTCACCGACGCCGGTCGACCACCACTTGCGGCCGTCGACGACGTAGTGGTCGCCGTCGCGGCGGATCGCCGTCGCGATGTTGGTGGCGTCCGAGGAGGCGACCTCCGGCTCGGTCATCAGGAAGGCCGAGCGGATCTCGCCCGCCATCAGGGGCTTCAGCCACCTCTCCTTCTGGGCCGCGGTGCCGTAGCGGTGCAGCACCTCCATGTTGCCGGTGTCGGGCGCCGCGCAGTTGAACACTTCCGAGGCGATCCCGACCCGGCCCATCTCCTCGGCGCACAGGGCGTAGTCGAGGTTGGTCAGCCCGGCGCCGCGATAATCGTCGGTGTCGTGCTCGGGCGAGGGCGGCAGGAACAGGTTCCACAGGCCCTCGGCCCGGGCCTTGCCCTTGAGGCGCTCCATGGTGGGGGAGGGTTCGCGGCTCTGCGCGCGCTCGGCAGCGACGGCACCGGCCGCAGGCAGAACCGCGTCGGCGATGAAGGCGCGGACGCGGGTCAGCCAGTGCGTCTGGGAGGGGGAGAGGGTGAAATCCAAGGCGTCCGCTCCGCTCACATCCGTCGCTGCGGGCTTCTCGCCTCCCCTGTTGCGGGGAGGAGGGAAGCCCTCACAGATAGGCCGATCCCATCTCGCTGGCGAAGCGCTGCGGCGGGCCTTCCCAGACGATCCGGGCCTGCTCCAGCACGTAGACCCGGTCGGCGTGGGGAAGCGCGAAGGTGACGTTCTGCTCGCCGAGCAGCACCGTGATCGGCGTGGTCTGACGCAGCTTCTCCAGCGCCTTCGACAGCAGTTCCAGGATCACCGGGGCGAGGCCGAGCGTCGGCTCGTCGAGGATGAGCAGACGCGGCCGCATCATGAGCGCCCGCGCGATGGTCAGCATCTGCTGCTCGCCGCCGGACAGCGTGCGGGCGCTCTGCGCCTCGCGGGCCTTGAGGATCGGGAACAGCTCGTAGAGCCACTCCCGCTGCCGGGCAGACTCGGCCTTCGGGAAATGCTGGCCGCCGAGGTCGAGATTCTCGCGCACGCTCAGGTCGCCGAACAGTTCGCGGGTCTCGGGCACCTGGACGATGCCGGCCCGGGCGATGGCGGCGGGCTTCATCCGGGCGAGGTCCTGGCCGTCGAACCGGATCGTGCCCGTGTGCGGGACGAGGCCCGAGATGGCGTTGAACAGGGTGGTCTTGCCGGCGCCGTTCAGGCCCACCACCGAGACGAACTCGCCCTCGTGGACGTGGATCGAGGCGGCGCGCAGAGCCTGCGCCTTGCCGTAGAGCACGTCGACGTTCTCGACGGTGAGCAGCGAGTCGGGCTTGAACGCGGCTTCCGGCCGGGCGGCCGTCTCGATGCTGCCCCCGAGATAGACCCGGCGCACGGTCGGGTCGGCCATCACGGACTCGGCCGAGCCCTCGGCGATGCGCTCGCCGAGATACATGGCGAACACCCGGTCCACGAGCGCCGCGACGCTCTTCACGTTGTGGTCGACGAGGAGCACGGCCTTGCCCTCGTCGCGGAAGCCGCGGATCAGCTCGGAGAAGGCCGCGACCTCGCCGCCGGTCAGGCCCGCGAAGGGCTCGTCGACCAGCACCACCCGGGGGTCGCGGGCGATGGCCTTGGCGAGTTCGAGCCGGCGCAGATCCGCGAAGGGCAGGGTGCCCGGGCGCCGGTCGATGACGGCGCCGAGGCCGACGCGCTCGGCGATCTCCTTGGCCCGCCGCGCCACGTGGGGGTCGGCCGCCAGCCGGATCAGGCTGTCGGGCAGGAGCGCGAGGCTGATATTCTCCAGCACAGTCTGCCGCTGGAGCGGCCGGGCGTGCTGGAACACGAGGCCGATGCCGGAGCGCGCCACCCGGTGGGCCGGCATCCCGCCGATCTCGGCGCCGTCGAGGCGGATCGAGCCGGCGCTCGGGCGCTCCAGGCCCATGATCAGCTTCATCACGGTGGACTTGCCCGAGCCGTTCGGGCCGATCAGCCCCAGGATCTCGCCGGGCCGCAGGTCAAGGTCGACCTCCTTGACGGCGACGAGGCCGCCGTAGCGCTTGGTCAGGCCGCGCACGGTGAGGCAGGGCTCGGCCAGGACGGGCGACACGGCCAGCGGGGGCGCGACGGCGACGGTCATCGGGCTCTCCGGAGCGATCCGAGGCCAAGCAGCCCCGAGGGCACGAACAGGATCACGAGGAGCGCCACCGCCGAGACCACGAAGGTCGAGAGGCCGCCGAGCGGGCGCAGCAGCTCGCCCGCCGCGATCAGGAACACGGCGCCCAAAGCCGCGCCCACGATGGTGCGCCGGCCGCCGAGCACCGCCGCGATGATCACCTGCACGCCGACCGACGTGTTGATCAGCGTGCCGACCGAGGCGGTGCCCATGTAGAAGACCACCAGCCCGCCCGCGAGGCCCGAGAAGGCGGCGCTGACCGCGAAGGCCGCGAGCTTGTGCTTGGCGACGTTGAAGCCGAGCGCCCCGGTCACCACCGGGTCCTGGCCGGCGGCCTGGAGGATCAGGCCCGCGGGCGAGCGGGCGATGGCGGTCAGGATGAGGCCCGAGACCGCCATGAAGCCGAGCGCCAGCCAGTAATTGGTGTCGGCGTCGATCGAGATGACGTCCGGCACGGTCAGGCCGATCTCGCCGCCGGTGAGGCCGGAGAAGACCACGATCATGTTCTGCAGGAGCAGCACCGCCACCAGGGTGATCAGGCCGAAATACGGGCCGCGGACCTTCAGCGCCGGCAGCGCCAGGGCGAGGCCGCCGACCACGGCGAGCACGGTCCCGGCCGCGAGGCAGTAGGGGATCGGCAACTCGTAGCGGTTGTTGAGGATGCCGGCGCCGTAGGCCCCGAGCCCGATCAGGAAGGTCGGGCCGAAATTCACCTCGCCGGCGAAGCCGAAGAGCAGGTCCCAGGCCATGGAGAACACGCCGAAATAGTAGGCGATGGTCAGGAGGCCGAGGATGTAGCCGGAGACGTACCAGGGGAGGGTGGCGGCCAGCGCGACGGCGAGGATCGCGATCCAGAAGCCGGGGGTTGTGAGGAGCTTCATCGGGATACACGAACTCCGCGCGTTTCCCTCCCCCCTCTGTGGGGGAGGGTGCCGTATCCACACGTCTGGGTCCGAGAGCAACACTTTGAGAAGAGCGCGCTTTCCCCTCCCCCTTGCGGGGAGGGGGCAGGGGGTGGGGGTGGCGCAGAAGGCACCGCACCGCCCCATCCTGCACCACCCCCACCTCCGGCTCCTCCCCGCAAGGGGGAGGAGGGAGAGCGGCGGCGCGGGACAGCCCCGAATGAAACCATCACCGCCGCCCCAGCAGGCCCTGCGGGCGCAGGTACATGACGGCGACCAGCAGCAGCAGCGCCGGGATCACCCGGTAGGCGGGCGAGATCATGTAGGCGGTGGCGGTCTCCAGATACCCGACCACGTAGGCGGCGATCAGCGAGCCGGTGACGCTGCCCAAGCCCCCCAGCACCACGATCGAGAAGGCGCTCGCGGTGAGCGGCCCCACGGAATACGACGAGACCCCCAGGAACATCCCGAGCAGCACGCCGGCGATGCCGGCGAGCAGGCCGTAGATCGCCCAGACCGCCACGTAGATCTTGCCCATGTCGTGGCCGAGCAGCGTGACGCCCCGCGGGTTCATGGAGGCCGCGAGCAGGACCTTGCCGGCCCGCGCCCGGTTCACGAACAGCCAGAGCAGGCCGATCACCACCCAGCAGATGACCGCGGTGAAGACCTGGTTCCTCGGCGTCCGCACGCCCGCGATCTCGAAGACGCCCTCGACGATCGGCAGCACGGTCTTCGGGTTGTCGGTGAAGAAGTAGGCCACCAGCTCCTGGATCATGATCCCCCAGAGCAGCGTCCCGGTCAGGACGAAGATCTCCTTCTCCTCCCGCGGGATCGCCCGGCTGCGCTCGATCGGCGCCACGACGGCGAAGTAGGTGACGAGGGCGCCGGCCAACCCGCACAGCACGCCGATCGCCGCCCCCGCGTAGGAGCCGAGCCCGAACAGGGCCGAGGCCGCCCAGGCCGCCACCGCGGCCATGACCATCAGGGCGCCGTGGGTCAGGTTCAGGACGCCCGAGACCCCGAAGATCAGGGTGAAGCCCATCGCACCGAGCGCGTAGAGGGCCGAGATCGCGAAGCCGTCGACGAGGATCTGGAGGCCGATCACCGCGCTCTCCCCGCCCGACCTACTGGACCGCCGGCTTGACCGCGGGCGGCAGGATCATGGTCCCGTTGGCGGTCGCGGCCGGCCAGATCGCCACCTGCTTGCCGTTCTGCCACTGCCCGAGCACGCTGGTCATCAGGCCGGGGCCGTACTGGATCGAGTGGGTGAACGGGTCGTCCTTGCCGTAGAACTTGAGGTGCCCGACGGTGCCGACATAGTCGGTCTTCTCCAGGGCCTCGACGAGCTTGTCGGCCTCCGTGGAGCCGGCGCGCTTGATCGCCTCCGCGGTGTAATGGACGGCATCGTACGCCATGTAGCCCGCGTAGGACGGCGCGCCGCCGAAGCGCTTGGTGAAGGCGTCGGCGAACGGGATCGTCTTCTCGGTGAGCGCCACGCCCGGCAGCGCCACGCTGTCGAACAGCACGCCCTGCGTACCGCCGTTGGTGTTGGCCCAGAAGGTCGAGGAGGTCGCCTGGCCGCTGATGCCGGTCATGGCGATCGGGACCTGCTGGTTCTGCCACTGCACGGTCGGCTGCACGCCGACATGGGCGATGCCGGTGACGATCAGGTCGGGCTTGGCCGCCTCGATCTTGTTGTAGATCGGCGTGAAGTCGCCCGTGTCCGGCGAGAAGCGGACATGCTCCACCACCTTGAGCCCGGATTTCGGCAGGCATTCCTGGTAGGCGGCGTCGAGCGGCCGGGTCCAGGCTGCATCCTCGCTCATGATCGCCGCCGTCTTGGCCTTGAGCTTCTCGACCAGCACTTCCTTGGCCGAGTCGCACACCGCCTGCGCCAGGGCGTGCGAGGTCAGGTAGCCGTGGAAGGTGTACTTGTTGCGCGCGTAGTCCTTGTGGACCGCGACGCTGATCTCGTTCGAGGCCGCGCCCGGCGTGATCATCGGCGTCTTGAGCCGGGCCGCCCAGGGCATCAGGGCGAGCACCACCTCCGAAATGTAGCTGGCGATGACGAAGTTGACCTTGTCCTCGGAGACCGCCCGCTGGAAGGCGCGCACCGCGTCGGAAGCCGAACTCTTGTCGTCGTAGGTCACGACCTGGATCTGCCGTCCGTCGACGCCGCCCTTGGCGTTGATCTCGTCGGCGGCGAGCTGCACCGCCTGCGGGATCGAGGCACCCGCGACCGACTGCGCCTCGGCGATCACCCCGATCTTGATCGGGTCGGCGGCGCGCGCAGGCCCCGCCAGCATCGAGCCCGCCGCCAGCAGCGCGGGCAGCATGCGCCGGGTCTGGACGCACCTGGCAACGGCGCGCGCGGTCTCGGACATCGGCGTTTCCTCTCGTCGCGCCCGCATTCTTTATTCGCAGGCTTGGCGACGACTCTATCCGGCACCTGCCGGATCACAAGGGGCCGGCGGTGTGAGGCAGGTGACGTTTCCGGCCAGTCGTTGGCTGCGCGGGGTCGCGCCCGGAACGTTGCACCCACGCAACACGCGCCCCGATTCCCGCGGCGCCCGTACCCATCGCCCCAAGCGGCGTGAGCGGGTCCGCCGGAGTCCAGCTTCGGCACAGCGCGATGGTGTCGCGTCCTCTCCCGACCGAGCCCGGACGCAGGCGCGCCGTGCAGCCTCGGATCGGGGGGATGCCATGCTCACACGATTCACCACCGCGGCTCTGACGGTGGGCGCCCTGCTGCTGGGCGTGACGGGCCAAGCCCGCGCCGCCGCCGTGACCCAGCCAGGAGAGCAGGTCGGCCTTGCACCGGGCTTGCCGCTGCCGGAGGGCTTCTACGCCTTCGACACGTTCAGCTGGGGACGGGCCGACCGGCGCGACGCCGCCGAGGTCGGGGTCAACATCCCGTTCGTGATCTATTCGTCGCCGCTCAAGATCTTCGGGGCGCAGATCGAGCCGGTGGTGGCGTTCCCGTCGGCGTTCATCAACACCCACTCCCCGGCCCCGATCCCCAACAAGGAGATCAGCACCTTCTACACCCCGTTCCTCGGCAACATCTTCGCCTGGAATCTCGGCGGCGGCTTCGGTGTGTCGTACATCGCGGGCGCTTACCTTCCCTACGGCGACCGGGGCTCGCTCGGATTGGGATTGCGGGGCACGCCGCTGCTCACGCAATCCGCGTCGGCGACCCTGACCCAGCGCGTCGCCGCCACCTACGTGGGCGACGGCAGCCTGAATCTCTCGGCGATCCTCACCTACAACCGTCCCTTCGACGCGCATGGCCGGTTCGGCGGCGCGGTCGGGGCGGCGATCGGGTCGATCCCGGTGGCCGACCAGATCAACCTCGACCTGACAGCCACCAAGAAGTTCGGTGCCTTCGAGATCGGCGCCGTGGCGTACGGCTACACCGACCTGCCGGTGAATCGCCGCGACCGTCTGTTCTCCCGGGTCCAGCGGGACGGGTACATCGCTGCCGGCGGACTCGTGGGCTACAGTTTCGGGCGCTTCATCCTGCAGAGCTTCGTGACGCGCGAGATCATCGCCCGCGACACCCTCAACGTCGCGGGGCATCGTCAGCACAACGAGGAGACGCGGGGCTGGTTTCGGGTGATCGTACCCTTCCCCCTCGCTGCCGCCGCGCCCGCGCCGGAGCCGCTGGTCCGCAAGAACTGAAGCCGCGGCGGGTTTCACGGAGCCCGCGCTGTCCGCCGGCGGGCTTCCGGACCCGGGAGCGCGGGCCTAGGCTCCGCGCGGATCTGCGGCAAGCGGACCGACGGCCTCCTCAGAAGGGCGCGGACAGGTGAGGAACGCAAGCACGACCGCGCCCGGGACCGTCCCGGGCCGCGGCGCCCGGCCAGCCCGGGAATCGACCCCGTGAGCCTGCGCTGGACCCGCCGGCCCGAGGGCTCGACCTGGGGGGATTTCGGCCCCGACGACGAGCGCGGGCGGCTGAACCTGCTCACCCCCGAGAAGGTGCGCCAGGGGGTCGCGGAGGTGCGCGAAGGGCTCACCTTCTGCCTCAGCCTGCCGCTGGACCTGCCGGGCGGCAACGTCCTGAACCCGCGCCGCCACCCGCCGCAGATCACCCCGACCCGGCGCGCCAACGGCCGGCCCAACATGAACTTCCCGGTCTGCGAGGAGGTCGACGGCGCCACCGACGTGATCTGCGACGACCGCGCGCTGATCCACCTGCAATACTCGACGCAGTGGGACTCGCTCGCCCATGTCGGCTCGCTGTTCGACGCGGACGGGACCGGGGCGGCGCCGACCTTCTACAACGGCTTCCGCGGCGGCCGGGACATCGTCGGGCCGGAGACCGCCGCGGCGGCCGAAGGGCCCTCCCGGGCAAAGCGCCTCGGGATCGAGCGCTTGGCCGAGACCGGGATGCAGGGCCGGGCCGTAATGGTCGACCTGCGCGCCCATCTCGGCGATGCCAAGACCCGCGTCGGCTACGACCAGCTCGCCCGGATCCTGGAGGCCGACGGGGTGGTGGTGGAGCCCGGCGACATGGTCTGCCTGCACACGGGCTTCGCCGAGCGGCTGATCGCCATGGGCGGCGATCCGGACCCGAAGCTGGTCTACAACCTCTGCGCCGGGCTCGACGGGCGCGATCCCCGCCTCCTCGACTGGATCACCCGCACCGGCCTGTGCGCGCTGATCGCCGACAACTACGCGGTGGAGGCCTACCCGGCCGGGCCGGGTCCGGCCTGCTGCGCGACGCTGCCGCTCCACGAGCACTGCCTGTTCAAGCTCGGGGTCAATCTCGGCGAGCTGTGGCACCTGACGCCGCTCGCCGACTGGCTGCGGGCCCGCGGCCGCAGCCGCTTCCTGCTCACCGCCCCGCCGCTGCGCCTGCCCGGCGCCGTCGGATCGCCGACGACGCCGATCGCCACGGTGTGAGGATCGGGGCGGCCCCGGGACGCGCGCCCGATCGTGTCGCAACGGTTGGGTCGGACGGCGGCCCCGGTCTCGGCAGCCGCGCCAGGCCCCCCATCCCGTGCGGGAGCGGGGACGCGCGCCTCCTGCGGTAAGGACCCGGCGATCGCCGCCGTCCCACCGTGATCGGGAACGGCCCTGCGGTGCGCCCTCGGAGTCGCGCGGATCAGCCGAGCGCGGCGGGCGCGGCGGCGGCGCGCGGCGGGTCGCCGGCCGGCTCCGCTGCCGGCTCGACGGCTTCCTGGGGCGGCCCGGGGCGGAGGACGGCGCGCTCGCGGAAATGCGGGATGGCCGCCTCGAACACGGCCTCGGCCGCCGCCCGGTCGCCGGCCGCCACGGCCTCGCGCAGCCGCGCCACCCAGGCGTCGAGCCGGTCCCGGTCGGCGAAGACCGGCCGCGCCGCCATCACCCCGTCGATGCCCGGCAGGGCGATCCGCGGCTCCTCGCGGGCGAACAGGATCTCGTTGAGCCGCTCGCCCGGCCGGGCGCCGGTATAGGCGATCTCGATCTCGGTGCCGGGCTCGAAGCCGGCCAGCCGGATCATCCGCTCGGCGAGGTCGGCGATCCGCACCGGCTGCCCCATCTTGAGCACGTAGACCGCGGCGCGCTCCGCGCCCGCCCGGGCCTCGCCGTCGGCGTGCGAGGCCGCCGTCAGCACGAGGTCGCAGGCCTCGCGCACGGTCATGAAGTAGCGGACCATGTCCGGGTGGGTGACGGTGACCGGGCCGCCCCGGGCGATCTGCGCCTTGAACACCGGCACCACGGAGCCCGCGGAGCCCAGCACGTTGCCGAAGCGCACCGCGATCAGCCGGGTCGCGTGGTCCGGCCGCGCCGCCTGCGCGGCGTCGAGGGCCTGGGCGACCATCTCGGCGAAGCGCTTGGTGACGCCGAGCTGCGAGACCGGCTCGATCGCCTTGTCGGTGGAGATCATCACCAGGGCGCGGGCGCCGGCCGCCACCGCCGCCTCGGCGACGTTGATCGAGCCGAACACGTTGGTCTTGATGCCCTCCTGCCAGTCCCGCTCCAGGTAGGGTACCTGCTTCAGCGCGGCGGCGTGGAGCACGTAGTCGGGGCGGAACGCCGCGATCACCGCGCGCGTCCGCTCCCGGTCGCGGATATCGGCCAGCACGCCCGTCACGGCAGTCTCGGCGGCCAGGATCGCGGGGTGGCTGAGGATGCCGTGGAGCGCCGGCTCGGAGGATTCGAGCACCAGCACGGCGGCGGCCCCGAAGGCCACCGCCCGCAGGCAGATCTCCGAGCCGATCGACCCGCCGCCGCCGGTCACCACGACCCGGCGGCCGGCCAGGAACGCCTCCAGGCGCGGCCGGTCGATGGCGACGGTCGGCCGCAGCAGCAGGTCCTCGATCTCCAGCGGCGCCAGTTCCGGCCCCTGCACGCCCTCGCCGAGGCCGACGACCCGGGCGAGGGGCAGGCCGAGGCGCCGGGCGCGGGCGATCAGGTCGTCGGGCGCCGCCTCCGGCACGAGGGCGCTCGGGGCGGCCACGAGCCGCCGCACCGGCTCGCCGCGCGCGGCGAGGTCGGCGACCACCCGCTCGAGATCCGGGAAGCCGCCGAGCACCGGCACGCCGCGCATGAACTGGCCGCGCTCGTCAGCCCGGGGCGACAGGATGCCCCGCGGCGCGAGCTTCCGCACCGAGCCCGCCTCGATCGCCCGGACCAGCACGTCCATGTCGGCGCCGCGCCCGAGAAGCAGGGTCGGCACGGTGGCGGCCCGCGCGCTCGACTGCCGGGAGCGGGTGTCCTTGAGGTAGCGGAACGCCAGGCGCGTGCCGCCCAGGAAGAAGATCTGCA
Organism: Methylobacterium sp. C33D; assembly: GCF_053345825.1. Taxonomy (NCBI): domain Bacteria; kingdom Pseudomonadati; phylum Pseudomonadota; class Alphaproteobacteria; order Hyphomicrobiales; family Methylobacteriaceae; genus Methylobacterium; species Methylobacterium sp. C33D. The sequence continues at coordinate 15,319 of NZ_JBKFAV010000052.1, forward strand.
GCACCCAGTAGAGCAGGATCGCGATCTTGCCGAAGAAGTAGAAGCCGTAGAGGTCGGACGAGACCAGCACCCAGTCGATCACCAGGAGCGCCAGCGCCAGGACGCTGGCGGCCCGGACGATGCCGGCGAGGTCCTGCAGCGAGGCGAAGCGCCACTTGGTCCGGTAGAGCCGGAAGCGGCCGTAGACGAGGCCGGCGAGCACCAGGAACGGCGGCAGCAGCAGGGGCAGGGCGTGCAGGCGCTCGGCCAGCATGCCGCCCTGGAAGCGGAACAGGAAAGTGAGCACCACGGCGGCAGCGGTCGCCGCGAGGTCGTGGGTCACCATCACCGCGGTCTTGTAGAGGCGCTGCTGCATCGGGAGCCGGATGGGGTGCCGCGGGGTATCCGCCGCGGCACCGGCCCTGTCAACGCGGCCCGTCCCGGGCCCGGGCCGGGGACGGCGCGAGCCTCAGCCCAGCGCCCGGGCCGCGGCACCCGCCGCGTCGTCGACCCGGTCGATGTCGGGGGCGTCGATGTGGCGGTAGCGGGCCTGGATGAGCCCGAAGGCCCCGAAGGCGGCGTGGCCGGCCGCCACGAGCCCGAGGAGGATCCAGCCGTAGGGCTGGGCGCGCAGCAGCGCGAAGGCCTCGGACAGGCCCTTGGCATCCGAGGAGCGCTGGTGCCACGCCGCCGCCACGAGGAACCCGCCGATGATCAGGAAGGCGAGGCCCCGCGCCGCGTAGCCGAACCGGCCGATCGGGCCGGCCCAGCGGTCCCGGGCCCGCGCGTCGAGGGCGAGGCGGTCGGTGACGTCCCCGCGCCAGGCCTTGCCGAGGAAGCCGAAGCCGCCCGCCACGACCGCGAGGCCGACGAGGGCCACGAGCCAGCGGCCGAAGGGCTTGCTCAGGAGCCACGCGGTGCCGTCATGCACGCCGTCGCCGCCGCTCATGCCCAGCCCGAGGCTCAGCGAGGCCGCGCTGGCGGCGAGACCGAGATAGAGCCCGGCGCTGATCAGGTGGGCGCCGCGCACCGCGAGGCCCTTGGCGGCGGTGCCCCGCCGGTCGGCGTCGGTGATCCCCTCGACGAGGCGCCAGAGGGCGAAGCCGGCGAGGCCGAGGGCGATCAGGCCGACGACGGCCGCGCCGAACGGCCCGGCCATCACGGCGCGGAGCGCGTCCTTGCTGTCGCCGGCCCGGCCGCCATGCCCCAGGGCCGCCAGCAGGGCGAGGGCGCCGACCACGATGTAGACCACGCCGCGGGCACCGTAGCCGAAGCGGGCGATGCGCTCGATCGCGTTGCGGCCGCCGGGAAGGGTCCTCATCGGCGGGACCGGGCTTCGGGGAATCGGGCGTCGGGCACGGGCGGCATCCTGTCGGGCGGGCTGTCGGGCGGGACCGTTCAACGCCCGGCGGCGCGGACCCGATCCGTTGCCGGCACAACCGCCGCGGCCGCCCTACATCGGCGTCCGGTCGGCCCGGCCGGTGAGCGCCACGTAGAAGCCGAGCCCGTCCTGGGCCGGCAGGGTCTGCAGGCGCTCGATCAGGCCGCGGCGCTTCGCGTCGAGGAGCAGGCGACCGGCCGGCTGGAACAGGGTCTCGCCGCCGCCCTCCGGAGGCGGATCGAGCCGGATCGCCACGGTCTTGCCCTTGGCGAAGCGGCTGCGCTCCAGCATGTCCTTGAGCGAGGCCTCGGCGGTCGCCCGGTTGGTGCCGCGCAGGTCGAGCACCGACTCGGCGTCGGTCACGCCGAGGGAGCCGCGCAGCTTGGCCGCGTAGAAATCTTCGAAATGGGGCAAGTCGGTGCCTTGATGCTTCGCCGTTCGATCAGGTGGGGTGCGGCCGCTCAGAAGGCGAGACCGCGGTAGAGGTCGCGCACCGGCACGGCGCCGTCGAGCTCCGGCAGCGACACGGTGCCGTCGAGCCCGAGGGCCGCGACGCTCCAGTCGTCGCCCCCGCGCCGCCAGACCTCGACCCGCGCCTCGTCGGAATAGACGATCAGCAGGACCGCGAGGCTCGGCACGGTCCGGTAGAAATCGATCTTCCGGCCGCGGTCGAGGCTCATGGTCGAGGGCGAGAGCACCTCGGCGACGAGGAGCGGGTCGGCGGCGTAGCCCTCCGGCAGCGGCGGCCCGCACCGCACCACCACGTCGGGGATCGGGGCGAAATCGTCCATCGCGGCGCTGAGGATCGCCAGCCCCGGCATGGCGCGGCAGCCTCGCGGCTCCGCCAGGGCGTCGAGTCGTCCCGCCAGGTTCATGACGATTCGCTGATGCCGCTCCCGCGGCGGCGCCATGAGCACCGGCTCGCCGTCGAGCAGCTCCCAGCGCTCGTGCGCGGGCCGGCCCTCCACCCAGAGCCTGAACTCGGACACATCCATCCGCGCGTCGCGCTTCGCGGCCAGAGCCATCGCCGATCCCCACCTCGGCCGGATCGTAGCACCGGGCCGCCCGCCCGCAACAGGTCCGGCCCGGAAGGCCATCCCCGCGCGGGCGTCACGGCCGATGCCAGGCCGGCCTCCCTCGGGGACTCGGAGGCCGGCACAGGGCGACCGGCGCAGGGACGGACTCAGTCGGCGCCGAGGCCGGCCGCCGCGACGGTGGCGCCGGCCTCCAGGAAGCGCTGCGGATCCACCGGCTCGCCGTCGATGCGGGTCTCGTAGTGGAGATGCGCCCCGGTGGAGCGCCCCGTCGAGCCGACGGCGCCGACCACGTCGCCCGCGGCCACGCGCTGCCCGGGGCGGACCGCGATGCGGGCGAGGTGGCCGAACCGGGTGGTGACGCCGTGGCCGTGGTCGATCTCGACCATGTTGCCGTAGCCGCCCGCGGCCTCGGCGGCGGTCACCCGGCCCGGCGCGGTGGCGCGGGCCGGCTCGCCGTACTCCGCCTTCAGGTCCAGCCCGGTATGCAGGGCGAGGCCGTGGGTGAAGGGGTCGAGGCGCGTGCCGAACGGGCTCGACACGGTCGCGCCTCCCCGGATCGGGCGTGCCAGGGGCAGGGCGGCGGCGAGCCGGCGCAGGCGCTCGCCGTCGTCGAGCGTGCGCCGGGCCAGGGCGAGGCCCTCCGCGAAGCCGGTGCCGTCGAGGGCGCGGCCGTCGAGGGGCACGAACGGTCCGCCCAGCCCGGCGGCCGGCGCGGCCGCGCCGGTGCGGTCGGGATCGAGGCGGTCGGGGTCGAGACCGGTGCGGCCGATCAGGCCGCGCAGCCGCCGCACCGCGTCCCCGGCCCGGGCGGCCAGCCCGGCGAGGCGCTCGCCCTGGGCCGCCTGCAGGCCGTCGAGCCGGGCCTCCAGCCGGATCAGCCCGGTCTCGGCCTCGCGCGCGCCGCGGCGGGGCAGGGGATCGCGGGCGGAGCGCGGCGCCGGCGCCAAGTCCTCGCTCGGCCGCAGGAAGAGATCGTCGGGGCGCCCGCCGCGCGCGTCTCCGGACCGCCCGGGCAGGGCGCCGGTCGTGGACGGCTCGGGCAGGACCTGCCGCGCGAGGGCGGCGAGGGCGGCGGTGCGCCGCTCCAGCTCGGCCTGGCGCTCCAGGGCGGCCGCGACCCGGTCGGCCAGCCCCGCCTCGCTCCCCGCCCGGTCGCTCCGGTCGCGGTCGAGGCGGTCCTGGAGCTCGCCGATGCGCGCCTCGTAGGCGTCGCGCAGGGCGGCCTGCCGGGCCACGAACCCGGCGAGCACGTCGTCGTGGAACACGATCAGGTAGGAGGCCCCGAGCGACCAGGCCAGCGTCAGGGCGAGGCCGGCGGCCAGCCAGGGGGCCGGCCGGTGCGGCCTGAGACGCGCGGGGAACTTCGGAGACTGCATCGGGACGGCACCGGAGGAGCCGCCATTCAGACCTCAGTAGGGTTAAGGATCCGTCGCGCGCCGGGCGTCGGGGGGGACGTCAGGGGCACATCAGGGCAGCGCGCGCGCGGCCGCCAGGACGGCCTCGGCGTGGCCGGGCACCTTCACCTTCGGCCAGATCCTGGCGACGCGCCCCTCCCGGTCGACCAGCACGGTGGTGCGCTCCACGCCCATGTATTTGCGCCCGTACATGCTCTTCTCGACCCAGACGCCGTAGGCCTCCAGCACCGTCTTGTCCTCGTCGGCGGCGAGCGGGAAGGTCAGCCCGTACTTGCTGCAGAACTTGTCGTGGCTCTTCACCGGGTCCGGCGACAGGCCGACGACCTTGGCGTCCGCCTCCGCGAAGGCCGGCAGCAGGCCGTTGAAGTCCTGCGCCTCCAGCGTGCATCCGCTCGTGTCGTCCTTCGGGTAGAAGTAGAGCACGACTTTGTGACCGCGGAGCGCGGACAGTCCGACACGCCCTCCGCCGGAGGCGGGAAGGTCGAAATCGGGGGCGGGATCCCCCTCTGACAGCGGCATCGTGCCTTCCTTTCGGCCGATTGATGATGTGCAACCGATCTCGTGCGCGGGCTCGAGCGATGGCACCGCGCACGTCCGAGCCAAGCCCGGAGTCGCGGCCGCTGTAAAGCGCGGGCGCGCTTCGATCCACCGGCCGCGGAGCCCGAGGGCGCCGCGCGCAGAGACCCCGGAACAAAGGTCCCGATGGCGGACGAGACAACGCCGGCATGCAGGCCTCGGGGGAAGGCGCGACGCGTCGGCGGCGTCTGCCTCGTGAGCGCCCTCGCGCTGGTGCTGCTCGTCGGCGCGGGTGTGGGCCTCGTGGCCCTGCGCCTGTCGAACGGGCCGCTGCAGATCGACGGCCTGTCGCGCCGCGTCGCCGCCGCCGTGGCCGAGCGGATCGGGCCCGGCTGGAGCATCGGGCTGCGCGGCAGCAGCCTGGAACTCGACCGCGAGAACGCGCTCAGCCTGCGCTTCTCCGGCCTCGACATCCGCAACCCGCAGGGCGACCTCGTGGTGCGGGCGCCGCTGGCGCTCGTCAGCCTCGATCTCTGGGGTCTCCTGCGGCTCAACCTGCAGCCGCGCTCGATCGAGTTCCGCGAGACGCAGACCACCGCGCTGCTGCACCGGGACGGCTCCATCGCCTTCGCGGCCTCGGAGGCCAACCACCCGGTCGACGTCGCGCCGCACACGCCGCCGAGCGTGGACGGGGTGCGCGGCACCGTCTCGCCGCTCTCGGCCGCGATCGCGTCGATCTTCGGGGTCGTCCTCGATCCGGGCGGCGTGGTCGGCGCCCTCGACCGCGCCCGCGTCACCGACGCGCGGCTGCGGCTGATCGACGAGGACGGCCGCGAGCGCGCGGTCTTCGCGCGGGTCAACGGCCTGTTCGGCCGCGACCCGGTCAACGGCACCCGGAACTTCGAATTGCGGCTCGACGGTCCGCACGGCGAGTGGCGCTTCGGCGGCACGCTGCGCGACGGCGCGGACGGGCAGGAGCGCTCGGGCATCATCACCCTCGACGACCTGCCGGTCACGGATCTCCTGCTGCTCTCGGGCCAGTCCGGCCTGCCGCTGACCACCGACCTGAAGCTCTCGGCCCGCGCCGACGTGAGCCTGACGGCCGGCCGCATCCGGACCATGAACGCCAAGCTCCACACCGGCGACGGCACGTTCCTGATCGAGGAGAAGGACTTCAACCCGGTCACGGTCGAGAGCCTCGACGCGTCCCTGGACTGGGACGAGGCCAACCGCGTGATGTCGCTCACCGGCCTGGACTATCGCGGGGCCGGCAACGCCGTGCACCTCGCGGGGACGTGGACGGGCAGCCCCGCGGGCGCGAACACGAGCTGGACCGCGACGCTGGCGAGCCGCGACGCCACCTTACGCGGGGCGACCCCGCAGGACGCGCCGGTGAAGATCGACGCCCTGGACGCGCAGCTCTCGGGCCGCGACGGCGGCATCGCCATCGACGCGCTGACCCTGTCGGGGCCCGGCGTGAAGGGCGCGATCACCGGGACGATCGGCACCAGTGCGGACGACGGCGGCCTGACCCTGCACCTCGCCGGCCACGACGGCGAGGTCCGCACCGGGCTGCGGCTCTGGCCGGAGCACATCGCGCCGCCGGCCCGCACCTACCTGGTGGACCAGCTCCGGCGCGGCCGGGTCGATTCCGTCGACATCAAGGTGAAGATGTCCGGGGCGGTCCTGGCGGCCGCCACCCGGGGCGACCCCGCCCCGGACGACGCGGTCCACATCGACTTCCACGTCTCGGACGCGGCCATCGACGTCACCGCCGACGCGCCGCCGGTGACCAAGGGCAACGTCGTCGGCGTGATCACCGGGCGCTCGACCACAGTGCGCAACGTGACCGCCGAGGTCCACGGGCCTGACGGGCGCGGGCTCGCCATCTCGGACGGCAGCTTCGTCATCCCGCAAATCACCCCGGACCGGGTCGTGGCCCAGATCGGGATGCGGCTCTCCGGCGGCGCCGACGGCATGGCCTCCGTGCTCCAGGCCAAGCTGTTCAAGAGCGTGATGAGCGTCGACCTCGACCCCGCCACGATCAAGGGCAGCGCCGACCTGCGGGTCGACTTCCCCCTCGACCTCAAGCACATCCCCGACCTGCCGGACCTGCCGGTGACGCTGACCGGCGCGCTGGCCGACCTCTCGGTGGACAAGGTGATGGGCCGGGACCGGCTCGAGTCGGGCCGGTTCAACCTCGTCTACGACCGGGGCGCCTTCACGCTGAAGGGCGACGGCCGGGTCGCGGGCGCGCCCATGTCGGTCGACCTGCGCCAGCCGAAGGTCGGGCAGCCCGGCGAGGCGGTGGTCAACGTGTCCCTCGACGAGGCGGTCCGCGGCCGCAAGGGCCTGCCGACCGCGCCGCAGCTCACCGGGACGATCCCGGTCCGCGCGGTGGTGCAGATCGGCCGGCCGGGATCCGGCAAGCCGCCGATCCGGGTCGAGGCGGACCTGGCGAAGGCCGGGATCGACGGGCTGATCCCGGGGCTGACCAAGCCCCCGGGCAAGCCGGGACGGCTCACCTTCACCCTCGTCGACAGCGGCCAGACCTTCGACCTGCGCGACTTCGCCCTCGACGCGGCCCCGGCTAGCGCCCGCGGCACAGTCTCGATCACCCAGGAGGGCGGCCTGGAGCGGGCGGACCTGAGCAGCGTCAAGCTCTCCCCCGGCGACGACCTGCGCGTGAGCCTCGACCGGACCGGCGGCGGCTACAAGGTCGTGGTCCGGGGCGCGGTGGCCGACGCCCGGCCGTTCCTGAAATCCCTGGGCGCCCCCGACCCCAAGGGCGGCCGTGAGGCGCGGGACGCGAATCCCAAGGATATCGACGCCGACATCCAGGTGCCCATCGTCACCGGCTTCAACGAGGAGGCGCTGACCGGCGCCAACCTGAAGCTCGCCCTGCACGGGAAGACCCTGCGGGCCGCCAACATCACCGGGCGGTTCCGCGCGGCGCCCTTCGCCGCCACGGTCACCCGCGGCGAGCGCGGCGTGCCGACCCTGTCGGTGGAATCGGCCGATGCCGGCGCGACGCTGCGGTTCGTCGACGTGTACCGGCGGATGTATGGCGGCCGGCTCACGGCGGGGATCGGCCTCAACGACGGCCCGCAATCCGGCGTCGTGCAGATCCGCGACTTCATCCTGCGCAACGAGCCCGCGCTGTCGAGCATCATGGCGCAGGGCCCGGAGCCGACCGACGCGGAGACGGCCCGCGGCCGCCGGGTCGCGCCGGGCCGGGGCGCGGGCGACGTCACCTTCGACCGCATGCGCGCCAACTTCGTGCGCACCGGCACCCGCGTCGACTTCACCGACGCGGCGATCTCGAACGCCGCCATGGGCTTCACCCTGTCGGGCTGGCTCGATACCGGCCGCGAGCGCACCGACATGACCGGCACCTTCGTCCCGCTCTACGGCCTGAACAACGTGGCCTCGCAGCTGCCGCTGCTCGGGCCGCTGCTCGGGGGCGGCCACAACGAGGGCCTGTTCGCGGTCAATTTCCGGGTCTCCGGCAAGCTCGCCTCGCCCGACGTGAGCGTGAACCCGCTCTCGGCGATCGCCCCGGGCTTCCTGCGCAAGCTGTTCAGCGCCGGCGGCGGCCCCTTCGCGGACGGGATGCCGGGCGTCCCGCAGCAATAGGGCGGGCAGCCCGGAAGAGCCGCCCGCCCCTGTCTCACGCGCGGATGAAATCCGCGATCACGGCCGGAGCCGCGGTGTCGAAGCCGACCACGTCGAGCATGCCGGGATCCTCCGGGTCGGCGATGCTGAAGCCGTTGGAGACCAGCCCCACGACCACCAGCTTCGCCGGGATCCCGGTCTTCTCCCGGTACGCCCGCAGCGCCTGGACCGGGTGGACCGGCCCCGCCCAGGTCTCCGAGTCCGTGTAGACCACGAACGCGTCGGCCTTCACGCCCCGCTCCAGCGCCCAGCGCATCGGCAGGCCGCAATCGGTGGCGCCGAACGGCAGGTCGGCGGTCGCCCGCACCGCCTGATCGAGCCGCGTCGACGGCCCGATCGGCAGCGGCGTCAGCGCGGCCCCCTGGCTCCAGGCCCGGCCGGCCTCGGCGGTGAAGCCCAGCACCTGCCAGTGCTCCTCGGTCGCCGCGGTGACGAGCGCCATCGCGGCGGCCGCCTCCCGGGCCGTGAGCGTCGAGCCCGCGACCGTGCTGGCGCCCATCGAGCCCGAGACGTCCAGCGCCAGCACGAGGCGCCGGCCCGTGGACTCGACCGCGCCGAACGCCGTGTAGAACGCGGCGTTCAGCGCCTCGACGATCGCCGCCACCGGCTCCCAGGCGAGCCTGCCCCGCTGACCGTGCCCGGAGGCGTAGGTCTTGAGGGCCAGCAGCAGCGCCATCGGGTGCAGGCGCGCCCGGAGGATCCGCTCCCGGTCCGACAGGACCGCCCGGACGTGCTCGGTGCCCTCCGAGAAGGGCGCGAGCACCCCCGCGGCCGTCAGACGGCCGAGCTGGCGCACGAGGGCGCCGACCGGCATCCGCTCGATCAGGGCCTCGTTCACCGCGCGGCTGCCCATCAGCCCGGTCGGCAGCGCCTCCCAGGGCAGGCCGTGGGACCGCACCAGGGCGGCGGCCACCGCCCCGTCGAGGCCCTCCGCCTGCACCCGCGCGAAGGCGTGGACGATCCCGGGGGTGGCCTCGGTCAGGCTGCCGCGGCAGATCCAGTCGAACAGCGCCTTCCGGGCGGGCTCCTCCGTCTCCGGATGGGCCAGCCGCAGGAGGTCGCGGTGCGACCAGCCCTGGCGGGTCCGGTACTTCACCGCCTGGAAGGCCAGAGCCTCCACGGGCTTGGTGCAGTACCAGTCACCGACCGCCCGGCGCAGGCCCCGGCCCCAGCCGCGCATCGCCTCGACGGAGGCGGCGAACTGGAACAGGTGCGTGCCGGTGCGGCAGACCCGCGGCAGGGCCGCGAGAGCCGCGCGCCGAGTCGCCAGATCCGCCGACGCGGCGGCCAGCGCCAGGGCGAAGATCGCCGGATCCTGCTTCGGAGCCCGGCCGCCCTCGCTCACCGCCACGATGGCGGCGACCGCGCGGGCGCCGTCCTGCGCGATGCACCGCTGCACCGCCGCCGCGTTCTCGGCGGTCAGGGCGCGCGGGCTCGCGTAGTACGAGCCGCCCTCGGAGCCGAGCACCAGGAAGCGGTCGAGCCGCGCCCAGTCGCCGACCGCGAAGGCGTGGCCTCCGGCGGCGTTCGGCACCGTGCCGGGGATCGGCTCCGTCTGCGGGGTGGCGCGGAGCCGGAACATCTGTGCGAGCTTCGTCATGGCGGGCTCCTCTCGGTCTCTCCTCTCTCCATCGCGGCCGATCGCCGGCCGGTGGCGCGTTCCGGCGCGCGCGGTCGGGCGGGGACGCGGCCGCAGCGCGTCGTCCACCGCCGCTCGCGCGCGGCCGGTATCTCGTGTGGTCGGGGGCGGGGTTCCGTCCGGCCGGGCGCGGGCGTGGCGGCGACGAAGGGCTTGTCCGATGCTCTGCTTGAGCTACGGGCCTGACGGCCCGGCGGGACTCGCACCCGCACCCCTCGGATCCCGATAACCTTCGTCTTCCGGCCCGCGTCCGGGCGATGCGGGCGTGGGGTGAGGAACGGTGTCCGGGCGCTCTATCCGGGCTGAGCTACGGGCCTCGCGGCCCGGCGGGATTCGAACCCGCGACCTCCCTTCGGTGAAGATAACCGTTCCTCTCCGGCCCGCATCGTCGGCCGGGATCCGCGCACGGTCGGCGCCACGGTCGTCTCGCGGGGCCCTGCGGTCGTGGTGTCGGGGACGGGCATGAGCTCCGGCGACCTCGCGGCCCCCGGCGGGGATCGAACCCGCAACCTCCGCGGGACAAGCCCGCGGCGCTCTACCGATGATAACCGTCCCCTGCCGGCCCGCAGGGTTCTCGAGACGCGTGGAACCGCGTGGGCGGCGCCGGGCTCCGCCCGGACGCGCTCAGCCTCTCGGGCCGAGAGCCCCGCGATACGACCGTAACGTTCGCATCGACCCGGAACGGGCGAACGCCGCGGCGCCGATGCCGTCGTGCTGTTTCATGCCATGCTCCGTCCGAACGGGGCTGCGGGGGACGCGGGCGTGTCGATGAGGCTCGGGGGGATCCGTGACAGGGATAACCGAGCGTCTCCGGCCCGCGCCGGTGAACTGCGATGGGCTGCCGGCGGCGACCGTCGCGAAGGGAACCGGACTCTTCCGCCGCGGCGCGCAGGGCCGCGGATACGAGGAGCGTGCGGTCACTTCAGATCACCGGCCCGGCAGGCCGATGGCGCGGTGGATACGGTCGCGCTCGGCCTGCGTCAACCGGAAACTTGAAAATTCTTTCAGTTCGGGCGATCCCGGATCCATGATCACTGCCGCCCAGATCCGCGCCGGCCGCGGACTTCTCAAGTGGACGCAAGGGGTTCTCGCGAGCCGCGCCGCGGTCTCGGTCGTCACCCTGAACATGATCGAGAGCGAGCAGGTCCGGCCCCGCACCCGGACCCTCACGGCGATCCGCACGGTCCTCGAGGGGGCGGGCATCCGCTTCGTCGGCGACGCGCAGGAGGGCTACGGGGCGATCCTGCGCCCCGCCCCCGGGATCGCGTCCGGGATCGCGCCGGCACAGAAAAGCCCGGCGCGGCGGACCGCACCGGGCTGAAGCCGAACCGGCCTGCGGGTCCGCGCTACTTCTCGACGAAGGCCTTCTCGATGACGTAGTGGGCGGCCTCGCCGTGGTTGCCCTCCTCGTAGCCGCGCGAGGTCAGGAGCTCGCGGGTGTCGCGGATCATGTCGGGGCTGCCGCAGAGCATGAAGCGGTCGGCCTCGATCGACATCGTCGGCAGGCCGATATCCTCGAACAGCTTGCCCGAGACCATCAGGTCGGTGATCCGGCCGCGGTTGCGGAACGGCTCGCGGGTCACGGTCGGATAGTAGATCAGCTGGTTCGAGATCATCTCGCCCAGGAACTCGTGGCGCGGCAGCGTCTCGGTGATGGTCTCGCCGTAGGCGAGTTCCTGCACCTGCCGGCAGCCGTGGACCAGCACGACCTTCTCGAACCGGTCGTAGGCCTCGGGATCCTTGATGATCGACAGGAACGGCGCCAGCCCGGTGCCGGTGCCCAGCAGGTACAGGTTGCGGCCCGGCAGCAGGTTGTCGAGCACCAGCGTGCCGGTCGGCTTCTTGCCGACGATGATCGGGTCGCCGACCTTCAGGTGCTGCAGCTTCGAGGTCAGCGGGCCGTCCTGGACCTTGATCGAGAAGAACTCCAGCTCCTCCTCGTAGTTGGCCGAGACCACCGAGTAGGCGCGCAGCAGCGGCCGGCCCTCGACCTCCAGGCCGATCATGGTGAACTCGCCGTTGCGGAACCGGAACGCCGGATCCCGCGTCGTGCGGAACGAGAACAGGTTGTCGGTCCAGTGATGGACCGACAGAACGCGCTCCTCGTAGAACTTGCTCATCGACGGATCAGTCCTCGAATCCTCTGACGCTCGGCTCACGGTCCCGACGATCCGGGGCCCGTGGTGCGGGGGATCCCCGCCGCCCCGCTCGGGCGGGGGTGGATCCTCGGCAGCAAACGCCCGGATCCGGATGCAAACACACGCGCGCTGCTTCTTTCGCAGTTGCAGCACGCCCGTCAAGGCGCGCCGGGATCACACTGGCGAAAGAAGTGAACGGCCTGGAATCGTTCGAAGATTTAGCGTCTTCGCGGACGCTCCGCAGCGCCGCTCCGGACATGGGAGGGTTGCCGCAGAGCGGGCCCCGCGCGCCGCCCTCAGACGGGGGCGGCGGGCCGCAGCGGCGTCAGCCCGGCCTCGATCTCGGCCCGCCGCGGCTCCAGGAACGGCGGCAGAGCGAGGCGCGCGCCCAGGGTCTCCAGGGGCTCGTCCGCGGTGAAGCCCGGCCCGTCGGTCGCGATCTCGAACAGGATGCCGTTCGGCTCGCGGAAGTAGAGGCTGCGGAAGTAGTAGCGGTCCACCGGACCGCTGCTCGGCACGCGCGCCGCCCGGAGCCTGTCGGCCCAGGCCCCGTAATCCCCGTCCGGGATGCGGAAGGCGACGTGGTGGACCGCGCCCGCGCCCTGACGGGCCGGAGCGGACCGGTCGGCCAGGAGCTGGAGCTCCGCGGCCGGGCCGCCAGGTCCCATCGCGTAGACCTCCACCGGGCCGTCGCCCGTCTCGAAGGCGCGGTCCCGGCGCAGGCCGAGCACCTCGGTCAGCACGGCGGCGGTGCGGGCCGGGTCCGGCACCGAGAGCCGGATCGGGCCGAGGCCGCGGATCTGGTAGGCGGCCGGCACCGGCGATCCGTCCCAGGGGTGCTCCGGCCCGGTGCCGCCATCGTCCACCAGGGCGAGGCGCTGGCCCTCCGGATCCTCGAAGTCGAGGGTGAGGCGCCCGTCGCGCGCGACGGGCTCGGCCTCGACGAGGCCGGCCTCGCGGAGCCGCGCGTGCCACCACGCCACCGCGCCCGCGCCCGGGACGCGCAGGTGCGTGCGGGTGATGCTGCCGGAGCCCCGCCGCTCCCGGGGCGCCGGCCAGTCGAAGAAGGTGATGTCGGTGCCGGGGCTCGCCAGACCGTCGGCGTAGAACAGGTGGTAGGCCGAGACGTCGTCCTGGTTCACCGTCTTCTTCACGAGCCGGAGGCCGAGCGTGCCCGTGTAGAAGGCGACGTTCTCCACCGCGCGGGCGGTCACCGCGGTGAGGTGGTGGATGCCGGTGAGCTGCATGTCAGTCCTGGGGTTCGCCGCGTCGCGCCTCAGGCGGGGAGCGGCGGCTTCGCGAGCGGCCCGCGGATCGGGCGGCCGGCCCCCGTTCCTCCGGGGCCGCGCCGCGGTCGGCCCGCACCGATCGCCGCCCGAGAGGTGCCGCGCCCCGGACCGACGGCGCGGCCGCTACGCGGCGATCGGTACCCTGGCGCGGTGGATTTCGCCGAACCGCGGTCCCGAGACCCGCTTCTCAGAGCCCGACGGGCCGGCCGGCGGCGACCACCAGCATCCTGCCGTCCGCGAAGGTGCGGGCGGCGGCCCGGCGGATATCCGCCTGGGTGACCGCCGAGACCATGGCGTTGCGCCGGGCGATGTAGTCCATGCCCAGTTCCTCGAAGGCGATCTGCACCAGCTGGTGGGCGATCTTGGTCGAGGTGTCGAAGCCGAGCGCGTAGGAGCCGGTCAGGTAATCCTTCGCCTTCTGCAGCTCGTCGTCGTCCGGGCCGTCCGTGATCAGCCGGCCGATCTCGTCGCCGATCACCGACAGGGCCTCGCCGACGCGCTCGTTCTTGGTGGCGGTGTAGCCCCAGGTCATCGCGGCCGAGCGGTGGCTGACCAGCGAGGTCCCGACCGAGTAGGCGAGGCCGCGCTTCTCGCGCACCTCCTGGAACAGGCGGGACGTGAAGGCGCCGCCGCCGAGGATGTGGTTCAGCACGTAGGCGGGGATGAAGTCCGGGTCGCGCCACGGCACGCCGGCCATACCGAACCGGATCACCGACTGGGGCACGTCGAGGTCGACGATGACGCGCTTGCCGAGATCGTGAACCTCGGTGCGCGGCACCGCCTTCAGCGCCCCGGCCTCCGGCAGGGACCCGAAGGCGCGGTTCAGGCCCTCGGCGAGCTGCTCGGCGCCGATGGCGCCGACCGCCGCCACCTTCACCCGGCCGCGGCCGATGATCCGGGCATGCATGGCGAGCAGGTCGTCCCGGGTGATCGCCGTCACGCTCTCCACGGTGCCGGAGGACGGGCGCGCGTAGGGATGGCCGGCGAACGCCTCCTTGAAGAAGCGGCGCGAGGCCAGCACGCCCGGATCGTTCTGCTGGTAGCGCAGGCCGGCGATGATCTGGGCGCGGACGCGCTCGATCGCGTCGGGGTCGAGGCGGGGCTTGGCGAGCGCCAGAGCGAGGAGCGCGATGCCCTCGTCGGCGTGCTTGACCAGCATCTTCAGCGAGCCGCCGACCGCGTCGGCCCCGGCGTGGAACGACAGCTCGATCGCGCGGGCGGCGAGCTGCTCCTGGAACAGGTCGGAGGTCAGGTCTCCGGCGCCCTCGTCGAGGAGCCGCGCCAGCATCTGCGCGCAGCCGGCCTTGCCGGCCGGGTCCTGGGCGGCGCCGCCCTCGAAGGTGAAGGCCAGAGCGATCATCGGCACCACCGGCGACTCGACGTGCCACGCCTCGATGCCGGGGGCGGTCGCCACCGGCAGCGCCGTGGTGGGCGAGCTGACGGATTGGGCGGTGGTCTCGACCAGAGTCTCGGCCAAGCTCATGGGAACCTCGTGTCTGTTTCTCGGGCGACGGCGGAGCGGGCCAGGGCTCCCGTTCGGCAGAACGCCCCGCCGGCCCCCTCCCGGGCCCGGCGGAGCGCACCCGCGGTTACTCGGCGGCCATCGCGACCGGGGCGTCGGGATCCTGCGCCTTGGTCAGGTAGCCGGTGACCGAGCGGGCCGGCGTCAGCCAGCGCTCGGCGGCGCCCTTGAGGCGCGCCTGCGTCACCGCCTCGATGTCGGTCGGCCAGCGGCGGACCTCCTCGATGGTCTCGCCGATCGCCAGCGCCGAGCCGTAGATGCGGGCCAGCGACGACTGGCTGTCGGAGGAGTAGACGGTCTCGGCGACGAGGCGGGTCTTGGCGCGCTCGATCGCCTCGGCGTCCAGGGCCTCCGCGGGGGCGCGGCGCAGCACCCTGTCGACGGCCTCCTCCAGCTTCTCCAGCGGCACGCCCTCGGCGGGCACCGCGTAGACGGAGAAGCGGGTGTCGTCGATCGCCGAGCCCATGTACCAGGCGCCGGCATTCACCGCGAGGCCGGTCTCCATGACCAGCTTGCGGTAGAGGTACGAGGTCGAGCCGCCGCCCAGCACCTCGGCCAGCAGCTCGAGATCGTGGCAGCCGCCGTCGCGGGCGGTGATGCAGGACGGGGTCAGGTAGAGCCGCTGCAGGGTCGGCTGCTCGACCTTCGGGTCGGCGACGGCGACGCGGCGCAGCGCCTTCGGCTCCGGCTCCCGCGCCCGCAGGCGCTCGGGCCGGGTCCCCTGGGGCGCGACGCGCCCGTAGGTGGTCTCGGCGAGCCGCCGGACCTCGTCGGGGGTGACGTCGCCGGCCACCACCAGGATCGCGTTCTCGGGGGTGTAGAAGCGCTTGTAGTAGGCCAGCGCGTGCTCGCGGTTCAGGCCCTCGATCTCGTGCATCCAGCCGATGATCGGGATGCCGTAGGGATGGTGCACGAACAGGCCGGCCGCCATCGCCTCGGAGAGCTGGGCAGAGGGGTCGGTCTCGACCCGCATGCGCCGCTCCTCCAGCACGACGTCGCGCTCGGGGGCGACGACGGCGTCGTCGAGGACGAGGCCGCTCATGCGGTCCGCCTCGAACGCCATCATGGTGCCGAGATGGTCCCGGGCGACCCGCTGGAAATACGCGGTGTAGTCGTAGCTGGTGAAGGCGTTCTCCTGGCCGCCCAGGCCCGACACCGCCTTGGAGAAGGCCCCGACCGGGTGCTTCTCGGTGCCCTTGAACATCAGGTGCTCGAGGAAGTGGGCGATGCCCGACTGGCCGAGCGGATCATCCGCCGAGCCGTTGCGGTACCAGATCATGTGGGTGGCGACGGGGGCCCGGTGATCGGGGACGACCACCACGTCGAGGCCGTTGTCGAGGGTGAAGGCCGTCACTTCCGGTCCGCCCGCCTCGGAACGCCCGAACGGCGCGGCCTCGCCCCGGCCGGCGCTGCCGCCGTAGGACGAGCCCGGACGCAGCGGGAAGAGGGTGGGCGTCGCCTTCCTGAACAGGTGCATTCCGCTTTCCTTCTGCCGGCCCCGGATCGAAGCGTCCCGCGTCGGGATGCGCGCGCGGATCGGGGCCGTCCTGGTCACCGGGGCGCAAGAACCGCACCGGGACGATCATCTCATGTTGCCACGCCGTGTCGCCGTTGCAACGGCGACACGGCGCCCCCGTCACTGCTGCGCGCGCTGACGGAGATACGCGCGGGGATCCGCCTCCTCGCGCTCGCGGCTGGCGTTGTTGATCGGGTCGCTCGACGGCGGCCGGGCCAGCTGCTTGGGCGACTGCCGGTATCCGGTCGGCGGGTCCGTGAGCGTGTCGCGGCTCGGCTCGATGTCGGAGGGCTCGGCGTTGGCGCTCTTGCCCTTGAGCAGCTCGAAGGGGCTGAGCAGGCTGTCGTCGCGGTTGTTGTCGCCGGGCTTGCGCTCGGCGGTGGTCGTCAGGCCCGCGCCGGCGCGGCGCCCGCCGCGCATCTCCTCCACGGACAGCGTCGCGTTGTTGTCGTCGTAGCGGCCCTGGGCCTGGGAGCCCTTGGGATTGCGCCGCTCCACGGCGGCGCGCTCGCGCTCGACGATCTCGGGATCCTTCGGCCAGGCGGTGTTGGTGGAGCGCGCCCGCGGCTGGGGCAGGGCCTTGCCGTCGATCTTGGGCGGCATCACCAGCGGCGGCCGCTCGTGGTAGTCGATCGGATCCTGGCGCTTCTCCAGGAGGCCGATGCCCGACAGGGCGTCGCGCATGAACTCGCCGCGTTCCTGCGCGTGCGCGGCACCGACGACGCAGAGCGGCGCCAGGGCCACCGCGGCGGAGAGGAGGGGACGAAGCCTGCGATGCCCGGTCATGCTGCCTCACGGGTTCCGGACGGGGCGTCCGGCTCTGGGATGGCCGCGGCGCGGCCTGATCCGACAGGTCCCGGCCTGAGGCCGGTTTCCGGCGATCGTATGGCGCCTTGACTGCGTCGCGCCAGGAGGGGGACGCGGCCGGACCTGTGTGTTGCAGGGATCACAGGCGCGGCGCCGGGTCGCCCTGCGGCGGGGACGCCCGGCCCCTGCGGCCGTCCGGGGACAGGCTGTCGAGGATCAGCCCGATCACGCCCGCCACGATCGCCGCGTCGGCGACGTTGAACACGTACCAGGACCAGCCGCCGGCATGCAGGTGGACGAAGTCGAAGACGGCGCCGTAGGCGGCCCGGTCGATGGCGTTGCCGAGCGCGCCCCCGACGATCAGCCCCAGGGCGATCCCGAGGAGCCGCGACGAGGCCCGGCGCATCCAGATCCCGAGGCCGAGGGCGGCGGCCAGCGACAGGGCCACGAGGAGCCAGCGGCCGATCCCGCCCTCCTGCTGGAACAGCCCGTAGGAGACGCCCCGGTTCCAGACCACGACGAAGTCGGCGAAGGGCGCCAGCCGCCAGGGCTGCGTCAGCACGAGGTCGGTGCCGAAATACAGGCCGAGCTTGCTGGCCTGATCGAGAATCAGGGTGAGGACGAGGGCCAGGAGGCCGGCGCGGAAGGGCGTCACGGGTTTCGCGCCCGGCCCGGGGCGGCGCCCCCCGCTCCCCGCTCGCGGAGAGAGGGGGCGGCGGCGGCGCCGACGGCGTGGAACGCCCTCACGCCGCGCTCGCCTCCGGATGCGCCGCGTCCCACTCGCGCAGGGCCTGGGCGTCGCGGGGCGTCACCTCCGGGTAGTCCGGGTCGCTGCCGACCTCCGGGCTGACCCGCCAGGAGCGGGCGCATTTGCGCCCCTCGGCCGGGCTCGGCACCACCGCCACGCCGCGCACCTCGTCGAGGCGGAAGGCCTCGGCCGGGCCCTCGCCCGCCACCACGGTGATGGCCGAGGTGATGCAGGTATCGGCGAAGTCGCAGCCCTCGAGCGCCGCGAGCAGCTCCGGATCCGCCACGTAGACCTGCGGCGCCGCCTCCAGGCTCGCGCCGATCCGCTTGGCCGCGCGCTCGATCTCCAGGGCGCCGGTGACGACGCGCCGGACCCGCCGGATCCTGTGCCAGCGCTCCGCGAGGGCGGGGTCGAGCCAGTCCGTCGGGGTCTCCGGCAGGGTCTGGAGATGCACCGAGCCGTCCTCGGACGGGTAGCGCTCGAGCCACGCCTCCTCGGCCGTGAAGGCCAGCACCGGGGCGAGCCAGATCGTCGCCCGCCGGAAGGCCGCGTCGATCACCTGCAGCGCCGCCCGGCGGCGGACCGACGAGATCGGGTCGCAGTACAGGGCGTCCTTGCGCACGTCGAAGTAGAAGGACGACAGGTCGCCGGTCATGAAGCCGTTGAGCAGCGCCACCACCCGCTTGGTGTCGAAGGTCGCGTAGGCCTCGCGGATCTCGCCGTCGAGCTCGGCCAGCCGGTGCAGGATCAGCCGCTCCAGCTCCGGCATTTCCTGGAACGCAACGTCGTCGCCCTGGACCCGGTGGGCGAGGGAGCCCAGCATCCAGCGCAGGGAGTTCCGGAGCTTCCGGTAGGTCTCCGCGAAGGTCTTGATGATCTCCGGGCCGATGCGGAGGTCGTCGGTGTAGTCGGAGGCCGCGACCCACAGGCGCAGGATGTCGGCGCCCGAATCCTTGATGACGCTCTGCGGCGCGACGACGTTGCCCTTCGACTTCGACATCTTCAGGCCCTTGCCGTCGAGCACGAAGCCGTGGGTGAGGACGATGTCGTAGGGCGCCCGGCCGCGGGTCCCGGCCGATTCGAGCAGCGAGGACTGGAACCAGCCGCGGTGCTGGTCGGAGCCCTCCAGGTACATGACCCGGTCCTGGCCGCCGTCGCGGACGCGCTTCACCCCGGAGAGCCCCGGGAAGGCCTCCGGATCGTCCAGCACGAAGGCGTGGGTCGAGCCGGAATCGAACCAGACGTCGAGGACGTCGGTGACCTTCTCGTAGGCGGCCGGGTCGTGCTCGGGCGCCAGGAAGCGCTCCGCGGCGTCGTCGCGGAACCACGCGTCGGCGCCCTCGGCCGCGAAGGCGTCGCGGATGCGGGCGTTGACGCGCGCGTCCTTGAGGATCTCGGCGGTCTCGCGGTGGACGAAGACGGTGATCGGCACGCCCCAGGCGCGCTGGCGCGAGACCACCCAGTCCGGCCGGTTGGCGACCATCCCGGTGATGCGGTTCTTGCCCTGGGTCGGCACCCACTGGGTGTCGTCGATGCCCTGGAGCGCCACCTCGCGCAGCGTCCGGTTGCCGAGCGAGTCCACCGGTCGGTCCATGGCGATGAACCATTGCGGCGTGTTGCGGAAGATCACCGGCTTCTTGGACCGCCAGGAATGCGGGTACTGGTGGCGCAGCACCCCGCGGGCGATCAGCGCCCCGGCCTCCGTCAGCGCGGCGATGACCGCCTTGTTGGCGTCGCCCTTCTCGCCCTTGGCGGTGAGCACCCGGGTGCCGGTGAAGCCCGGGGCGGCCTCGGTGAGCACGCTGTCGGCGTCGACCGTGTAGGGAATGGTCGCGTCGATGCCGCGCTCGCGCAGCAGCCGGCCGCTCGCCATCCAGAGCTCGAAATCCTCGCGGCCGTGGCTCGGCGCCGTATGGACGAAGCCCGTGCCGGACTCGTCCGTGACGTGGTCGCCGTCGAGCATCGGCACGGCGAAGCCGTAGCCGAGCTTCGCCAGGGGGTGGTCCAGAGTCAGGCCGGCCAGGACTTCCGCGGGAACGTCAGCGACACGCTCAAATCCGCCCTCCGGGACACGGGCGGCCTTGAACACGGTCGCGGCAAGGGAATCGGCGAGCACATAGGTTTCGCCGGGCTTCGCCCAGTTGTCATCCGGCGCCCGTGAGACCCGGTAGAGTCCATAGGCGATCTTCTTCGAATAAGCGACGGCGCGGTTGCCCGGTATGGTCCAGGGAGTGGTCGTCCAGATGACGACGCGTGCACCTGCCAACGCAGCGTTGTTTGGATCGGTCGGAATCGTGCCTGGAACGATGTCTTCGGCAAGAGCGAACTTAATTTCGCGGATCGGAAAAGCACAGAAAATCGTGTCGCTGACGTGCTCCTCGTACTCGACCTCCGCCTCGGCGAGCGCGGTCTTCTCGACCACCGACCACATCACCGGCTTGGAGCCGCGATAGAGCTGGCCGCTCATCGAGAACTTCATCAGCTCGTCGGCGATCACGGCCTCGGCGGGGAACGCCATGGTGGCGTAGGGATGGTCCCAGTCGCCGGTGACGCCGAGGCGCTTGAACTCCTCGCGCTGCACGTCGAGCCACTGGGCCGCGAAGGTCCGGCATTCCTGCCGGAACTCGATCACCGGCACGTCGTCCTTGTTGCGGCCCTTGGCGCGGTACTGCTCCTCGATCTTCCACTCGATCGGCAGGCCGTGACAGTCCCAGCCCGGGACGTAGTTGGCGTCGAAGCCGAGGGCGGTCTGCGAGCGGACCACCACGTCCTTGAGGATCTTGTTGAGCGCGGTGCCGATGTGGATGTTGCCGTTGGCGTAGGGCGGCCCGTCGTGGAGCACGAATTTCGGCCGGTTCTGCCCGCGGGCGCGCAGCGTCCCGTACAGGTCCATCCGCTTCCAGCGCTCGAGGAAGAGCGGCTCGCGCACCGGCAGACCGGCGCGCATCGGGAACTCGGTCTGCGGCAGGAACAGGGTCTTGGAATAGTCGCGGGCGGGCGCGGTCTCGGGGGCGGTCATCGGATCTCGCATCGGCGGTCGGGCCGGCGCAGGGCCGGCGAAGTCGGGTCAGGCGGCAGGAGGATCCCGGACCTCCGCGCGGCCGCGCCGGAGCGGGCCCTCAGGCGGAGGCCGGGCCGGTAATTCGGATCGGGCGGCCGGGGCCGCGCAGGGCGCGCGAAGCGTGCATGGGGCGTTCTCTACCAGCCGCCCCGGCCCGAGGCCAGCGGCAGCGCGGATCACGCGCCCGTGACCGCGGATGGGACCAATCGGCGTCTGAACCGTTGACCGACACACCCTCCGCCCGCCGCGGCGGCGCGGAGCCGACCCAAACCGACTCACGGGAGTAGACCCATGAAGAAGCTTCTGATCGCGACCCTCGCCCTCGCGCCGCTGGCCTACGCGGGCGCCGCGGAGGCCCAGGGCACGGTGCGCGGCGCCCAGCGCGGCGTCGAGGACGGCACGGCCGCGGCCGGCCCGGTGGGCGGCGTCGTCGGCGGCGCGGTCGGCGCGGCGACCGGCACGGTCGGCGGGGTGCTCGGCACCGATCCGGACCCGGCCCGCCGGGCCCGCGAGAACCGCCGCGAGGAGCGGATGGAGCGCCAGGAGCGTCGCTGAGCGCGCCTCGGCCGCTGACGTTCTGGTGCCAGGTTCCGGCCGGTCGCCTCAGGCGGCCGGCCGCGCCTCCCGGCGGATGGTCTCCTGCGCCAGGAGGTACAGGCCCGATCCGACGACGATCATGGCGCCCGCGACCGTCCAGCGGCTCGGGACGTCGCCGAAGAGCAGGAAGCCCAGCGTCACCGACCACAGCAGCTGCGTGTAGATGAACGGCGCCAGCACGTTGGCCGGGGCCCGGGCATGGGCCATCACCAGCAGCCAGTGGCCCAGCGTCCCGAACAGCGCGACCCCGAACAGCAGCGCCCAGTGGGTCAGGCTCGCCGGGCTGGTCCAGATCCACGGCAGGAGCGGCGCCATCAGCGCGAGCCCCGCGAGGCCGGTGTAGAACATGGTCGTGGCGGTCGAGTCGTAGGCCGCGAGCTTGCGCGTGATGATCGCGTAGAAGGCGTAGACCACGACGTTGGCGACGCAGAGCAGAGCGGCCGGATGCATCCCGCCGACGCCCGGCCGCACGATCACCAGCACGCCCAGGAAGCCGACGCCGATCGCCGCCAGCCGCGCCCGCGACGACCACTCGCCGAGCAGCGGACCGGCGAGCAGCGCCACGGTGAGCGGCGCGGCGAACTGGATCGAGATCGTCTCGGCGAGCTGCAGGTAGCGCAGGGCCAGGAAGTTGAGGGCCGTGGAGGCGAAGAGCAGCAGGGAGCGGGCGATCTGCAGCGGCAGGCGCCGGCTCTTCACGACGCCCGGCGTGCGCACCGGGTTGATGAACAGCGAGATCATGGCGACGCTCGCCGCGTAGCGCATGAAGGTGGTGACCAGCGGGTCGACGCCGGCCCGCGCCAGGGTCTTGCCGCAGGCGTCGAGGCTCGCGAAGAAGGCGACGGCCCCGCACATCAGCGCGATGCCGACGATCCGCCGGCGGCCGGCGAGGTCGGCCTCCGGAGCGGCGCGCGGCGCGGCGCTGTCGTCGGGGACGGAGGTCGCGACCTGCGTGCTCATGCCTGACCAATCTCGGTAGAGGCCGAAATCCCTGCCACGCCCGGCGCCGCGCCGGTATCCGCCGGCGCGCAGGGGAACCATGCAGCCGGCACGGTCGCCCGCGCCGGCGGGGGACTCAGCGCTTCGCCGCGACCTTCTCGGCGACGGGGGCCTTCTCGGCGGAGGCCGTCCTGTTCGCGGTCTTGGCGACCTTCGGCTTGGGCGGCGTCGCGCCGGCGATCAGGGCGGCGAGGTGCGACTGGTCGAGCCCCGCGGCGGCGCGCGCGGGCGCGGCGGGGACGGGCGGGTCGACCGGACGGTGGCGCTGGGCACGGCGGT
>NZ_JBKFAV010000053.1:0-35824 GCF_053345825.1 Methylobacterium sp. C33D
GATCACCGCCCATTGCTCATCCGAGAGCCAGAACAGGTCCGCCATCACCGCCTCCAGGCCGCAGAACGGCCGCCTGGAATCACAAAACGACAGACCCCGCAACGGCTTGGTTCGGTTCACACCCTAGAACCGCGACGAAGATCAGGCTCGCACCACAAAACAGCGCCACGCAGACCATCGCCCAATCTCCTCAACTACCAGTTGTAAAATCGCGCAACACAGTTAACGAATGGTTAAGCTTGGGCGGTCGCGGCTCAGACAAACTCTGGCTCTCCTCTTTCGCGTGTGCGGAACGGTTCCGGCAACAGGATCAAGCACTCATGTCCGAGACCATTGCTCATGTCCCGGCGCGTTATGAGCGGGTGCACCGGCGTCCAGGTTGATAGCCATCTACTCAACGCACCCGGCATTGCCAGCAAGCGACACGACGACAAACGATACGAGCCTCTGCCATATACGGAATTCGAGCTATCCCGCGCCTCGATTGGGTCCGGCCGCTTGATAATCAGAGACCGTATGATGAATAGTCCTTTTCAACATTCGCATCAATTTTAACGGCTTTCGCGATATCGATATCGCCACCTTCTTTGTCCCCGCCCAATCTTTTGGCCAGTCCACGGCCATACAACGCCCCCGCCGTCTCTTTCAGCTTCAGAGCGGCGCTATAATCGGCAACTGCTTTGTCATAGAGGCCCAATTTAATATTCACCAATCCTCGGCTATCAAGCGTGTTCGCTTCATCTGACTTCAATTTCAAAGAATTATTGCAATCTTCCAGCGCGCCCTCGAGATCTGTGCCCGTGGTTGCGCGTAGCCAGCACCGGGAATTATATATATTGGCATTATCAGGATTGAGATTGATCGTGCTGCCATAGTCTTTCAGCGCCTGATCGAAATTGCCCTTCAATTCCATGGCGGCAGCGCGGTACTGATAACCGAGTGCATTGTTGGGATCGGACTTGATTGCTTGATCGAATTCTTTGACTGCCTCGTCGAGGTTGCCCTTTGCTTTTAGAATCTCGCCGCGCCCTACGTAAGCCATCGAAAAATTTCGATCGAGTCGAATGGCTTTGTCGAAATCCTTCAATGCCAGATCGAAATTTCCTTTCTCGGCCAGGAGCGTGCCTCGATTGAAGATGAAGATCTTCAAAATGGCGCCTCGCCAGAGGCCGGAGTCGATGACAGCATTGCAGGCCGCCAGATCTGCTTCCGCATTTCGCTCACCGCCATGCGGTTGGCACTGATTGATCTGCGCTCGGGTAAGCGGCAATGCATTGGCATTGGCGATGAAAAGGATCATAAATCCAGCGACAGTGATCGATTTTCTGCCAAAATTCATGATACCTTTAGCTCCGAATTTTGTGTTGATCGAGTGTTCCGCTGTTACGCCATGATGAATTGTCGGCCTGCGGTCTACATATGACAACTATATCCATAATTGATTGCAATATTTACCAATTAACCCTATTGTCTATTTATCAAATAGGCTCTATAATTTGACTAATATCTACAAATCAGCAATACGACGCCAAATAACGTCAACTCTACGGCCGGCCACATCAACCGATGTGCCATGAATGTTGGTCGAGGTCCCGACAGGGATATCGAATGGTATTGTGATTTCGGCTCCGGGAGGCACACGCATCCCCGTCACGAGTTCGCCACCGTCAGGAAACGACAGGATTGCAGTTCCCCGTGCGCGGCCGCCTTCCTCGACATAGCTGCCGCGATAGATACCGCCGCCTACGTCTAGGCCTGCCACCTTTCCGTTGGCGAGCGCTAGAGAGCCGGACGCTTGGTCAGTGCGCGCCTGGAACTCAACTCGAAAAAAGCCGCCCATCACAGCCTCGTAACCTTTCTGTCGCCTTGCTTAAGAATGTCGTTTTGTAACTCCGCCAGCTTGGCCAACGACGAGGATTTCGACTGGTCTGATCGGTCCAATTTGATCGCGTCTCTTCGACATTCCTTCTTTAGATCCGATGACCTCAATGTCCTTAAATTCTGAACTCCGAGCGGCGTGATGGCTGCGTTTTCGACTGCGATCTTGTGGATAAACATTAAGTGGCAGTCACCCCGAAGACTCGAAAACGGGTTGTGCTTGCGAGCAGATTTGACAGAGGCTTGGAGTTACAGTCGGTGCCTATCGGCACACATCGAGGCCAGAGTGGCTCCTAGGGCTGTGTTCGGTTCGATCCATCCGCTGCTTGGAAACGGACCGGCAGCGATCCACTCGAGGCAGATTGTCGGTCTGGAGGCCGACAGCCTGACTTAGACCGTCCGGCACTGGACCGACCATTCTCGACGCACCGCGGGTCCGGGGACGGATCGCGCGCGTCCCCCGACGGGCCGCAAGGCCCACCATCCCCCTTACGTCCGATGTCGCGCGCCCCGGGGACGGGTCAGCGCCGGCGCGGCCGTGCATCCGAACCGGATCACGACCCATGACGCAGCATGTCGACGTCCTCGCCCTCCTCAAGGAGGCGCAGTCCAAGCCTCTCACCGACCCGATCCTGGCGCAGCTCGGGATCGATCTGCAGAAGTCGACCTTCGCGCAGGGCACCTCGCCGACCTCCGGCCTGACCTTCTACGACCTCGAACTCGGCGCGAAGTCGCTCTACCCGGTGCTCACGCCCCTGCGAAACGCGATCCCGCGCGTTTCGGGCAAGGGCGGCATCCAGGCCGCGTGGCGGGCGATCACCGGCATCAACGTCTCCGGGATGCGCATCGGCGTCTCCGGCGGCAACCGCGGCGGCGTGCAGGTCGTCGCTACCGCCGACTACACCGCCAGCTACAAGGGCATCGGCATCGAGTCGAATGTCGAGTTCGAGGCCCAGTACGCCGCGCTGGGCTTCGATGACGTGCGCGCCATCGCCGCCCGTACCGGGCTCCAGAGCCTGATGCTCGGCGAGGAGGCGATGCTGCTCGGCGGCAACACCTCGCTCGCGCTCGGCACCACGCCGACCCCGACGCTGTCCGGCTCCGCCACCGGCGGCGCGCTCTCTGAGCGAACCTGGTCGGTGATCGCCGTGGCGCTGGCGCTCGACGGCGTGATCAACGGCACCGTCACGGGCGGGATCCAGTCGACCATCACCCGCACCAACGCGGACGGCTCGACCGACGTGTTCGGCGGCGGCGCGGCGGCCCGCTCGGCGGCCGCCACGGTCGCGACCTCCGGCGCCACCGGATCGATCGCCGCCTCGGTCACCCCGGTGCCCGGCGCGCTCGGCTACGCGTGGTTCTGGGGCGCGGCCGGCGCCGAGGTGCTGGGCGCGATCACTACGATCAACTCCGTCCTGATCACGGCCGCGGCCGCGGGTACCCAGACCGCCGCCTCGCTCGGCACGGTCGACCGCTCGACCTCGGCCCTGTCCTTCGACGGGCTCCTGACGCAGGCGTTCCGGCCCGGCTCCGGCGCCACCATCCTCACCCTGCCGCCGGGCCCGGCCGGCATCGGCACGCCGCTCACCGCTGACGGCGCGGGCGGCATCGTCGAGGTCGATGCGGTGCTCAAGTCCATGTGGGACCTCTACCGGCTCTCGCCCGACACGATGTGGGTGAACAGCCAGGAGGCGCTGAGCATCTCCCGGAAGATCCTCACCGGCAACGCGAGCTCGGCCTACAAGTACGAGATCGCGGTGACCCGGGACCAGCTCGGCGGCGGCTTCATGGCCCGCACCTACCTGAACCGCGTCTCGATGGCGGGCGGCTCGACCCTCGACATCAAGGTCCACCCGAACCTGCCGGCGGGCACGATCCTGTTCACCACCGGCACCCTGCCGTACCCGATCAACAACGTCGGCAACGTCATGCAGGTGCGGACGCGGCAGGACTACTACCAGATCGAGTGGCCGCTCCGCTCGCGCAAGTACGAGTACGGCGTCTACGCCGACGAGGTGCTGCAGCACTACTTTCCGCCGTCCCTGGCTGTGATCACCAACATCGCCAACGGCTGAGCACCCATGGCCGCGCCACTCGCCCGCATGTTCCCGCCCGGGGACGGGCGCCCGCACGTCACGGTCGCCAACGGCCGCCCCCTACCGGGGTACGGCCGGCACCGTCCTCGACGTGCCGGTCTTCGACGCGCAGGTTCTGGAGGCCAACGGCTGGATCCGCGCTGGTGCGCACGCGCTATCCGGCCCGACCGCGGGACGGCCGAGCGCGCCCCTCGTCGACCAGCTCTACTTGGACACCACCCTGTCGCTGCCCGTCGTCTGGGACGGGCTGGCCAAGGTCTGGCGCAACGTCTGGACCGGCGCCCCGGCCTGACGCCCGCCCCTCGCAGCAGGAACCTCGACATGATCAAGATGCGCGCCCCAGCGGGGCTGACCGGCTTCTCGCACCAGGGCCATTCGTTAGAGCCGGACGAGGACGGTGCGGTGCACGTCGACCCGCGCCATCGCCGCGCGCTAGAGGCGCACGGCTTCACGCCGTGGGTTGCGCCGGGCCCGGCTACAGCTTCGGTTGCCATGTCTCTCGGAACGCTCGACCAGGACCGCGCCCGGCTGGTGGCGCTGTTCACCGAGACGGTCGCGGCGATGCCCGACGAGGACGTGGCGCGCATGATCGCCGAGGCGGATCAGCGCCGGCGCCTGGAGCAGGAGGACGCCGAGCGGATCGATCCGGCCAAGGTCACGGCCGCGGACATCGACGTGATGAAGCGCCACGAGTTGTTCGCCTTCCTGAGGAAGCGCGGCATCCGCGTCGTGCCGCCGGTCGACAACGACACGCTGCGGGCCAGGGCCCGGGACGCCCTGGCGCCCGCCGCCTGAACCATGATCTGGCCGAGTCCCCACGACCTCGTGCGGCTCGCCGATCTCGGCGTGCAGGAGGATGCCGATGGCTCGGTGCAGCGCCTGATCACGGCGGTGAGCCGCATGATCCTGGCCGCGCTGAACCGCCCCGCGATCCTGCCGCGGCGCTACACCGAGGTTCGGACCGGGGGAGCGGCTCGCATCCTCCTCGCCAACTGGCCGGTCACGGGGATCGAGACGGTCACCGTCGGTTCGACCGCGATCGTGGCCGCCGAGGACGCCGGATCGCGCGGCGGCTACACGCTTCAGCCCGCCGACGAGGCCCCGCCCGGCCGGCCGCAGGTTCTGACGCTGCCAGCCCCGCCGGGCTCCGCGGCCGTCTCGGTGGCGTACACGGCCGGCTACCAGATCGCGGTGGGGCCCGTGCCGCTCCCGGGGAGCGCGCCGTGCACGGTGTATCCGGACCAGCCCTACGGTCCTTGGGCCTGCGATCTCGGCGTGGCCTTCGGCACCGGCGCGGCGCTCACCCAGGTCGAGCAGAGCCCCGCGCAGGGGCAGTACGCCGTCAATGACGCGGGCGGCTACCTGTTCTCGGCCGAGGACGTGGGCGAGGCGGTCGCGATCACCTACGGCTACGTCCCGGCCGATCTCGCCAACGCCGCGCTGGACTGGATCCGCGACCGCATGGCCTACGCCGAGCGGATCGGGATGCAGTCCAAGTCGCTCGGCGGCCAGGAGACCGTCTCGTACCGGATCGCGGCCGTGCCCGACTTCGTCTCGGCCGCGCTGCAGCCCTACCGCGCGGTGGTGCCGCCGTGCTGACCGAGATCCAGGTCGCGGAGACCCGGGTGGTCGCCCGGTTCGACCGGATGCCCGACACCGTCCGCGCCGAGATGGTGAAGGCGGTCCAGGTCGAGCGGCTGGTGCTGGAGGCGCTGATCAAGCGCAAGCTCTCCGGCGAGGTGCTGAACGTGGTCACCGGCCGCCTGCGCCGCTCGATTGTCTCGGATGTCGAGCAAAGCGACGACGCGGTGACCGGCACGGTGAGCCAGTCGGGCGACGTCAAATACGGCGCCCGCCACGAGTTCGGCTTCACCGGCGCGGAGACGGTCGCGGCCCATGTCCGCACGATCACGCAGGCCTTCGGGCAGACAATCGCCCCGCGCGCGGTCGACGTGCGCAGCTTCACCCGCACCGCCAACACGCCGGAGCGGTCGTTCATGCGCTCGTCCCTCGCCGACCGGGCCGAGGCGATCGTGGCGGCGCTGAAGGGTGCAGTGGCCCAGGGGATCTTGAGGTGACCGCCCCGCTCGGGCCCCGTAACGCGGCGGTCGTCGCGCTCCAGACCGTCGTGGCTGGCGCCTATCGCTGGAAGTCGGGTCCGACTCGGCGCCTGAAGCTGTTCGCCGACGTGCCGGCCACGCAACGCCCGGCCGTGTTCCTGCACGAGGGCGGCGACGAGAGCTACGCGTGGTCGTCCGGCGCGGTGCCGCGGCGGACGATCGAGGTGAAGATCTTCGTCTACATCGACGCGCGCGACCCGCGCGTGATCGGCGCGGCGCAACTCAACGAGATCATGGACGCCCTCGACCAGGCTCTCGCGCCCGCCGGCGCCGACCTGGCGCTGGGCCGCACGACGCTCGCCGGCACCCCGTACATGGTCCGCATCACGGGCCGGCCGGTGAAGGTGCCGGGCGACCTCGACGGCGACGGCCTCCTCGTCGTGCCCGTGGCGATCGAGCTTCCCTGACCGAGGAGATCCCTATGGAATCCGAGCTCGATCCGGGTGCCGCCGAGGCGCCCGAGCCCACGCCCGTGCGCGGGTACGGCCCGCCGATCCGCGGCGACACGCTGGCGGCGCGCATCGACAACCTGCACGCCGACATGCTCGGCGGCACCGCGCTCGGCGACCACACCGCGCTGTGGAACCTCGTCCACGCCTTCAAGGAGCGCGTGAAGGCGCTGGTCGCCGAGATCGAGCACGCCGCGCCCTGACCCCCACGTCCTGAGAGGAGACCCGCATGTATTCCTTCGGCTCCGGGGTCCTGATCGGCACCCGCACCGACATCGCCAACGCGACCCCGGTGAACTTCGGCCTCGTCCAGGAGGTCACCATGGACGAAACCGCCACGATCAAGGAACTCTACGGCCAGCAGCAGCACCCGCTGGCCATCGCCCGCGGCACGATCAAGACCACCGGCAAGGCCAAGGTCGCCCGGATCTCCGGGCTGGCCATGGCCTCGCTGTTCTACGGCGTCACCCCGGTGCCGGGGCAGCTCATGACCGCGTTCGGCGAGTCCGGCACGATCCCGGCCGGGTCGCCCTACACGGTGACGGTCGCCAACGCCGCGACCGCGGCCGACGATCTCGGCGTGCTGAACGCGCTCACCGGCCTGCCCTTCACCAAGGTCGGCTCCGCACCGGCCGCCGGCCAGTACAGCGTGGCGAACGGGGTCTACACCTTCGCCGCCGCCGACCAGGGCAAGATGCTGCTGATCAACTACACCTACGCGCTGGCCGGCGCGGGCCAGCACTTCACCGTGACCAACCAGCTGCTCGGCACCACGCCGACCTTCCAGGCGCAGTTCTACACGACGTTCCAGGGCAACGCGGTGAACGTGCGCTTCAACAACTGCACGTCCTCGAAGCTCGGGTTCGGCACCAAGCTCGAGGACTTCGTCATGCCGGAGTTCGATTTCAGCGTGTTCGCGGACGCGGCCGGCAACGTCGCGACCTGGTCGTTCGGGGATGTCGGATGAGCGCCGATCCGCGGCCGCTTCCGGCCACCATCACCCTCGGCTCGAAGACCTGGATCGTCCGGCCGCTCACCCTGCGCCAGGTCGAGGCCTTGGAGCCGCTGGTGGCGCGCGGCTCGGGCGAGAGCCCGTTCGCCTACGGTCTCGCCGTAGTCAGCGCGGCGCTCGCCCGCGACCACGAGCCGGACATCGCGACCCTGCGCGATCTCGAGGCCACGAGCGCCGACCTCGCCGAGGCGACGCGCGCCGTGCTGATCCTCGCGGGCTACCTTCCCAGTTCCTCCGCGGGTGCCGACCCGGGGGAAGCGCGGGCGGCGCAGGGCGCCGCCTCGACCTCGACGCCGTCTACGGCCGGATCTGCACCGTCACCGGATGGTCGCTCGACACCGTCAGCGAGCTGACGCTCTGGGACGTGCGGCGGCTCTACCGCTATTGGACGGCTCATCCTCCGATTCACGAACTGGTGGCGGCGTTCATGGGCGTGAAGGCGCCAGCCGATCCGCCACCGCTGGCCGCGGCGGCTGCAGCCGCGGCCGACGACCCGAGCGGCATCGGCGCGATGATCCTGCGTTTCCCCGACGGGCATGTGAAGGCGCAGTAGGGCTATAGGTTGATCAGCTCGCTTCTTGGACGAACCGCTTATAAGCCGTGGAGAATGTTTTGATGATCCGCTTGGCGGTAGCCGCTTGCGCCTAAGGTGCGGCTCGATAGCGGCTTAAATGAGTGAGAGAGTGACAAGGTCAGCGGTCAATCACGACGATTGATAGTACCCGATTGTTGTAGATTGCAAGATGTGCTGCAAAATGAACCGGTTACTTTGCGAGAAGGGCTCTGCGCACGGCTGGTGCATTCCACAAGTAAGTTGCGATCTCAAATCTTCAGGCTTTACCGAAATTGAGCGCTGGCTCTGTCTTGCAGGAAAACGGAATGCAGAGGTGTGAGGGGAGAATTTACTATCATTGATGTTTCATTATGTTGCAATCTTCATCGCGTAATAAAATGTAACGAAATCGAATTGACCAAAAAAGCTATCAATCATGCTGCTGATGCAAAATCTCTAGTTTTCTCCGGAAGTAAAAAGTAATTCTACAAATTGTTCGTACGAATGTATATATGCTCTCCAAAACCATAGCGTATAACGCCGAAAACAATAGGAAACGAATCAAAGATTTGGCCCACTCCACAGTTGTAGACAACTCCTTAGCGTAATCAGACAAATAATGACTCATCAGACTCGATAGTAAATCGATCGACGATTTTGAAAATCCAGGCATCATCGTGAGCAACGCCAAGAAAACCGACAGAATTGAGACTAAATTGAAGTAAGAAATATTGCTGAATATCTCACTCGAAAGGTTAGTCAGCCTTTTGGACCTCAGCGCGCCTTCAATGGAGGATGGGTCGTGATTTGGCGTCATATTAGATGACGACAGCAAAAAAAACAGTACATTGAACCCGAAGCCAGCCAAGATAGACTGCGCCGTTATAATCGCACCGACAAAATTATCGTTCGGCTCGCTACACAGTGCGGCGCAGATTGCACTGATAGTGAGGATCAAGACGAAATATAATGACCTAGACTGAGATTGATTTGTGCTGTAATCGTAAAAAGTTTCACGATTATCTATGTATATTTTGCTAATGCTAAACATTTTCGCTCTTCGCGATAATTCCCTGAGTTAGTACCCTGATCATCTCGTTTTTTGTTTGCGGCAGGTCTGGGTGCCCGTCAGTATCCAGTTGCACGTTGATCGGGAATTTCGTTGCGAAATTCCCGTCGTCGAGCATATATATAGTTTTGGTTCGACCATTTATCTTTGCAATAATAGTGCAATCGCTTATATCGGTGTCTTTGACATCCATGAGTTCGTTCTGATTTACGACGTCGGCTACAACTTTCTGAATATCGGCATTTCTTCTGCCAAAATACGGAAAAATCTTTTCCGAGACTTCTGTCTCAAAGCCATCATTTTTGCTTTGTTTTTTGAAGGTGACTATAGAGTCTTGTTGGAAAGGGTTGTATTTTGCGATGGATGATGATTGACGTGAAAGAGTAACTCGAATCTCTTTTGCCTCTGCCTTTTTGAGACTTAAGGTGTCGGACCGGAAGGTTCTAGACTCAATATCCTCATACTTGGGCAACATGCGTTGAATAGTGTTTTGCAGTGCAATGTAACCGCCATATTGCCCTAAATACTGCGAAGCTATATAAATTCGTCCGCCTTCTGAAAGATATAATAAAAAATGGAATGGGCGCAAACTAACGCTTTCTGCTGGGATTTTTCCTTTGTGAGTGTTCTCAAAAGCATGTCCTGAGTACGGATTTTTGAACGTTCCGCTGATCGTGCGACTATTCTCTCTAGTTAAATTGAGTAGTATAATTTCTGAGCTAAATCGGAGGCGATCGACGCTTTCTTGGTCATCAAAATCGATCGGATCTTGATCCTCCATATTTTCTTGCAGATGATCGAAGTCGGCCATAGAAAACGGTATAATTTTAGTTTCACCCTGTTGATCCGAGCGCCTGCGAATCAGGTAGTGAAAACTTACTGATACACTTTCCTTTTTCACTCTACGTGGCACGTCTCAACCTCTTATTCATTTATTTTCAGTCGGGCTTTTCAGCTGATGCCCGGGCGTGATGCAACCATGAGTTATAGAGCGACTGGCTGGCTCTCGCAAGCTTTGCGGCCAATTCATGCCCGGTCATCTCGACGCAATACAATATGGGCTGTTCTAATAAATTCCATAATTTCGCAGTAATATAATTCATAGATCACGCATAGGCGATACTAAATGAGTTTTTCCTGCCTTCTGCGGAAGCACAAATACCTTGAATTATTAAAATTTTGCATCTTGATGATGTGATATTAACCCGACGATGACCTATGCAATGATACATGAAGCCGGTAATACAATCTTCACTAGCGAGAATTTCTGTATTTATTATCGACTTGTCGATTTTTGTATATTTATTAGACGTGCAATCAATTCTAATGTACAAAATATTGCTTGTGAATTTTCGGAGTTCGGAGCTTTACGTTTTGAAACAATTTAAAAAATCGCTGCTCTTCTGATAAAAGCTAGCAACTCGTCGAAAATCGAAAGGGTGAGCTGTTCCCATTCTTCGCCAACAAGGATCGCACGTAACGACTAGAGGTTTTCCGCAAACCGCTCGACGATGGCCGCCGTCACCGAAACGAGTAAGGTTCGGCTCGTATGGCTCGGTGCAAACCTCTTGATGAAGATGACGGTGCGTTCCAGCTTGCGGACAACCCGCCCATAGTTGGTCCTGGCTCGGAGCCGCCAGTCGTTATTTTCGAAGTAAGCTTTCGCTTTTTAGGTTTTGCCACCCGAAACCCACCCGTCGCAAAACCACTTACAGCAGCCGTTCGCCCGGTAGAGGCAATCGCATTCGAGCTCGACCATGGCCGACGATATCCAGGTCCGCTTCGGCGGCGACGCCGGCGGCATCCGCGCGGCCGCCGATCAGGCCAAGGGCACCATCCAGGGCTTCGCCACGGCGGCCCGAGGCCAGAACGCGACCGCGCGCCAGAGCTATGACGAGCTGAAGGCCGCCATCGATGGGGCAACCGCATCGCTGCGGCAGATCCAGGCCAGTGCCGAGAACACGTCCGCGCTCGCCACGCAGGCCCGCGCCGTGGCGGCGCTGGTCGCCGCCTACGAGGGCCTGCGCGCGGCCGATGAGGCCGTGTCCAGCGCGACCGGACGGACCTACGCGGCCGTCGGCACCGCCATCGCGGCCACCGCGACCGCGGCCCGGTCTGGCGCCACCGCGCTGGTGGAGTACGCCTTCAACGCGCTCTCGGCCTCGCGGGCCCTCGACGTCACGGCCCTGTCGACGCAGGGGCTCACCGGCGCGATCGAGCGGCAGCGCAGCGCCTTCCAGGAGTGGCGGCGCGGCTCGCAGATCTACGGCTCCGGCCTGCTCGAGGTCGAGGGCCGCACCGTCGCGGCCGCCGGCAACATGGACCGGCTCCAGGCCGCCGCGCAGGCACGCGGCTTCGAGAACGCGACCCGGATGCTCCAGGCCTTCACGCTGGAGCTGACCAAGGTCCCGGGCATGACCGACCAGGGCGCGGCCTCGATCGAGGCCATGCTCGCCTCGGTCCCGAGCTATACCGGCTCGGCCAACGCCTCGATCGTCTCGCTGATCGCCATGATGGCCTCCTCCGAGGACGAGGCGAAGCAGATGGCCTCCGCGCTGACCGGGGCGCTGCGCGACCCCGCCGCCGCCGGTGGGCCGTATCTCGCGGCACTCGGCGGCGTCTCGCGCGAGCTGCGCGCGCAGTTCGACCTCGCCCGCCAGAACGGCAATGCCAACCAGATGCAGGCGGCGATCCTGTCCGCCCTGGTCGAGCGCGCCCGCGCCTACGGCAACGAGATGACCCGGTCGTTGCAGGAGCAGCTCAAGAGCTATTCGGCCCTGGGCCCGCTCGCCGGCCTGTTCGCCTCGCGCCTGCGCGGGCAGGTCGACGAGGCGAACCGGGTCACCGAGGCGCTGGAGAAGCAGCTGGAGACGATCGAGCGCCGCAACGCCACCCTGGCGCGGACGCCGCTCGACACCAATCAGCTCACCGACGCCACCGCGAACCTCCTGGGCAACACCGCGCAGGCCGGGATCGATCAGGCGACCGGCCGGATCGACCTGCTGCGCCAGCGCCTCCAGGGCGCGACCGGCGACGCCGCCGCGCTGATCCGGAAGTTCGAGGGGTTCAGCAACGCGGCCTACCGTGACAACGACGGCCGCTTCCGCGTCGGCTACGGCTCGGACACGACCACCGGCGCCGACGGCCGCGTCAGCCCGGTCACCGCCGACACCGTCACGACGCGGGAGGATGCCGAGCGCGATCTCGCCCGCCGCCTCGTGGCGTTCCAGACCGAGGCCGCCGCGCAGGTGGGCGCGGCCTGGCAGGGCCTGTCCGATCGGGCGAAGGCCTCCCTCACCTCCGTGGCCTACAATTACGGCTCGCTGCCGCGCGATGTCGCCGCCGCGGCGCGCAGCGGCGACGAGGGCGCGCTGGCCGCCACCATCCGCGGGCGCTCGGGCGACAACGGTGGGATCAACGCCGGGCGGCGAGCGCAGGAGGCCGACAACATCACGGGCGGCGCCACGGCCGAGGCTTTGCGCGCGCAGCTCGACCTGCGCCAGCAGCTCGCAGACCGGCAGGCCGGCGGCAACGCCCTCGACCGCGAGGCGCTGGCCACCGCCCAGGCCAACGCGGCGGGCCGGCGCGACGAGGTCGCCGCCCAGGAGCGGGCGAACGACGCCCTGCGCCGGCAGCTCGACGCGACCACCGACCTCTCGGCCCGCACGGCGCTCCAGACCCGGCTCGCGCAGGGCGAGGCGGCGCTCGCCGAGAAGCGCGTCGCGCTCACACGATCCGAGGCCACCCTCCAGACCGCCGAGATGGAGACCGGCTCGCGCGAGCGGCTGCGCATCCTCAACGACGCCCTGACCGTCGAGCAGGGGCTGCACGCCCGCGGTACGGCGGCCTGGAACCAGCTCGAGGCCCAGAAGATCGCCAACACCCGGGCGGTGGAGCAGGCCGAGGCGCAGGAGCGCGCCACCGCCGAGGACACGGCCTACCAGAACGCCAAGCGCGTCCTGGAGGATCGCATGCGCGACCTCCGCCAAGAGGCGCAGGAGCGCGGCCTCAGCTTCGCGGAGCGCCAGGCCGAGACCGGCGCGGTGCTGGGGCAGATCGAGGACCTGGAGCGCGAGCACCAGCGCAAGCTCGCCGAGATCTGGGGCCAGGGCACGAGCCAGTACCGGCAGGCGATGGCGCAACTCGACCGGCTCGCCGCAGAATCGGCGAGCCGCCGCGCGCAGGCCGAGCGCGAGATGCAGAAGGCCGAGTACCAGGACACGAAGCGCACCTACGAGCAGATCGGCTCGACGCTCACCGGCAACGTCTTCAGCGTGATCCAGGGTCAGACCACGATCGCCCAGGCGGCGCGCAGCACGGCGCTGTCGATCGTCCAGAGCTACGTGCAGGCGCGGGTGAAGCTGATCGCCGACTGGCTCGCCGGCGTCTCGGCCCACCAGGCCGGCGAGGTCGCCAAGACGGCGGCCACCACCGCGGGCGTCACCGCCCGGACCGGGGCCGAGGAGACGGGGGCGGCCTCGGCGTTCGCCACGCAGGCGGGCGCGATGGTCAAGTCGATCATGGCCTCGGCCTCCGAGACCTTCGCGGGCATCTTCGGCTTCCTGTCGCCTTTGCTCGGCCCCGCCGCGGTCGGCCCCGCGGCCGCCGGCGAGGCGACGGTCGCGGCCGCCGCCGCGGCGATCCCGTCCTTCGCGGTCGGCGCGTGGTCGCTGCCCAACGACATGGTCGCGCAGGTGCACAAGGGCGAGATGATCGTGCCCGCCGGTCCCGCCGGCGCGCTGCGCGCGGCCATGGGCGGCAGCCCGGCCCCGAGCCTCGCACTGAACCACACCACCCAGATCAACGTCTCGGCCGTGGACGGTGCCTCGGTGGCGGATTTCTTCCAGAACCACTCGCGCCCGCTGATGCGGGCGATCAACCAGGCGGTCCGACAGGGCGCGCATCTCGGCCTGTCGCGGCTGGGACCGGGCTGAAGCGGCCGCGCTGAGGGGCCAATCTGCGCCGTGATCGACTACATCACCGGCTTCAACCTGCTGCCCGCGACCGGGGAGTTCGGCTACGACCCGCTGCCCTACCGAGCCTCGCGGTGGCCACCCTCGGCGGCCGAGCGCCCGTTCAAGCCGATCAACACCTACGCGGCGCCGGGCTCGGGGCGCACGGATTGCAGCCTCGCCCTCGACGCCCTGACCGAGCAGGTGCCCGGCTGCACCACGGTCAACCTGCTCGTGGCGTGGTTCGGCTCCTCGGTCGACGCGCGCGTCTGCAAGATCTACCCGTCGACGATCTACCTCGACGGCTCGTTCCAGCGCGTGGACGGGCCCGAGCCGGTGGAGGAGAACTGGCAGGTCTCGGGCCTGACGCAGCTGTCGCGGGGCCCGGGCGGCGCCCCGATCCTGATCCCGATCACCACCGTCGACGGCCACGCGGTTTACGGCGGCACGCCGTCCGACCAGAGCGTGGTGCGCTGCCTGCGCGACCTGAAGGCGCGCGGCTACCGCGTCGTGTTCTACCCGTTCCTGCTGATGGACTGCCCCGGCTTCCCGTGGCGCGGGCGCATCGGGCTCGACGCGGACGGGACCGCGGCCGCCGCCGCGACGGTGGCCCGGATCCTCGGGCCGGCGCAGCCGTCGCAGTTCACCCGCGATACCGGTCGCCTCACCGTCGACTATGCCGGCCCGGCCGACGACTACACGTTCCGCCGGATGATCCTGCACTATGCGAACCTGTGCGTGCTGGCCGGCGGCGTCGACCTGTTCCTGCTCGGCTCCGAGCTGCGCGGCTTGGAGGCGATCCGAGGTCCGGGCTGGACCCGGGCCGGCACGACCGGCACCGA
The DNA here is from genome assembly GCF_053345825.1 of Methylobacterium sp. C33D. Taxonomy (NCBI): domain Bacteria; kingdom Pseudomonadati; phylum Pseudomonadota; class Alphaproteobacteria; order Hyphomicrobiales; family Methylobacteriaceae; genus Methylobacterium; species Methylobacterium sp. C33D. The sequence continues at coordinate 14,972 of NZ_JBKFAV010000053.1, forward strand.
CGGCACCGTCACATGGGACTACCCCTTCGTCGACGGGCTCGGGCGGCTCGCCGACGACGTGCGCGGGATCTTCGACGCGGCCGGCCTGACCCGGGACGCGGCGGGCCTGCACAACCTGATCACCTACTCGCCGGACTGGTCGGTGTGGATGGGCGTGCAGCACTCCGGCGAGGCCGGCCAGTGGCCGCACCTCGACCAGCTCTACGGCCGGGACAGCATCGACCTCGTGGCCTTCGACAACTACCTGCCGCTGTCCGACTGGACCACGGCCGGCGGCGGCCTCGACGCGGCGAACTGGACCGCGTCCGCGCCCGACCGGAGCCGCTGGCCGCCCGGGCCCGACACGATGAACGGCCTCGGGCTCGCGGGCGAGCCGACGCTCTATTCGATGGCCTACCTGAAGCGGAACATTGAGGGCGGCGAGAAGTACGACTGGTTCTACGCCGACTCGGACAATCTCGGGATCGGCCTCGACCCGCTCGGCTCCGATCAGCAGGTGTCGCGGCCGACCGGCGACCGCGTGACCCAGACCCGCAGCCGGTACTATCCGGGCCAGGAGATCCTGGCGAACAAGCAGCTGCGCTGGTGGTGGAAGAACCCGCACCGCGCCGTCTACGACGACGGCGACGGCCGGGGCTGGGTGCCGCGCGGTCCCGCCACCCGCTGGGTGCCGCTCTCGAAGTCGATCACCACCGTCGAGTACGGCTTCGGCTCGATCGACCGCGCGACCAACCAGCCCAACGTGTTCTACGACCCGAAGAGCACGGAGAGCTTCACCGCGTTCTGGTCGGTCTGGGACAGCGCCGACGGGGCGACTTACACGCCCCGGCGGGACGACACGCTCTCCGCGATGGCGCTGCGGGCGGTCCACGAGTACTGGTACCACGACGGCCACAACGAGGTCTCGGCCGCCGGGCTGCCGATGCTGCAGACCGCCTTCTTCGCGGTCTGGAACTGGGATGCGCGGCCGTTCCCGACCTTCCCGCTGCGCTCCGACGTGTGGGGCGATACTCTCAACTGGCCGGCGGGCCTGTGGGTCAGCGGCAAGGGGCCGGCGCTGCCGCCGCCGCCGCCCGACCCGTCACCGGTTCCGGGGCCGTACCCGACCTTCCCGGCGCTCTCCGGCCTCGCGTGGTCGGTGCGCTACGCGCCTGTGTTCCGCACCGGCGCGGCCGCGCACGTCTCGGGCCGGGAGGCGCGGGCGACGCGCGTACAGTCGCCGTCCTGGGAGATCGAGCTGGCCTACGACGTCCTGGCCGGCGGCGGCTTCGCGATGAGCGGGCTCGCCGGTGACTTCGCGCGCCTCGCGGGCTTCTACGGCCAGGTCGCCGGACGCGCCCTGCCGTTCCACATCGCCGTGCCGCCCGAGCTCGGGGCTGGATCGAGCCTGCTCTGCCGCTTCGCCGACGACGACCTCGATCTGGAGCACTTCATGGCGCTGCTGTTCGCCACCCAAGCCTTCCGGCTCGTGAGCGTGCGCGGGTGAGCGAGGTCCCGCCCGCTTTCCCCGCGCTGCCGGGCCAAGGCTGGTCCGTGCACAAGCGCCCGACCTTCGCGACGCGGCTCGCCCCGCACGTCTCGGGCCGGGAGGTGCGCGCGAGCCTCTACGCGGCGCCCTTGTGGGAGTTCGAGGTGACCTTCGACGGGCTCGCCTCGGGCTCGGCCTTCCCCGGGCTCGGCGCGAACTCGCTGCAGGCGCTGCTCGGCCTGTTCCTGCGCTGCCAGGGTCGCTTCGGGACCTTCCTCTACACGGATCCGACCGACAACGCGGTCGCGGGCGGGCCGATCGGCGTCGGCGACGGCCGGTCGCTGGCCTTCCCGGCACACCGAACGCTCGGCGGCTTCTCCGAGCCGGTCGGCTGGATCACTGCCCTGCGCGCCGTCACTATCGACGGCGCGCCAGCCGACGGCTGGAGCCTCGCCGCGCCGAACCGGATCGTGCTGCCGGCCGCGCCGGCCGCGGGCGCCGTTGTCGGGGCCGCGTTCAGCTTCGCCTACCTGTGCCGCTTCCTCGACGACGTGCAGGACTTCGAGAACGTCATGGCCGGGCTGTGGAAGGCGGAAGGGGTCAAGTTCCGGAGCGTGCGCACGTGAGGCCCGCCGATCCTGCCCTCCTGGCCTACCTCGCCGCGATGCGCGCGCGGGCCGACAAGCGGCTGCTGATGGCCGACTGCTTCACCTTCACGCTGCTGTCCGGCCTGATCCTCGCCTACACCGACGCTGACGTGCCGATCTTGCTGAACGGCACCACCTACCGCGCCGATTCCGTGCTGGTGGACGGGCTGCGCTACCGCTGCACCACCGGCCTCGACGTCGACCAGCAGCGGATCACGGTCTCGGCGCGCCCGACCGATACGGTCGGCGGCGTGCCGTTCCTGGTAGCCCTGCGCGAGGGCGTGTTCGACGGCTGCACGATCCGGCGCGACCGGGCCTTCCTCACCGCCTGGGACGCTCTGCCGATCGGTGGGGTCACGCTGTTCACGGGGCGCCTGGCGAGCGTCGATCAGGTCGGGCGCACCGCCGCGACCCTGACGGTGGCAAGCGAGCTGACGCTGCTCGACATCGATCTGCCGCGCAACGTCTGGCAGCCAACCTGCAACCACACCCTGTACGACACCGGCTGCCGGCTCGTGCGGCAGGCCTACGCCTCCGCCGGGGCTGTCGGTGACGGGGCGAGCGCGACGTTCATCCCCTGGACCGGTGCGAGCGAGGCGCTCACGCAGGGGACGGTGACGTTCACTTCGGGCGGCAACGCCGGGGTCTCGGCCACGATCAAGCTGGCGGACGCGACCGGTCTGATCCTCACCTACCCGCTGCCGGCGCTGCCGGCTCGGGGTGACAGCTTCACGGCCTACCAGGGCTGCGACCACACCCTGGCGACCTGTCGGTCCAAATTCGCCAACGAGGCGAACTTCCGCGGCTTTCCATTCGTACCAACGCCGGAGGCAGCGTTCTGAGAAGGATCGGCTTTGCAGAAAAGATGCAGGACGCCAGATCGATGGTGAAATTTTCTCCTCGATCAATGCGACACTAAGAGTGTAGGGCTCGGATCCTATCGCAAAAGCCGACCAGCAATACCGAACCCGAGACCTCTCATGCCTGCCGACGGAGTGAGCGTACGGTCGCGATGGTTTCTCGATACTTGGCGTAGACTCATTGACGACAGCTCCAAGAAGCGATCATGAAACTGGTTGAGTGTGGAGCGATGTCCGATCGAAACAATCGTAGTATTAGTCAATTTTTCGTGCAAAATTCCATAAATCCTCGCTTCGCATGCCTCATCGAGAGCTGCTGTAGATTCGTCGAGAAACAACCAGTCGGGCTTAATCAGAAGCGCGCGAACAATCGATAATCTTTGCTGCTCGCCACCGGATAGCCGGTTATCCCAACAATCCGCAACGTCGAGCTTATCTGCAAGATGAGAAAGTTCGGCATCTTCCAGCGCCTCTCGAACTACCTTTTCCGGGAAACGCTGCACGCATCGAGGATAAGTCAAAGCATTTCGCAACGTTCCGAGCGGGATGTAGGGCTTCTGAGGGAGGAGCAAAACGGATTGGCCTGCCGGGACTCTGATACGTCCATTGCTGAACGGCCAGATACCCGCAATAGCGCGGAACAAGGTGGACTTGCCTGAGCCGGACGAGCCAACGATCAAAGTCGCCCGATCTTTCGAAAGAGCAAAATCTCCGCCGTCAACGATCTTTCGACCGTCGGGCAACATCAGTGTGAAGTTAGCGGCCTCAACGCCCGCCAAATTCTCGACAACGTCAACCGATCCTACGCCCGAAGCCAAGTGGGCTTCGACCTTCGTCATCGCACACCCAAATGAATGCAGTCGATCAGCATTTGCTCTATAGCTAGCGATTGCTGTATAAGATTCCACAAAGAAAGATAATGAACTTTGTACGCTCCCAAAAGCTTCGGCAGTCTGAGTAAATTGTCCCAGTGTTATTTGTTTTGAAAAGAACGCCGGCGCCGCCAAAACGAAAGGAAAAACACTGCTGATTTGCTGGAACAGCTTGACGAACACAGAAAGCTTTGTCTTTCTTATAATGATTTGGATATAGTTGCGTATGATATGACCAAAGAGATCGTCAAGCCGCAATTTTTCTTGTCTCTCTCCTTTCAAGAGGGCAATTTGTTCGGAAAAAATCCGAGTGCGCGCGAGAGAGAAGCGAAAATCGGCCTCAGCTTGCTCTTGTAGGAAGGACAACTTGATGAGTGGGTGTCCGATGACATGTGTGAGCCAAGTCCCGATCACCGCGTAGCCGATGGCAAGCCATACCAGAAATCCCGGAACGACAATATCGGTAAAGGGGAAGACGAAATCCCGCGAAATATTCCAGAGAATGACGATGAATGATATCAGAGTTGTGGCTTGTGATAGCAATTTTATAGACAAAGATGTCGTCTGGACTATGAAAAGATTGACGTCGTTCTGTATGCGTTGATCCGGATTATCCGCATGAGCGGCTTCGAACGGCAATCTGTAGTGGGTACCGCTGTCGAGCCAACGCTCGTAAAGGCTGCGGGTAAGCCACGTACGCCAACGCAGATGCAAAGACTCATCGATGACGGTATCGAGCATCGAAGTGAAAACGGCCAATGCGGCCAGCGGAATGAAGACCCAAGTTAACTGATACCAGAACGCGGCAATATTATACTCTTGAAGCCCATTAAATAGGTCGCGGGCCAGAAAACTTGCTCGAAGCTGTATGGCCACTTGAGCGAATGTTATAAGAAGCGACAAGCCAACGAGTCGCTGTCCGATCACGCCCTCCGTCGCGCCTAGTAGACGGAAGAGGCTAATATTGCGTTCCGGAGCATCACGATTTGTGAAGTATGGATCTGCGATAAGCGTAACCGTTTGGATTGCCTTAGAATGCGAGATCAAGAGGATAATGAACGCAAATGCGACCGAACCCGTTGCAGCAAAATCTGGCGGCAGGAGCGAAGTGATCGACGATGGAAGCGCGCCCATTGCTCCCAGCAGACCCGCGACGGCCAGTAGGACGTATCCTAGGCCGTAGACGGAAATGAATATTCTCAGGTAGGCCGAGACCTTGTTGGAAGCCAAAAGGATGCCGGCCATCGCGATGCCAGACAACGAAACGTACAGCGGAGTTTCGGGTAAGCCTGGGTGAACAAGTAGGGTGAGAGCCACCACGGCTGTTACCAGCCCTTGAATGCTCACCCGGCTCAAAGTCGAACCCACGATGTGACTTCCTCTCGATATGTTCTGGCGGAGGCTAATCAAGCCAGAGAGCAGGGGACATCATAATTTCTATCTATTTCCAATCACAAAACTGCTCAGAGCCAAAGCAGCAACAAGACATCCCAAAATGAGATAATCTCGAGCGCTCTCCACCCCAACTTCCTCTGCAAATATAGGTAAATTAAAACAAAGATAAGAAGAGACACCGCCATGGATATCATGAAAATAGTGAAACTTGCTGTGATAAGTCCAATCACCCCAGCGACGAGAGTGCTTAGCAAGAAGATAGTCGCCCGCGGATGACTGGGCCCGGATGCAATAAGCGAATGCACAGATCTGTTCCTTTGCTCTGCAGCCAACCGCATACCTTGGAAGAATCCCTCGGATGCTTAGGCCGTTATCCTTCCGTGAAGCGGGATGGCTTGACAAACATCCATTACATACGGACATGCAACTCATGCGCAGAGTGAGACGCCGCCGTCGGTGATGCGTCGCACATCAAATTTTAATTCGCAGGCAGTGCGGTCGCCATTTTCCAGAATTATACCTGAAATGCAGAGTTCATTCTTTACAAACGCCTAACCAACGTTGCATCACGACTGTCCGGTCGTGTTCCCTGGCATAGTGTAGCTGGCTTAGAGCCGCCACCATTATCGGCATTGGCTGGGAGGATGAGGCTGCCAGGGTGGGCAGGCTGACGAGAGGATCATCGCGAGGGGGCGATGCTGTCCTGGGTGATGTAGCGTGAGCGCTCGTCGTTCTGTTGAAGGAGGATCTCGCCCAGGCGGCTGATGGCCGCCGTGTTGGCGAAGATGCCCACGACATCGGTCCGGCGCTTGATCTCGCCGGTCAGGCGCTACAGCGGGTCCGGGCTGCGGAACTCGACCCGGTGTGCGGCCAGGAAGCTCATGTAGGCCAGCACGTATGGATCGGCCTCGTCCATCAGCGCGGCGGTCTCAGGAACGTCCGGCCGGAGTTGTCGACGACGTGCCGCCACAGGAGTCTGTCCGCCTCAGCGTCTCCCTGGGCGAACACCGTGACTGTGAACGCGGAGTCGACACGCTGCCCTATCGCCCGGCATGGGCGAGCACATTGCGCATGAAGTGGACGCGGTAGCGCTGCTAGGTTGCGTTCATGACCCTGGCCACTGACGCGCTGATGCCCTCGTGCGCGTCCGACACGGCCAGCTTCACGCCGTGCAGGCCGCGGCGAGCGTGCTCGCGGAGAAAGTCCGTCTAGAACATCTCGGCTTTGGAAAAACCGCCATCTATGCCGAGCATATCGCGACCGCCGTCGCCGTTGACGCCCATCGCTACGATCACGACGACGCTGGTTTTGCTTCGGCTGTCAGCGACATCAAGGCAATATTTGATACGCCAGCGAATCACAATGTTCTTGATAGAACAAAGATCTAGCGGCGAAAATTTTTATGTGACAAGTTCAAAAACGGTGGTCGAATGGCTGGCGCCCCTAACAGTCACATCGCCGATGTATCTCGTCCGAAATTTGTCTCCAGCGGCGCCTTTTACTGGACTACTGATTAGTATAGTAGTGCCAAAAATCTTATTGAGACCTTCTATTCGGGACGCAACGTTGACCGTATGGCCCAATACGGTGTAATTCATACGTTCCAGCGCGCCCACAGTCCCGACCATAGCTTCGCCTTTGTGAAGCCCAAACCGCGTCGTAAATACCGGCACGCCCTCGGACTTGAACTCCTTGTTCAAAGTCGAAATCTGGTTGGCTGCTTCCAAAGCAGCTGCGCACGCAGCTTTGGCAACGTCGACTCCCTCAGTATCAATCCAGAACGCCATAACACTGTCACCAATATATTTATCGACAATGCCGCCGTGCCGCTCAATCGTCGCGGAGATGGTGCTAAAATATCTCGACAATTGTCCTATTATTCGATCAGGCGGCATCGTCTCTGAAATTGTTGTAAATTCAGATATATCAGTAAACATAACCACGACATTACGCTTTTCTCCTCCAAGCGTCAGGGACACGTCCCGATCTACTATCGATTTCACGAATGACGATGGCACAAATGACGAAAAGGCTTTGAGTGTCAGCTCGAGAGTCTGAACAGCTTTAGATAATCGTCTAATCTCAAATATTCGACTCTCGACTTTTAATGATTGAGAAAAATCGAATGCCACTACCTTTTCAACTTTCTCGGCCAGAGAATGAACTGGACTGGAGACGCGACTAGCTATGAATAATGCGAGTATAAATGCTAAAATCCCGATAGCAGCTTGAGCGATCAGAGACATTCGAATGATTTGTTCGATCGGAAGACGGACTACGCTTTCGGGTAGGGTATTTATAAGTACGAATTTCTTATCGTGCGAATGTAGTGGATAGAAGCCCGTCAAATAATCGCGATCACCTATCCTCATTACATCGGTCAAGCGCGATGAATGTTCTTTAAATCTCTCAAAAACCCGTTGCTTATTTTGAATATCTATCGAGCCCAATGGCAGTAAATCATTGGTCTCTCCCTGGCGCGCTGAGCTTGCCTCAGCAAGCAGTTGACCGTCAGTGTCAAAGAGCATTATCCGCTCGCCGGATATGAATATACAGTCTTTGAGGCTATCTGTTAACGAAGCCAGCGTTATATCGACGCCAAAGACGATACTGTTATTTGATGCCGATCGACGACTTAGAGTCAGCCCGACAAAATCGACATCATCATAGCTATACGGCCCGACGAGCTGCGCTCTCGAGTTTGATTTCCCGGCAATGTACCACGGTCGGGTTTGTGGCGCGTGATATTCTTTGTTGGGTTCCGAGCTAACGACGCGTTGATAATCGGCATTGAGATATATGAAACGAACTTTGTGGCCTGCTGCTGAGCGTTCGGTAAATTGGAGCTCAAATTTTGGCCCGTGCTCGTCAACTATCGCTTCGCCCGTTGTATCGAGCTGTTTCTTGATGCGCCTAGCGAGGCTGTAACTGCCGTCCGGAAAGGCGACAAACACTGCATATGCGGCGGGTGAAACTTCGCGCAAATTGCCAAGGACGCGCGCCAAGGATAGGGATGTCTCTTCGGCCGCGAATCCATATGCGTCAGTCATTGCTAGTGTATCAAGTGCGACATCGGACTTTCCCAATTCGGCTGTAATCTTGGCGAGACCCAAGCTGGAGAGAGCTTCGAATTCCTGCCGTATCTGCTTCTGCCTTAAATCTTTAAGCGTATAATTCTCGGTGAATATGACGAATGCTGTGGTCGCCGATACTATGATAGCAAAAGATATGTAAATAATGGTAGCAAATCCTACGGTGCCTTTTGCGGCGTTTCGAGCACGCGCAATGACCGATCGATACAGTGAAATGACGTGATCTCGCAGACGAATTGTCATTTTGATACCAATTATGTTTCGGTTTTATAGCTGCACGCGTGGTAAGGTCTTTTCCGATTTTGTCGGATGCGCTCCACGACCTCCGGCTTTCATGTTGCTATCCGCTGCCGACGTTCGCCTGGAAGGTCGGGCGCGGCGGATCTCTTGCAAGACCCCGCCCAGTGCGAGCCGTGCGCCAGGTGTGATGTGCCACTTTCACAGTCTCAAATTCCATTTAGCCATGCGGCAACTCAATCGAAGGTATCTACACATCCGAAACCTTAAAAGATGTTAACTTTTCATGTCAGCGATCGGTCAATGTTTGACTCTTATACCTCTCGACTGAATTTTCCTTAAATATGTGAGGTTTAACATTATGCGTATCTTGTTCGCTTCCATTCTCCTTCTAGGTGGTATGGGGTCCGTGACAGCCAGGGACTCTCTGTGCGATCAGTCCAAATATTTTGATTGGACGCCGAGTCAGTCGCGGTCTACAAGCGGTAAATTCTCGAAAGAAATGTTGGATCAGAAGCTCGATAATAATAGATCTGGGGACTGCGTGGAGCGCAGAGCCCCAGAGTACTTGGCAAGGTTTTCTAATTCTGGCGGCAGCAGCTACTCCGTACCAAGTTATTCAACCAATCCAGCAGGACCGGCGATGTTCGGGCCACCATCATCCGATAGCTCGAGGTTTAATTCGTTTCGCGGTACGATTGGCACTCGGTAACGAGCTGACGAGCTGACGATTGATGTTCGCAGGCCGCGATAGCCATACACCAATCTTTCATAAGATTGGCTGTCGACCGTTCGGTGCAGGTCTATAAACTGATCTTCAGATCGTATATGCAGATTTGACGTTCGGCGACATGTTCTTCTGAGTTCACCGGGCGTGAAACCCGCAATTGAGCCGGTTGGCGCCGCCGAACGCATGCTAAGCTGGTTCGAGGATCCGGGCTCGCCGGCTGTGGCTGTGCGAGCCGAAATCTCACGATGCGCCATCGGCGAAGTGACCGGCAGAGCTCGGTCAGCATTTCGGGCTTTCTCGTATAGAGACTCCCAAATCGTAAAGGGTTCCGGATCTGGGTAATCGTGACCGGTAGGGCTCGGCGTATGGCAGCATTCGCGGAGAACGAAGCGCATTGAGGGCTCTGCGTGCTCGCTGAAGATGAGGCGCGTCGCATTCTCGTGCGCGAGGCCCGGCGCTGGCTCGGCACGCCCTACCACCCTGGCGCCGACCTGCGCGGCGTCGGCGTCGATTGCGGCATGCTCCTCGTCCGCGTGTTCGTCGATGCCGGCCTCGTGCCGGCCTTCGATCCGCGCCCCTATCCGCAGGACTGGCACCTCCACCGCGACGACGAGCGCTACCTCGGCTTCGTCTTCGATCGTGCCGCCGAGGTCACGTGCCCGCAGCCCGGGGATGTCGTGGTCTTCCGCTACGGTCGCGCCTACGCCCACGGCGGCATCGTCACAGCGACCGCGCCGCTGACGCTGGTGCACGCCTTCTCGCCGGCTCAGGCCGTGATCGAGGAGCCGATCGCCCGCAACCCCGTCCTTGCCGAGCCGGGCCGGCACCCCCGCTTCTTCAGCCTCTGGGCCGCCCGCGCGACCGCCGAGGCTGATCCGGTCTGAGGCTGCCATGAGCCTGTTCGGCGGCAAGAAGCGCACCGTCCGGCCGGACTACACCGGCCTGCAGGTCCAGACCGCCTCGAGCGCGTTGCCGATCCCGATTGTCTACGGTACCAACCGCATCGCCCCGAACATCATCTGGTCCGACGGCTTCCAGACGCACGCCCAGCGCGGCAAGACGGCGGGCGGCAAGGGCGGCGGCCGTCACGGCGTCACCGGCTACACCTACTCGACCTGGATCATGTTCGGCCTGGCCGAGGGACCGGTCCAGGGCATTGGCGAGGTGTTCAGCGGCCAGTCGGTCACGCCGTTCCCGACCAACTTCCTCAGCCTCATCCCCGGCGACACGCCGCAGCAGCCCTGGGGGCCGGCGCTGGCGCGCTACCCGGCCGCCGCGCTGCCCTACAACGGCACCGCCTACCTCGCCTCGCCCGACTTCGACCTGGGCTCCAGCGCGACGATCTCGTCCATCGCCTTCGAGGTCGTCGGGCGGCTCGCCGGCACCGCGGGGCCGCTGGGGCAGGATGCCGATCCGGCCGCGTTGATCTCGGACTTCCTGACCAACGCGCAGTACGGCGTCGGCCTGCCGGCCTCGGCGCTGAGCGGCGCGGCCCTGTTCGGCGCCTCGGGCGACGCGTCCTACCAGACCTACTGCGCGGCCCTCGGCCTCGGGCTGAGCCCGGCGCTCACCGACGCCGAGACCGCCAATGCGATCCTGGCGCGGTGGCTGCGGCTGACCAACAGCGCGGCGGTGTGGTCGGGCGCGCGGCTCAGGATCGTCCCCTACGGCGACCAGGTCGTGACCGGGGTGACGCTCAGCGGCGCCCGCATCACTTACGTGCCCGACGTCGCGCCGGTCTACGACCTCACCGACGACGACGTCCTGGCCGCCGAGGGTGACGATCCGGTGCGGGTCGCGCGCAGCGATCCCTACGGGCTGCCCAACGTCCAGCGCGTCGAGTGCTCCGACCGGAGCCACGGCTACACCGCGACCGCGGTCGAGGCGCGCGACCAGGGCGCGATCGAGCGCTACGGCCTGAAGGTCGGAGGCACGATCACCGCCCGCGAGATCTGCGCGCTCTCGATCGGTCGGCTCGTGGCGCAGCTCGCCCTGCAGCGGGCCCTCTACATCCGCAACACCTACACGTTCCGCCTGTCCTGGGAGTTCTGCCTCCTGGAGCCGATGGACGTCGTGACCCTGACGGACCCGGGGCTCGGGCTCGCCCGGACGCCAGTGCGCATCACGGCGATCGAGGAGGACGAGGACGGGCTCCTCACCGTCACGGCCGAGGAGTTCCCGCGCGGGACCGCGACCGCGGCGGCCTACCCGGCGGTCGGCGCGACCGGATCGGCGGTCGACCGCGACCGGGCGCCCGCGCCGGTCAACGATCCGCTCATCTTCGAGCCGCCCGCCGCACTGACGTCGGGCGTGCCGCAGGTCTGGATCGCGGCCTCGGGGGCGAACGCCGACCCGTACTGGGGCGGGGCAAACGTCTGGGTCTCGCGCGACGGCGCCAGCTTCGTCGAGATCGGCACGATCACGGACGCGGCCCGCCAGGGCGTGCTCGCCGCGGACCTGCCCGCGCCGGCCGGGCCCAACCCCGACCGCACCAGCACGCTCGCGGTCGATCTCGGCCGGTCCGGCGGCACGCTCGCCTCGGTGAGCGAGGCCGACGCGCGGGACGGCGTCACCCTCGCCCTGGTCGGCCAGGAACTGGTGTCCTTCGCCACCGCGACGCTCACCGCGCCGCACGTCTACGCCCTGACCTCTCTGGAGCGCGGGCTCTCCGGCTCGCCGGCCGGCGCGCACCCGGCCGGGACGGCCTTCACCCGGCTCGACGAGGCGGTATTCCGCTACAGCGTGCCGGCGGCCTACATCGGCACGCCGCTCACCGTGAAGCTGCAGGCGTTCAACATCTTCGGCGGCGCGGCCCAGGACCTCGCGACCTGCACGCCCTACACGGTGACGCCGATCGGCTCAGGGAGGTTCGGTCCGGTCGCCGAGACGCTCGCCGTCGGCAGCGGCCCGGATCTGGGGCTCGCCTCGCAGGCCGCCACGCGGAGCGACGATTTCGGCCTCGCCTCCGACCCCTACCCGAATTTCCTCGATCTGGGGCTCGCCTCGTCATGAGCGTGCGCACGCAGTGGCTACGGGACGCGTGGTCGTTCCTCGCGACCTTCGTCGGCAGGCCGGGCGAGTTCGTCGTCGACACCACGAACTGGCGCCTCGTCGTCCATGACGGCGTCACGCCCGGCGGCCACCCGGCCGTGTCTGCGGGCGACCTGAAGGGCGGCGTGCCGGCCCTGGGCGTCAACACCGCCGCCGACACCACCAACCGCCTGGCGGTGAAGTCCGAGGCCGCGCTGCTCTCCTGGGACGAGCTCACCCCGGGCGCCGGCAACATGCGGCTGACCCTCAACAAGAAGGCCGCGGCCAACGACGCCGGCCTCGTGCTCCAGACCGGTTACGCGAGCCGGGTCCTGTTCGGCACGCTCGGGAGCGACGACCTGACCGTGAAGACGAGCCCGGACGGCACCGCCTTCCGGACGGCCATGACGGTCGCGGCCGCGACGGGCTATCTCGGCCTGTCGGGGGTAACCGAACCGGGCGCGCCGGTGCACGTTCAGGGTCTCGGAGCGAAGCCCGCCGTGCAACTCGACGCCTACGGGGGCGATGCGGCGGGTAAACGCGGGCCCGTCGCCAACTGCCGCGCCCGGGCCGCGCGGGGCGCGCCGGGCGCGCCGCTGCCGATCAAGGCCGCCGACACACTCCTCGGCCTGTTCGGGGCCGGCCACCACACCGGAGGCGCCTACACGGCCGACGCCGTCGCGCTGCTCGGCGTGGCCGAGGAGGATCTCACGGCGACGGCGCAGGGCACCTGCCTGGATGTCCAGACCACGGCGCCGGGCACGACCACCCGCCGGTCGGTGGTGAAGGTCCGCGGCAACGGCGCGCTGGAGTTGCAGCCGCTCTCCGCGGAGCCCGCGGGCGGCGCGCAGGGCCAGATCTACGCGGACAGCACGGCGACGGCCCTGAAGTGGCACACCGGTGCGTCGTGGGTGCGGCTCAACAACTTCGCCAAGGCCGCCGCGTCCACCAACTTCGACAACTACGTCGCGGCGAACGCCTGGACGAAGGTCCAGTTCAACACTGCCGACAGCAACGAGCAGGGCGCGTTCGACGCGTCCAGGAACCGGTTCGTGGCCGCCGAGGCAGGCTTGCACGCGTTCACCGTCTCGCTGACCTACAAGCGGAACGGGTCGAGCGCCCCGATCGCGCTGGAGGTGCAGTTCTACCGCAACGGAGCGGCTGCCGGGCGCGGGCGCGCCGCAGCCACCGGCGCGCTGGTCGACGGCGTCAGCGCGGTCAACCTCGCCACGGTCCTGAAGCTGGCGGCGAAGGACACCGTCGAGGTGTTCGTGCGGTTCACCGGCGCCGACGGCTACGTGGCGGCGGCCGATTCCGTCTTCGGGGCACGACAGCTGCCGTGATCGCGCCCAGCGGCCGATAGGGTCGCGGTTCTCATCCAACTCTGAAGTCCGGGCCCTGCTGTTGGGCGCGGCCGCGCCTGGACAGGAGTCTTCCATGGACCTCTCATCGCTCGGACGCGCGGCCCTGGCGGCGCGCGAAGGCTGCCGGCTGCGCGCCTACCGCGACAGCGTCGGCGTCTGGACGATCGGCCGCGGCCACATCAGCGCCGCCGGGCCGCCGACCGTGACCGACGGTATGACCCTCACCCAGGCCGAGGCGGACATGCTCCTCGCCGCCGATCTCGGGCCCTACGTCGCGTCCGTGCGCGCCGCCCTCGCCAAGCCGATGCCGCAGCCGTTCTTCGACGCCTGTTGCTCGCTGTGCTTCAACATCGGCGCGCCGAACTTCGCGCAGTCTAGCGTCGTGCGGCTGGCCAATGCCGGCGACCTGCTGCGGGCGGTGGAAGCCTTCCTGCTGTGGGACCGGCCTGCCGCGATCCGCGCGCGCCGACAGGGCGAGCGGGACCAGGCGGCACTGTCCGCCTACGGCCCCGTCTACGCCCGCCGGGGCGATCCCGCACCGGTTCGGGCGCCGGAGGGACCGGCACCCGCCGCGCCGGCGAGGCCCGACCCGCTCGCGCCGATGACCGGCACGGCCGAGGCGGCGTCGGAATCCTGGTGGCTGCGCCTGCGCGACGCCATCCGCCTCAACATGCAGAAGGGTGCCTGACCATGGGGTTCCTCGCGCTTCTCCCGACGCTGCTCGGCGCGCTCGGCCCGATCCTGGAGAAGGTGCTGCCCGACGCGGGCCAGCGCCTGCAGGTGCAGCTGGAGCTGCAGCGCGCCCTGATCGAGCAGCAGGCCGATCTCGGCCGCGCAATGGCCGAGGTGATGAAGGCCGATGCCGCATCCAACAGCCCGCTGGCGCGCAACGCCCGGCCGATCACCGTGCTGTGGGCGCTGGCGATGATCACCTGGGTGGGCGTGATCTCGCCGATGATAGGCCTGCAGGTGGAGGTGGTGGCGGCGCTCAAGGGCGTGCCGGCCGAGCTGTGGTCGCTGCTCACCGTCGGCATCGGCGCCTACATGCTGGCGCGCTCGGTCGACAAGATCGTGCCGCAGGTGGTCGGGTCGAAGGGCTAAGCCCCGGGGCAGCTGGCGCGCAGCGATGGCGGACGAGACACCGCCCCGGGCCCGGACGGCGCGGCCGGGTCGCGTCGAGCGAAGGACCGGGACCATGATGGATCACCTGCCCGAATGGATCGGGCGCCTGATCGAGCGCGTCGAGGCGACCGGCCGCCAGATGGACGCACTCGGGGGCAAGCTCGACCGCATGGACGAGAAGCTCGAGGGCGTGGCCTACCGGCGCGACATCGAGCTGTTCGTGGCGCGGGACGAGATCGAGCGGCGGATCGACAAGGCGGTGGACGGAGCGAAGGCGGAGGCGGCCAAGGGGCTGGCCGAGGTCGCCGGGCAGGTGCGGGACCTGCGCAAGATCGGCTGGGGGCTGGCCTCGGCGGCGCTGCTGGCCTTCGGGGGCATCGTGCTGGCGAAGATCGGGCTGGCGGGCCGGTGAGTCGGATCGGCGCCCGAACCGCGCCGCCATCCCGCGTGTCGACCGGGTCTCGACACTCCCCCAGCGAGATCACCTCGAACTGCCCTGCTCCGGCCGGGGCGACTTTTCGTGACGCTCGAGCCTCAAATGAGGGGTTGCGGCTCGCGTTCTGCCGTTACGGTGGCGGCAGCCCGAGACCCAAACCTTCAGCCCCGCCGGCACCGCCGCGCGGGGCTTTTTCCAGACTGCCTTCGCTTCGTAGATACTGAACCAACTCTCACGCGAGCGCGTTTGTCAGCCTTCAACCCAAAGGAAGGTTTTCATGCGCCATCGCGTTCTCGCAGCCGCCGCCGTCTTCAGCTTCCTCGCAGGCGGGGCCTATGCACAGGCTCCCGCGGCAGCTCCTGTTGCGCCCTCCGCACCCGGCACTTCGGGCGTCGTCGCGCCGCAGAACAGCACGACCGGTAGCAACGGCGCCGTGACGGCTTCGCCGACCGGGCAGCCGGCCGACACGATTTCCAACAGCTCGTCGTCTTCCGGGAATGCCAATCAGCCTGAGCGCGCCGTTCCCCAGGGCGGCGGTGGCGGCGGCAGCAGCAAGTAGCCGCTCAGCGCCAAAAGCTGCGTGCGCCTTGTTCAGCCCCGCCGGCATTGCCGCGCGGGGCTCTCTCACAGTCTACTCGGCTTTTCAGACGCGCCCTAATTGCAGGTCAACTTCCGGCCTTCGGCCATCCCGACCTTGCGGTAGTGTTCCAGACCGGACTTGATCGCTCGGCCGATGACCGCCCGGCGCACGTCCGGATTGCAGCGCAGATACTCTTCCTCGTTGAACGCGTAGTCGCCGCGCCCGCCGCGCGAGCCTCGGTCATAGTCCCGATCGTAATCGCGGCGGTCACGGTCGCCGTAGCCGCGATCTCCGTAGCCTCGGTCACGGGGGCCGTAGTCGCCGCGATCGTAGCCGTAGTCGCGACCGCCGTAGGGCTGTGCGAAGGCCGGAGCGGCTCCGCTGAGTAGCGCCAAGCCAAGGACGGTCGCTGAGATCACCTTCATGTCGTGCTCTCCGTTGTTGCGAGGCGTGAACGCTTGCGACGTTGGGTGGTTCGATTTGCCTTGATGGGCGCCGCGCCATCGCTCTCTGCAGTACCGCCGGCAGAGGGCTTTCCTTTCTCCGCGTCCGGCCTACCCTCAGTCTCTGGTTTGGCTGAACTTCCTCCCTTTCGGTGCCCGACCCGAGAAGCCCGCCCGGTCCGCCGGCGCGGGCTTTTTTCTCGCGCGCCCGCTCAGCGGCAGCAACGGGCCGCGATGCGCGCGAACGCGCTCATCTTCCTCGACCAGCACGGCGCCGAGGCGCACCGGCTCGGCTGGCCGGCGCCGCAGCTGTTCGGCGTCCATTCGGAGCACGGATTCCTGCGCGTGGAGTATGCCGGCGCGCTGATGGTCAACGACAGCTCGGTGGTCGGCGTCGAGCCGGACCGGATCGTGTTCCACCGCTTCTCCGGCTACCGGACGAAGCCCGGGCAGACTTGGGGCCCTCCGGTCTGGGAGTTCGCGGCCAAGGGGCGCGGCTGATCCCGCCTGTGATCTGCGAGGATGTCGGGGGCAACTGCGATGTGAGCCGGCGCAGGATGTTGCGCCAGGCAAACCCTTAACGCCCCGGGCCTTTTCCGAGCGCAAGGTGCCGGTATGTCCACTCGCATACCGAGCCATCCATGCATTTCGAGATCCGATCCACCGGCCGCCATCTCTGGACCTGGGTGCTCCTCGACGCGACGCATCTGACGGTGATGGAGTCGGACCGCACCTTCCCGTCCGAGGCGCAAGCGTCGGCCGCCGCGCTGGCGTTCTCGAAGCTGGTGACCCGGGCGGGCAAGACGCTGACCGCGCCGTCTTCGGGCGGCCTGATCTAGGCTTGGCGCCTGTCATTCCTGCAAAGCGCGCCTCAAAACGGCGGCCAAGGTAACCTTGTAGCGATTTCCTCTAATTCAATGATTGGATTAGACGAATAATCGCAGTTGTGAATGTGCCAGCAGCCAGTGCTGTACCGAGCAGCACGAGAGCCCAGGCCTTGTCAAAATTGAGCCGCGTCATCGTCGTCCTCCGCATAAATGCAACTTTAGAGCGACGTCGCTTAACTCGAAGCGCAACCTCATAGCTAAAATCTTACCCAAGCGTCATGTCAGGTTGATAGCGGTAGCGGACGGTGCGCGTGAGCGAGCCGCGCCTTGCAATCGAGTTCTCCTCCGAAGCGAAAGTCGCGGTCTTGTTGCTGCCAGTCGAAGATCAGTCGGGTGTGTGAGCAGCCGGCCTGACGATTGGCGGTACGGTAAGCTGCTGACGATCAGCCATGCTGGCTCTCGGCGAAAGCGTGAGGAATCTCGCCCCATTGACCGAGGATCGTGACGCCTTCCAGCTCACCAGTCTCGTCGTCGGCCACGACCTTCAGCGCCGCCGCGCCCGGCATCCGCTTCGCCAGGTTCTCGGCCTTCTTGACCGCCCCACTCCCGGTCTTCGCCGGCTCCTGCCGCGCCGGCCGGAGCCGCGTCCGGTGAAGCTCGAGGGGCTGCACCGCGAACGCCGTCTTCATCGCCATCGTCGTCTTGTCCCCCGCTCGGTCTCGGTAGCGCCAAGGCCCAGACAACATTGGTCTTTCCGGATGCCTTCCACAGAGATCCACGGCTATCCGAGCCGCCGCCAATCCGGCGATTGAACCGCGATCACCTCTGCGCTTTGTTCTCATTCTGTTCTAGAAGGGAATCGAAACGCGATGCACGCTGTCCCGCATGAGCCACCTGTGGAGTTTCGTCTCACCGAGGCGGAAGCCATCGCGCTCCACTACTACCAGGCCGCACATCGCGACGGCTGGACGGCTCTGGTGCATGCGATCGCGGATGCGCTTGCGGACCTCGACGCCGCGGAGGGACGGGTCGCCGACCGTGGGCGTCTGATCTCCCATGGTTACGCGCGCGGCCGCATCTGCGCGGGCTGAGCTTCATGACAGCTCACCACATCGACGAGCTGCTGATCCACAGCCGGGACGCCGTCCGTGTGCCGCTGATCGGCCAGGCCCTGTGCGCCGGCTTCCCGTCGCCGGCCGACGACTTCATGGAGGGCGCGCTCGAGCTGCCACGCTGGCTCGTGCCGAACCCGCCCGCCACCTTCCTGTGGCGGATCAGTGGCTCGTCCATGGAGGGCGCCGGCATCTACGACCGCGATCTCGCCTGCGTCGACCGCAGCCTCACGGCGGGCCACGGCAGCATCGTGGTCGCGGCGATCGACGGCCAGATGAGCTGCAAGCGCCTCGTGATCGACGGCAACGTCGCCCGCCTCGCCTTCTGCAACCCGGACCTGCCGGCCTTCGCGGTCGACGAGTTCGGCGACGGCGCGATCTGGGGCGTGGTCCGCTTCTCGATCCGCTGGCACGTCGCCCGCGGGCAGCTGTCGTGAGCACCCCCGAGGCCCGGCCGCGCGACCGGATCGGCGGCGGCCGCGCCGTGGCGCTGATCGACGGCAACAGCTTCTACTGCGCGTGCGAGCGCGTGTTCGACCCGAAGCTCGCCACTGTCCCGGTGATCGTGCTCTCGAACAACGACGGCTGCGCCATCGCCCGCACCAGCGAGGCCAAGGCGCTCGGCATCAGGATGGGCGACCCGTACTTCAAGATCCGCGACCTGTGCCGTCGCCGAGGCGTGCGGGTGTTCTCGTCGAACTACACCCTCTACGGCGACATGTCGGGGCGGACCAACGCGGTCTACCGGCAGTTCAGCCCGCAGGTGGAGATCTACTCCATCGACGAGAGCTTCCTGAACCTGTCGGACGTGGCGCCGGGCTTGCGGGTCGAGCTCGCGCGCGACCTGCGCGCCACGGTGCGGGCCTGGACCGGGATCCCGACCTGCGTCGGCATCGGCCCGACCAAGACGCTGGCCAAGCTCGCCAACCACATTGCCAAGAGCGTTCCGGTGCTGGGCGGCGTCTGCGACCTGACGGACCCTGCGGCCTACGCGCACTGGCTGTGCCGGATCGACGTCGGCGAGGTCTGGGGCATCGGCCGGGCCTCGCTCGCCAAGCTTCAGGCGATGGGCGTCGAGAGCGTGGCGGATCTGCGAGACCTCGACCCGCGGCCGGTGCGCAAGGGCCTGACCGTGGTCGGCGAACGGATCATCTACGAGCTGCGCGGGGTCGCTTGCCTGCCGCTGGAGATGGTGCCGGCGCGGCGGAAGGGCTGCGCGGTGACGCGCTCGTTCTCGAGCCGGATCACCGAGCGGGCGGTGCTTGAGGAGGCGGTGGCGGCGCACGCCACGCGGCTCGGGGAGAAGCTGCGGCGCGAGGGGCTGGGCACCGACCACGTCACGGTCTTCTACCACACGAGCGAGCACGACCGGGGCGAGCCGATGCGCTCGGTCTCGACCACCGTGCAACTGCCGGAGCACTCATCGGACACGCTGGCGCTGATCCGGGCAGCGCGGCACGGGGTGGCGCGGACCTGGCGCGATCCAGGCGAGCGGCCGTGGCAATACTCGAAGGCCGGGATCGTCACGAACGACCTCGTGCCCCTGTCGCACAGCCCGCGAGCGCTGATCGGTGCGCTGGACCGCGAGCGCTCGGGCCCGCTGATGGCGGCGATGGACGCGTGCAACGCGCGCTGGGGCCGGGGCGCCGTCGTGCCGGCGCGGGCCGGGCTGGTGAGCCGGCGTGACTGGAACACCAAGTTCGAGATGCGCACGCCGCGCTACACGACCCAGGTTGGGGAGCTGCCGGTCGCCTACACCTGAACCTCAACAGGATGCTCGGGTGACCGCTGTGGGTGCATTCCCGCTGGTCTGCTTTTGAGCGACAGCTGCAGCAAACCAGGCTTCGCTCTTTGGTCTTGGTCTCAAATATCCCAACTGTCGAAGGCCACTCATTACCTTCAGTGACCGCCTCACATCCAGGCACCGAGCAAGAAGAATGCTTGATCCGGCTTTCGGCGAGGCGGCTCTGGCTTTTCCGACGGCAGCTAAACGAATGCCGTCCCATATCGCGGCTGAGCGGTCCGCCGAGTGAGCATCTACCTGATGCAGCAAATCCACATAGCTCACAGGCGCTGCTGACTTCACGTAGGGTTGGTTTCATTGCGCTTGCCCCGGCTCAGGCTGCAAAATATCAACCACTGGTCGATCAATGCAGCGCACATTCTACCAGGAGAAAAATTAATATATTGGCACTCGTTATTGACCTGTTTACTTTGTTAATTCAATTTCTGAATTGTTTCTAGATTGAGCTTGATCGAACATCGTCATTATTGCTCATGGGATTGCCGCAGAAGCGGCGTGTTGACTCAGAAAGATAGCAAATCATGTCTTCGATCACTCTGTCGGCCGCGACGCGCCAGAACCTGCTCTCGCTGCAGGACACCGCCCAGCTGATGTCGACCACCCAGAACCGGCTCGCGACCGGCAAGACGGTCAACTCCGCCCTCGACAACCCGACCAACTTCTTCACCTCCCAGGCCCTCGACGCCCGCTCCTCGAGCCTGAACACGCTCCTCGACGGCGTGTCCAACGGCATCCAGTCGATCCAGGCCGCCAACCAGGGCATCACCTCGATCCAGAAGCTGGTCAGCCAGGCGAAGTCGATCGCCAGCCAGGCGCTCTCGACCCAGCTCTCCA
>NZ_JBKFAV010000054.1:0-35247 GCF_053345825.1 Methylobacterium sp. C33D
TCAGCGTGGTGCCGTCGGCGAACACGATCGACTGGATGCCGTCGTGGTTGGTCGAGTTGAACTCGCCCGGTACGGTGATGGTCCGGCCGGTGGCCGTGACCGTCATCAGCAAATCGCTGCCGGAGCGTGAGATGGAAACGTCGGCGGCTTTCAGATTGGTGAGCTGCAGGGTGTTGGCCACCGTGTTCCAGCTGTAGACGTGGGCGTCGATCTCCAGGTTGCCATCGCCAGAGCTGTAAAGAACGGTGCCTCTAGTTTCATTAGAGCTCATGTTTCCAAGCGTAATTTCGTCGTTGCCTTCCCCTGCAACAACGAATGAATTGGCGCTTGCATTAATTGAAGCACTAGACGAATTTCCGATAGATAAAGTTTGAAACCCAAGAGCTGCAAGCATCGAGGAAACGGACGATAAATCTGTATCATTAGATGAATCGGCTTTAATGATACTGTTCGCATTTGATTGCATGGCGATGGCAACATCACTGACTTGCATCAGCCCATCGCTGAAACTGATTCCAAACGAGTTACCGTTTCCAAAATATCCATCAAGGACAATGGATTTTTTTGTATCCTTATTTACAATCATGAGATTGTCTGAATTAACGTCTCTCTGGAAAGATACGTCGGACTTCGACAAATTCTGCATAACTAAAAGTCTGTCGGCACCTCCGTCATTTATCGACGCATTTCCGAAATTTGTATCGACGACATATACATCATTGATGCCGCCAGACACATTTATATCGTTGGCGCCTATAATTACCGATGAACTAGCGGATACGGTTACATTTCCTGAACTAGCGCGCTCGTCAGCTGTAGATATAGTGCCTAGATTTATTAGAGCCTGTTGCTGTATAAATCCCGGCGCTCCAATGCGGACTAATTCTTGTAATGTCGCAGCAATAAGCGCTTGAGAAGAGTCGTTGAATAAATCGAGTTTGAGGCTATTGAGCGTCCCGAATGCAAGGTTGTAGTAAGAGATTGCAGCAGATTGATCTGTAGGAGCAAGGGCTACAATTTTGTCTACAAGGTCAGAGAAATTTACTGAAACTCGATCTGTGTTTTGATCGAATTGTACAAGGGAGAACGCCGCCAGTGGATTGGACGGTGGTGTTGTGCTGGGGGTGCTCGAATTAATCTGATAAGATGCAATTTGACTTACAAAGCGTGCCTTTAGCTCGTTTATGATGTCTTGATACAAAATCTCCCACTGTGGCCCTGAGTGCCAATTTGGATCTATTTGGTAGACCGGCTGGCTTTGTTGGTCAATGCCGTAGAATGCATAGACCACCGCCAAATGTCGCGCGTCAACATACGCACCTCTACTAGTCGGGTCTATATCAGAGGAGTTTGCCCACTCCTGAACAAAATCCTCAAACGACTGGTTGAACGCTTGAGTAGACATCGATGACGCGTTACTGGCCAGATTTGAAACTTTTGATGCCAGCTTATCGTCAAGCGTCATTGCGACTTGCAAATCTGTAAGTCGGCCATACCCGTCCAGTTGAGGCAAATTTAAAGCATTTTGATTTACTTCAAATCCTGCCGGGGGATTGTATGCAGTTATAACAGAACTGGCTAGAAAATTAACCTCGTCAATCGAGTGCGGTTCACTCTGGCCTTCAATTTGGAAAGTTCCGACTTTGACAATTTCATTGCCGGCAACAGTGTGTTCAGCTTGCACACCGGATGCATCTATTGATACTATGTCCAAATCTTTGAGCGTAAATAATTCTCCCGTATTCAATACTCCATTTTGATTTGCATCGATCCATACCCTAAGCTGCGAAAATCCTGCATCAGTGGCTGTGATTTGCCCGTCCCCATTGCTGTCGAGGCTAGCGAGATCGGCGAAGCCATCGCCGCTAACAGCACCAAGCAGATTTTGAGCAGTAACAGATTTAAGGGGGGTGCTATCTGGCTGAAGGACTAATAATCCTTCACCTGGAACGATCCATCCCGTCTGATTACCAAATCCCGAGCCGGAATAGTCAAAAAATGCGTTCGAGCCATCAACTGATGTCAGATTGATACCACGTCCGGCCAGATCGAGAACTAAGGGATCGTGCGGATTAACGGGAGGCTTCGGGAATGGCGGTGAACGGCCGCCGTGGCCAGGACCGGGGCCAGGACCGGGGCCGGGACCGGGGCCGGGACCGGGGCCGGGACCGGGGCCAGGACCGGGGCCAGGACCGGGGCCAGGACCGGGGCCAGGACCGGGGCCAGGACCGGGGCCTGTGGTGGTTGTACCGCCGGTGTCGCCGCCTGTGGTGGTCGTACCGCCGGTGCCGCCGCCGTTGGTGGTTGTACCGCCGGTGTCGCCGCCTGTGGTGGTCGTACCGCCGGTGCCGCCGCCGTTGGTGGTCGTACCGCCGGTGCCGCCGCCGTTGGTGGTTGTACCGCCGGTATCGCCGCCCGTGGTGGTCGTACCGCCGGTGCCGTCGCCGTTGGTGGTTGTACCGCCGGTATCGCCGCCGTTGGTGGTTGTACCGCCGGTATCGCCGCCGTTGGTGGTTGTACCGCCGGTATCGCCGCCGTTGGTGGTCGTACCGCCGGTGCCGCCGCCGTTAGTGGTTGTACCGCCGGTATCGCCGCCGTTGGTGGTCGTACCGCCACCTGTGCTCGGATCGTCTGAGTCCGGGAGCGTATCTATAATCTTATCGTCAGAAGAATATTCCTGTACGGCGTCGACCTCATTTTCGCCAGAAGCATTTGTTTCATAGCCAATTTTTATTATCAATCCATCGGAGTTATCTGTGCGGGAGGGAACACCAGAAGACTGATATGAAGACAGAAATCGCTGGATCGCATCATCGTCGAAGCCATCTTTTCTGAACTGCGCTGCAAGATAATCGACGTCGGATTTGTCGACAGAGAGGCCTGCTGCTTCTGCCAAATTTAATTCATTAATATAAAATCTCTCATTATGAGGTGTTCCGCTACCTGCCGATCCAGGATACAGAACATGCGCTATTTCATGCAGTATTGAACCAGAAAGCGTAGCGTCATACCCTGAGAAATCAAAGTTCTGGTTGATATATATGTTATTACCTACGGTAAATCCGGTCATGGTGTTTGGATTGGCGCTACCAATAGGAGCTCCTGTAAAGTTTATAGTCGGAGAGCTACGAAGATAGCCAGAAGAATTTATCGCGTCGATTATATTATTTATTATATCTTGCGTACTGCTCATAATAGAGTCATTGAAATTTGCAGTAATCTTGCCCATGTTTTCCTCAAAACGGCTGTTTAATATAGATTTGTAGATCTTCGTCGGAACTAAACAAAAATTGTGTGCTTGCCCGGCATCCGTTGCTACGCGCTATGATTTTGACATGTAATTACTCCACATATCTCAAGCTACTCTCGCAATCGATCGTGGGAAGAATACCCTATGGCTCAGATTAAGAACACCAAACACATCCGCTAAAATCGCGACGATCACGGAAATTTGAACTAAAATAAATTTTTGGCGGCAAGATATACGATATATTGTTGCAGTATCTCGGGGGGCGTCATAATATCCTCCACGGTTTGTGGCTTGCTTTAAAAAATCTGATTTGTAAACTTTTGCGCACTGAAGTAATTCAGTGTACTAAAAATCGGTGTAAACGCATTCTGAGATTGCAATTTGACAATGCAACTGGCACTGAAGACTAATTTCGCGCCACTAAATTGCAAGTATGAAGATAAATTATTTGATGTTATGCCAGTAAATTCAATAAAACGGCGATGATCAACTCATAAGATATGGGTTATATCGATGAAATCATTTTACTCAAGAACAGCTATAGCATGGACGGCGATTATAGCTATGTTTATTCCTCCTCAATTGCAAGCTAAAGAGCAAGCTTCAAAAAAATCCCGCATTGATAGTGATATTGTTTCTATTTTGCGTCTTGTTATCAATAAAGAGCCGAAGGCTGAATTATGTCAATACGACTTAAAATGGAACATGAATAATTACATAGGAAAAATTGATCTTGGAATAAAATGGGATTTTGCCAGTGAACTGAAAAATTCTCATTCATCAGAACATGACTTTGGCAAAAACATTGATCGAGCGATAAAAATCGATAAAAGTTATTTTTGTTCTGAGTCAGATCTACAGAGTTATGCATACAAGCGTATTGCTGAGTTCGAGTCTGGGTCTAAGCAGTTAATGCAGGTTAACCGAACTCTACTTAGCCGTCCAATTTTTAACAAAACCAGAACGCGGGCGATAGTAATTATCTCACATCTCGCCTTATATGGGCGCGCTCGCTCTCATAACGGGATTGCCCGTCTGCCTGAAGGAAGAACAGACGACGCAATGATCTATAAGAAAACAGGTGGACGATGGCGTTTCGTAAGGGAGTACGTACTTGGTACGACTTAAAAACTTGATTGTGCCGAATAACAACTGTGCCAGCTGCGTGATATGCGGCTCTGCGCAGGGGCACGACGCTGAAGGCAGCAAGTGCAATCCGGCTAGGATTGCGGGTAGGTGTTCGTAGTCGGGCGCAGAGGCCGCGGAAGCGACTCACCCGGGTCAAGCCACATTTAATGGCCTAACGACGTGACAGGATCAGGGGCCTTCGGAGCCGTGAAGCACTATGACGGCGGGGAATGGTCCCTCTCCGGGTGGATTGTAGGCTTGTCCCAGGCCGGGTAGTGAGCGGTTGATGATCCTGAGCGTCACCTGCCAAGTCTGCCACAAAACGAAAGGCAAAGCATTCCCACTCATCCCCTCCGAGGCAGCCTACGAGGGCTACTTCCCGATCCACTCGGTCGCCCTCAGCACAACGGTAAGCCAGCGTTGGTTTGAGGCGATCTTAACCTGCGACCGGCCCTATGCCTCTCATAGCGACCTCTAAGAATGGTAGGCGTCGAAGTGGAGTACACGAGGGCAATCCGCGTTGTTTCGCTTTCACCGTTTACGGCAGCCCTCTGTCTTGGAGGGGCTTGGTTGGTCGAAGGGCTGTCCTTCCATTTTAAGTTCAAGACACAGGCCACGGATCCCAGCGCCGTTCTTGTGCTGATCGCCTTGTGCATCGCATTGCGCTTCCCGCCAATGCTTCGAAAAAGGCCGTGGTTGACGCTGCCATTCGACCTCTTCGCCGTTGTTTTCATAATACTCGATTTTACGCTGATATTACCGTGGCAGGCGCAAGCTTTTGCGCTGCCACTTGTCGACGACGCGGTTCGCGCCTTTGACCTATCACTTGGCTTCAATCACGTTACGTGGATGGGTTGGCTCAACCAACACCCCAGCATCACGGCAGCTTTCCGTCTTATCTATAACAGCATGATACCGCAGGCAGTTTTGATCATCAGCCTGTGTTTGGCGACGGGACGCATTCGGCATCTCGATCGTTACCTTTGCGCGTTCGCGCTTGCAATTATTTTGACATCGGCAATCAGCGTCTTGATGCCGACACATGGCATCGTCGCTGATCTCGATCCAATTCTGCGGACTACACCCGCTTGGCCGTTTGCCGCGACGGATGTAGCGACCTACGATGCTCTACGATCAGGAACACTTCGTGATCTGATCGGGGTTCCGAAGCTGGGCATTGTCTCTTTCCCAAGTTTCCACGCAGCATCGGCTGTCTTGGCGGCATGGGCGTTCTGGACTTGGCCGCCCACGCGCTACCCTGCTGCTGCGTTGAACTTGATTGTATCTATCGCCACGGTAGGGTGCGGCGGCCATTACATCGCTGATGTGCTAGTGGGCATCCTAGTCGCTGTCTGCTCGATCATTCTAGCAGTTCGTGGCTCGGACCTCGGCTACATCTTCCTGGACCGGGCAGCGCGACTGTTCCGGAAAATTGCACTGGGAAGCAGTGGAACGCTAGAGACCGCATGAGCTATCAGGAGCAGCTGGGAGAGAGGCGGCCCTGCGCATGAACACTATGTGAAGGCAGTGAGATGCAAACTAGCTAGGATTGTGGGAGAGTGACAGTAGCCTCTGGCAGAGGCCGGGCAAACAAGCCATCCACGCCAAGCCGTATTCGATGGCAAACGACGCGAAGATTGCTCATTCTATTAACTCGCTAGCAGTAAAATTCTCCTTCCTATTTTCCGATGGGCAAAGTGGATGCCTCCGGCATATTTCACCACAACTCTCCAGCGTCATTCAACCCCTTCAGAGTTCGAACCAAAGTGGGATGGTATCGATGGGTGGCCCCAGCAGGTCGTCAAAGCGGCAAAGCAGTCGGATCGGGGTGATTGAGTATGCGTTGATTGCTATCGTTGTCATGTTTGCAGCAGTCACATCACTTAAGATTTTTTGACACAAACCGATCATCGAAATCGCGCCTAATTCAATTTAGATTTTCTAAATAAAACAATAGTGCCCCGCAATGACAATCGATTGATTGTTCTGCGGGATTAGGCGCTTCCAATCGACGGTGCTTGAAAGCCAAGTGGCGCTGAAATTTCGGCAAGATGCCGTGGGGGTAATCGAGTAGCTGCTGCTAGTCGAGCTATCCAAATCGCGACAATACCTACTACCACACCTGCTAAAATGTCCACAAAATAGTGGCCACCATTTATCGGTGTTCCTGCGATTAGAAGGACGTTGACAGCAACTCCAATCCATCTCCATTTGGGCAATACCCAAAATGAATAACCAAAAATCACGCCTAGTGCTGTATGGAAGCTCGGAAATGTAATAACGCCATCCATCTGCTCTAGGGTAATAATAGTAAGAGAGCCATCGCGAAGAGATTTGATTGTCGCGACGAACGGCGCATCGACGAGCCGCGCAAATGCATCGTCAGATCCGATATGAATAAACATCGCGATAGCCGGCATTAGGCCGGATGCAGCGATGGCGATCAGGCCGGCGATGGCATAAGAAAGCACAAATTCTTCCGCTCTCTTCAGATTGCCGCTTAAGCCAAGAACTCCAACCGCGACGAAAGTTTGGATTATCACGCTTTGGTAAGCGGCGCGGCAAATGGCTTTTAGAATGGGATGGGACTGTATAAAATTCAGATAGGCGAACCAATCGAGCCCCAGCGTTTGATCCCATGCAAGAAAAGTTTGATCCCATGTCGGTCGGTCGGTCGCTGCGACAGCATATGATAGCAACGTAGCCAGTGCTGAAAAGGCGATGAGCTTTGCAATTAGACTAAGTGTTGTCGATATATTATCATCTGGACGCTTGATCTGGTAAAAATAAGCCATCGACTGCATTATTGTACAAACAATTGCCAGCTTGGCGGCACTGAAACAATCAAAACTAAGGCCAGCGCTTTTCATAGAGACGGCGGTCATCGCGGCGATGACAGAGATGGCTAACCAGTGGATCATTGCAGCTGGCATGGCCGGTCCCAGGAATGGAAATCGCTCCGATCTCGATCCGTAGGATTGAACACGAGGTTAAGCGATTGCTGGGACGCGACGTTTGAACGAAATGCACGCGCCGCTTGGGTGCGCATCGGTGGCAGCCCATCCCTACCAGTTGTTCAAAGGCACACTTTCTCATCACATCAGAGGCGCTCCGATCGGCATCCGGCTCGATGGGTAGCCGTGCATCAGACACATGGCTTGGCTATGTCGGATATCTGATCGTATTCCCGACATCGAATGGGTCCCGGCCGCGAGCGGCCTGAAGCGCCCAGATTTTTGTCGGAGAAACATGTCGGCTTTTCTATTGCCGGATAAACGTAGCTGTAGCACTGTCCCGACATGCTCGTCGGATATGCCCGCGTCTCCACCCAGGATCAGAACCTCGACCTTCAGCGCGACGCGCTGACCAAGGCCGGTTGCGAGCGCCTGTTCGAGGAGAAGAAATCCGGCAAGGCCGGTACCAAGCGCCCTGCCTTCGAGGCGGCGCTGGCCTTCCTGCGTCCCGAGGACGTGCTCGTCGTCTGGAAGCTCGACCGCCTCGGCCGCTCCCTCGTCGAGATGATGCGCACCATCGACGGCTTGCGCGTGAAGGAGGTCCACTTCCGCTCGCTCACCGAGCAGTTCGACAGCGCCACCGCCCACGGGCGCTTCGCCCTGCAGATGCACGGCGCCATGGCCGAGTACTTCCTCGATCTTAACCGCGAGCGCACCATGGAGGGCCTGAAGGCGGCGCTCGCTCGCGGCCGCAAGGGCGGCCGGCCGAAGAAGCTCAAGGAGGCCGACCTCGAGGCGGCCCGAGCCATGCTGGCGGCTGGAACGATCAGCGTCGCCGAGATCGCCAAGCGGCTCGGCGTCAACCGCGACACCTTCTACAGCTACTTCCCTCGCGCCCGCGCCAACGCGCGCTCGGACAAGGCGTGAGCCGATGCCGATCCGTCGCGAGCACCGCTTTTTCTACCCGATCGATTGGCCCCAGCTCTCGGCGCTGATCAGGTTCGAGAGGGCGAAAGGCTGTTGCGAGGGATGCGGTCGGCCGCATGGGCAGCTGGTCTATCACCTCGGCGATGGCCGCTGGTGGGATGCTGAAGCGGCTCGGTGGCGTGACGGTCGCGGACACCGGATCCGGCTCGTGTCGGGAGCCGACATCCTCGGCCAAGTTCGTCACACCCGCGTCGTCCTCGCCGCGGCCCACCGGGATCATGACACCGCGAACAACACCGGTGCCAACCTCGCGGCCTTCTGCCAGCGCTGCCATATGATCCACGATCGGCCGGAGCATCGCAGGCGGCGCTGGCGGACACTGTTCCGACGCAAGGCACTCGGGGACCTGTTCAGTGGCCCCTATGCCTGATGACGCCGGCTAGGCGCGCGATGGCGCCCCCTTACGAGCACCGGGACGATAGCCGTTGCGGATCTGCAAGCTCACGGCGATTGCCGATCGCCGCTCCGAGTACCCGGGTGCCACCATGGGGTAGTTGTTCGGAAGGCCCCACTTCGCCCGGTACGTCTCCGGGGTCAGCCCACAGGCAGTCAGGTGCCGCTTGAGCGTCTTGTAGCCCTTGCCATCCTCGAAGCTGATCAGCGCCTCGTGCGTGATGGAGGCGCGGATCTGGGCTGGCGTCGTTTTGCTATCCGGCAGAGCGTCGGTTCTATCGGAATTCGTGAGACCGATGATGGCATCGGCTGCACTCGTGATCAGCGTAGCCAAGTCTGAGACCGGCACGTTATTGCGCCTTACGTAGGCACTCACGAGATGGGCTGTCATCCGCCCATAGTCCGCGGCTGAGACGGTATCGGCGATCCTGTTTTGGTCCATGGTGCCCCCACCAGTAGTAGAATGCCCGGCTGGTACCATGATCTGGTCGTGCGCAATCTTAATATTTGAAGATTGTATACAAACGTTGCGCGCAGGTCACAATTATCTATTTTAGATAGTTTGCTCGCATGGCTTATCTATCAAAAGTAGAGGCTGGTTGCCTTGCCCTCGGATGCGCCGGGGGAGTCCGTCAGTCGAACCCTTCAGGTTGGGCTCTCGTTGAGACGTCAGATGCTGCCCTCGATCTGCGGTCCGCCAAGCCAAGCGAGCGTGTCGTCCAGCGTGTCGAACCGGTGTGCCTCCTGCGTGAACGGGGCCGGCAGAGGTGGGGCGGCCTCCAACAGCTCCGCGTACCATCCCCGGACGTCGCCGCCTTTGGAGAGGCCGCGCACCACGCTGCCGACGACGTCCCCATCGAGGAGCAGGTCGTAGCTGCCGGCGGCCAAGCGCTGGAGGGTGTAGGGCATCGCAGTTCCGGCAGAGATGGTGGGCCCGGCAGGACTCGAACCTGCAACCAGACCGTTATGAGCGGTCGGCTCTGACCGTTGAGCTACAGGCCCCTGGCCTCACATAGCCGGCAGGTCTCCAGCGTCACAACCCGCGCCCTTCAAGCCGAGCGACGACGCGATCAGTGCTGCGGATCCGAGCTTCGGCTGGTGAAGATCGCCAGATCGTGCTTCGCAACGAGCGCCCGAAATGTTCGGACAGCTTCCTGATCCGTGGCGAACTCCACGGACCACCGCGTGCAACCACCCCCGATGTGCACGACCTCCATCCGCCAGGGATCCTGCGAGCCGGCACGGCGGTAGATCTCCAAGTCGATCGTCTCGCCGTCGTGGCTCACGGGGCCGGACAGCGAGGAGTGCTCGAAGTCCTCGTCCTCGCTTGGCGACACACTCATTCCTCCTCGGCCGGCGTGTGCTCGACACCGTCAGGATCCCCACCGTCAGAGGTGTCGGCCACTGGCTCGGTAACCGAAGCGGTGCCCCGGTAGAAGTCGCCGTGCCGCTCGACCTCGCCGCTCGTCGTCATCATGCTGAGGTACGTGGCCAGGGTGTTGGGCGCTACATCCTGCAGTCGATCGCTGATCTGAGCATGGGAGAGCCCCTGCGGCCCGGCCTCCTCCAAGAGCACCTTCAACCGGCCCTTGGCCGAGTTCGCACGAGGGCCACGGGGCCCGCGCCCTGCGCCCCGCCCGCCGCGAGCTTGATCGTCGCCAGCCGATGCACGGCGACGGGGCTGCTCGTCGGGCAGGTCCTCCAAGGGCGTCCCTTCGACGATGGAGGCCAGGGACCGCTCGGCCAGGCGTAGCTTCGTCAACTCCGCGCCGACCCGCTCGAAATCGGCTTCGAGGGCTGCACGCTGCCGCCTCACATCGGCCAGGGCGTTTGCGAGTGTGCTGTCCTGTGACATCCGAACCGCGTCTCTCCATGATGGCAGTGCAAGAAGTCGCGCGCCGCGCGCCGATCCGGACGAGCCGTCGTCTCTGACCGTCGAGCTTCGCGCCCGCGGGTACGGTCCATACGCTACCGCCCCGTCGCGTACGAGCACCGAGCAGCAGCTCGACCCAGGGATCGAGATCTCATTCCCAGCCGCCCCAGGCTGGAGGCGGCACGGCCACCTGCGCCCGGATCGAGGTGCCTGGTCTCAGGAGCCTGCCGATCCGAGGGACGGCTCAGCGGTACAGCCCCTCTGCTCGCAGGCCATCGAGCAACACGCGGGCCTGCTCGTGCGCGAAGCCTTCGCTTCCATGCTCGCGGAAGCCGTGCTCGAACATCGGCAGCAGCATCCGCGTCGCCTGATCCATCGCCGAGCCCTCCCACAGGACCAGGACCTCACGGTCGGTCAGGTCCTTGAGGAAACACCACAGCATCAGCATGAGGCTGAGCGCGGGACGCTCATGCCAGTCGGCCGTCATCAGCCGCTTGATCCGTTCGAGCCGGCGCATGAGCGCCTGCCGCTTGGACGGGATCAGATCGGTAAACGGCTCCAGGCACGCGATCCGCAGCTTCTCGCACAGCGCCGCGATATCCGCCTCTGCCCTCGCTGCCAGGGCGGGATCAGCCGGGATGAAGGCGCCCGGCGCGCTCGCGATGGCGTAGACGAGGTAGGCGGGGATCGCGAGCTCGATCCGCTGACGGTCGGTCAGAGCGGGCATCAGGGCGGGACCCGGCTGGAAGGCTGCCCGTGATAGGTGCTCTGCCTCGGCCTCACAACCGATGGATGAGGATGCCAGCGAGGCAGCCGCGACGAGGCCGTTCGGGATCCGTGCTTGATCCGCAGCCGTCAGACTCCGGCGTCTGCGAACAGGTCGAGTTGGCCTGCAGGGATGCGCGTCCGACGGCCGGAGGTCCGGTGGAGGCTCCGCGGCACAGGCAGAGCCGGCAGAGCAAAGCCGGGCTTGCCGTAGAGCATGGCTCCGACGATCCGGTAGCCATCGCCATGGCTGAACACGTTCGTGGTATGCGGCCCAGCCCGCAGGATATCCTGCACCAGGGGCTCGTCCACGCTCATGTTCGAAAGGGTTGTGAGCAGACAGGCGAGGCCGGCCACCTGGATGCCGAACGACTGGAACTCGACGACCCGCTGCTGCCAGACCTGGCGCACGGCTCCGGCGCTGGTGTTCGGGAACGGGTTCGGCGCCGGCCGTGTCGCCGCATCGGCCACGAACGCCGCGATCACCCGCCGATCGATGATTTGGTCGGACGCGAGCACGGCGGCGGCAAGCTGGTGCTGACTGATCGGCATGGCGCTCGGCAGAGGCATCGGTTCTGATCGGCTTCCGGCCGGTTCCCTTATCGTCAGCCAGCAGCCGTCAGCGCGACGGGTCGGCTTCCACCGGCCGTGGCTTGCCGACGGCTCTGTGAACGCTGCCCTTGCCGATGCCAAGGCGAGCGGCGATCGCAGCCATGCTGAGCCCCTCCGCCGCCAGGGCCTCGATCTCGGCCTGCCGCGCCCGCACCGTCGGCTTGCGGCCCTTGTAGCGGCCAGCCGCCTTCGCCTTGGCGATACCCTCGCGCTGGCGCTCCAGCATGATCTCGCGCTCGAACTGCGCGACGCCGCCCAGGACGTTGAGCATCAGGCGCCCAGTCGGGGTGGCGCTATCGACGCCGAGGTTCAGGATCCGCAGGGCAACACCTTTGTCCTCGAGCGCGGTGATGATGGTGCCGAGGTGGGTAACCGAACGGGCGAGGCGATCGAGCTTGGTGACGACGAGGGCGTCGCCCTCGCGGCAGAAATCGATGGCGGCCTCGAGCTGGGTGCGGCGTCCCACGGAGGAGACTTGCTCGCGGAACAGCTTCCTGCACCCGAGCGCGGTGAGATCACGGACCTGGGCGTCGAGGCCGGCCTCCTGTTCGAGGGTCGAGGTACGCGCGTAACCGACGAGCATGAGGCGAAGTGGGCTCTTGTTCCAATAGGTTCAGGAACCTTAGCGTGATCCCGTTCCAAAATTCAAGATGCTTGCTATTGGACTGTTGAGTCGGAGCGTGACCGTTCCAGCGGTCCGTGTTCCATTAGAGCAAGGCCTATTGGAACTACCGGATATACTCAGTCGGCAGCTTAGAGTGTATCTTGAAGCCGAAACTGCGTGCACCCGACCCTAATTGAGATCGTAGGAGGTACGAATGTCTCTTGGAGTGGCGTCTGCAAAGCGTGAAGAGCCACGCGCTCAGATCACGAGTGCTCTTAACAAGGCGATAGATAATGTTGAGCCGCTTTCGAGACAGCTCAAGATAGATAATCGCATAGTACCTGTCGCGGACATCTCATCAAAAGTCACTGAATTTGCATTTCAGTTTTCATTGATGGAATTGGCTGGCCTACAATGGCCTTCTGTGCCGTTGAATTTTCAAGATATTGATATAGACATGCAGAATGAGCTAGTTCCAATTGATCTTCGCGACGGAAACAAAGGCATAAAGATCGATAGTAGGGATGATACGAATACCATAATCCATTTTGCGGCTAGAAACGTGCATCAAACGGGTCTGCCAATACAGTATCAGGATCCGAAATCGGCAAAAAAATCTTTCATAAAAATACTATCGTCATTTTTATTCGATAGATCCGCACCGGATAAAAATGTGAACGTTATTCCGCCGTCTGAGGAGTTTACTGTCAACACCGATGAGGCTGGCATTCAGGTTCTGTTTGCTACAGGTTATTTTATTAGCACAAGACAGGGATTTGGGATATCAACGCCTGCCAAGAGAGCTTTGCACTGGGGGCCGTACTTATTCGGATGGTATAATGCCGGAGGTGCGAAGTTTTCTGACATAATTTGGACTGTGCCCAACCAAGTCGAAATATATCTGGATACGAAGAATGGCTGACTATGGAGCGTTAGGCGACGTTGTCGCCGCATCTGGATCTCTTATTGGTGCAGCGACAGCGATTGGACTGGCATGGAAACGTCGGTCAAAGTGGATGCCACCAGAAGAGGCGGTGCCTGATGCGACAGCAAAGGTATCATCTTTGATATGTGCGGTTGCGGTTGGGATCATATATATCAATAGAATAAAGATTGGCCCTGAGAGCATGAGTGCAATATCTATTGTCTGCTTGATTTCTGCGTTGCTTTGTTTAATAGTAAGTATTTTTATAAATACAGTTTATTCTTTCGAATACTATGCCAGCAATGATGACAGAAAATCTAGAATACTAGGCGGCTTAAGGTTGACAAGAGAAGCTAGGCATATAGCTAAAACACGCCATCTTGAGGTTCATAAGCTTTTTGAGAACGCAAATTTTGACCGTGATCTGGTGTGGACACGTCCTTCAAGAGCATTGACTGCTGTTATAAGCACTCTTGGCTACATTGGCTTGTTAGCTAGCGGATCAATTGCGCTTGCATCAACGGCAATATTGATGAGCCTCCCAAGTTGATAAAATAACAACAGGCGCCTGGATTTATTTCCCCGGCAGAAGGGTGATGGGGTGGACGCCCCCCGACGGCATCGATGTGCCAGAGTGGCGGTATTGAGGCACCACTGAGGGAGGCGTCCGTGGGAGAGGTTAGCACCATCGGCTTGGACATCGCCAAGCAGGTCTTTCATGCTCACGGGGCGGATGCGCAGGGGCGCGGCGTGTTCAGCAGACGACTGACCCGGGCGAAGGTCCTGACCTTCTTTGCCACACACCCGCGTTGCATTGTCGCCTTGGAGGCCTGCGGCGGGGCGCATCATTGGGCGCGAGAGCTGATGGGCCTCGGTCATACGGTCCGTCTGATCCCCCGGCCTACGTCAAGCCGTTCGTGAAGCGCCACAAGGACGATGCGGTCGATGCCGAGGCGATCTACGAGGCGGCGCAGCGGCCAACCATGCGCTTCGAGCCCGTGAGGAGTGCCGAGCAACAGGCCTCCGGCCTCGTGTTCCGGACCCGTGATCTTCTGGTCCGCCAGCGCTCCCAGCTCATCAATGCCATCCGCGGGCACCTGACCGAATATGGCTGGATCGCACCGAAGGTGCCCGTCCCACATCAACCGATTTGATGCGACGAAAGTGGTAGGCGGAAGTCCCGCTCGAAAAGGACCGTTTTCGAGCGGGTTTTTAGCCAGCCATTAGACCCTTGCCGAAGCTGACGCTCGATCGCACGAAAAGGCGCGCCTAAAATTCCGCAAAGCCTTTGACAGACTTTGGCAATCTTTGCCATCATAAGCGAGGAGGTGCCGCATGGCGACTATGAACGTTTCTCTGCCCGATCCGATGAAGGCTTGGGTCGAGGCACAGGCCGACACCGGCCGCTATGCCAATGCAAGCGACTATGTGCGGGACCTGATCCGTCGCGACCAAGACCGGGCTGCCAAGGTTGCCGAGCTGCAGGAGCTGATTAACGCCGGCATGGCGAGCGGCCCGAGCACCCGCACCCCTGATGAAATCCGCCAGCTCGGCCGGGAGCGTCTGGCCGCCATCAACGCGGAATGACTTACAGGACGACGATCGAGGCTGACGAGGACATTGCCGGGGCCTACGTCGCCGGCGCGCTGCAATTCGGCGTCGACCAGGCGGAACGCTACCAGGATGGGCTGTTCGCCGCCTTCGCGCTTCTCGCCAGTCAGCCGCGGCTGGCGCGGCTGCGCGACGAGTTTACGCCCCCCGTCCGCC
Organism: Methylobacterium sp. C33D; assembly: GCF_053345825.1. NCBI lineage: Bacteria > Pseudomonadati > Pseudomonadota > Alphaproteobacteria > Hyphomicrobiales > Methylobacteriaceae > Methylobacterium > Methylobacterium sp. C33D. The sequence continues at coordinate 15,259 of NZ_JBKFAV010000054.1, forward strand.
TGCACCCCTACCAGGCTCACATGATCGTCTACGTGGAGGAGGGGACCGGCATCCTGATTGTCCGCGTCCTTCATGGCCGCCAGGATTGGGAACAAGCCCTCGCTTGACAATTGGGCCTGCCCACAGCTTGGGGGACGGGGCGAAGCTCACCTTTCCCCCGATTGCTTTAGGATCGGGGATCACAGCAGCTTAGCAGGGCCGAAAAATCATAGGCATAATGCATTGATCCCTATATGGCTTAACAACCCTATCCTGCGTCAGCATAGAAATTTACGACTAGGTTTTCCTCTGATGAGGCGCGGTCGAAAAATTCGATCCGGGTGCTTTCGAGAGGTGTGGCTTGGACCTTGTTCCACCGAGCGTTATTTTCGAGTTTCAGCAGACAGAAATCTGCAAAAGGGCCGTACTCTCCAAACGGAGCAACATAGATATGCGGATGGCGAAAAAATTCGTCACCGTCTTCATCTATCGCTAAAATCTGATCGTATGGCAGGACAAAAGAGGTCTCTAGCCAAGCTTTATTTTTTTCTTCTAGCGCATCCCATTTTTGCATTGCTTCGCTGCGCTTTTGCCAATCCTCCTCTGATCGCCTTTCCAGTTCGGTACGCCAGGGATCTTCATTCGGAACAGCGTCGTTCATCCGCTCGGCAATATCCCAATGTTTGCCGTCATCGTCTATGAACGCAAGGGATCGCCGAGCAATGAAATGTACGCCGTCATAGAAGCAGCCGGCGCATTTGAAGACCTTCCAACGGCGCTGCTTCGTTTCTGACAAAGTATCGTCTGGGTCTGGGTGGGGATAACGTTCATCTGATACGTCCCGGATCAATATTTCCTTGAAATCAGTTAAGATTTTTTGGGCTTTCCGCTTTGTCATGAGTCGCGCGCGAATAGTTGTCTTCATGGACCGTTGTCGGACCTGTAGCGAAAAGCCAAAATAGGCAAACAGCAGATGATCGTTCTTCGGCTGGAATAACTGGTCTTCGAGTTCCGCCTTACCCCACAGCTTTACTTCCAAAAATCCGAGCTGGCGCGTTACCTGATAGAAGGTATCACGCGCCTTTTTGGAGAAGTCGCAGGCCGCCACAAAGACGATACCATAAAGTTTTTCCTGAGCGACGTTTGGTAAATCCTCGAGGTACGCTTTCAGCTTTGCGGGGCTGATGGATTTTTCGCGCTTGCATTGGATCAGCCATTGCCGATCGTCGGCATCGTTATCGTCTTCGTCAGGCGACACATCATCGTCACCCCTGATGTAAACGGGGGAGACGCCGCCTACAATTTCCCAACCTCGCGCATCAAAGCCTTCATCGCTGCCCGACCGTCCAGTAGCCTCTAAGTCCCGCCATGTGCGAAAGTCATACAGCAGCTGTCGTACCAAATCTTCGAAGCGATGCGGTTCTAAATCCTCTAGATGAAGTGGCCCAATTGTCTTAATTGCTGCCGGCATCGGGCCTCCATTCTGAGACGCCAGGCGTTCAGCTTGGCCAGATTATTTTATGGGCGATATAGCCTCTAGCCCAAGCCAAGCCTATCTATGATCCTCTGCCGGATCAAGGCGTAGGATCAGCACATCCTTTGGTCGAGCAACAAGCACCTGCTGATCTTCAAACACTACTTCCATATCGGCCGGGTATTGACTGAGAAAGGCCATCAGGTCTGCAACCGTGCGTCCGTCGAAGCCGGTCAGGGATGGCATTCCGAGATCGTCACCGACAATCCCAACCTTCTCGGCTTCTTGGTATGGTGCGGAGGTGCGCGTCGCGAAGACGTGCGCCACGCTATCATCGACGGACCCGATCGGAATATATGTGTTGGTCACCATGTATGGCCTGGTTCGGCCATTGTCATTCACCAGCAAATAATGCTTTTCGCTTGGCACCTCTGCCAAGCTGACAATGCGAGTGGAAGTAGTGCGATTGCCTCCAAGGCGATCGTAATCTGTCAGATGAAGTTGAATTTTGCGCATCATGGTCCCGCTAATCAAAGTCCCATTTGCTTCGTAATGATGGCGGTCAGGACGCCATAGGCAAGCTGTTTAACAGCCTCTTCTGCCGCACCGAACAGCCGTTGAAAGATCGGCTTCGCCGCCGCCATGTTCCCGTCTGTCGCTGACTGGACCATCTGGGTAACATCGGCCTTTGCGGATGCATCAACTGCAATGCTGCCTTTGCTCAAAAGATCCATCAGGTAATTGACCGATTTATTTTGATCGCCCACGTCGAAATTAAGTGATTGAGTGACCGTTTGTCCCACGCCTACGGGCGATTGATGAAAAGTGCTGCCGGTTATGGTCACAACGGTTTGAGGGCGCGGACGAGGAGCGGCAGATTTGATAGTGCTGCTGGCCCTATATCCGGCCTCTGTTAAATGCAAAAATTGTCTCTTGCTGATAATTGCTACGATTACAAAGCCAGTATTAGGTGGATTATCGTACATTTGCATGGGGCCTGTTTTGACGAGGCCGTTGTCTTCCAAATTCTTCAGAGCAAGATCATAATCGACTTTTGAAATTCCGAGGTTCGATATGACTTCGTTTTCTACCTCGGTTAGGCTCGGGCCTTCATATGTGTTTGCCAGATCGGCAGCAGACCGATGCGATGATATGAATTCTTCTTTCAATCTGGCGAGAATAGCGATGGCGACTTCATCTAGAATGAGCTTCGATTTTGCCGCCATCAAATTGACCTCTACCCTCAGTCTCTGCTTTTCCTGATTGCAGGCAGTGCGAATTGGTCCCAGAGCTGTTTCCGCTGCAATTATACCAGACCGGAAAGGTGGTGTAGCGGCTGCCAACTCGCAAGAGCGTTTTTCTTGTGCATCCAATGCCGCGTATAATATTTCAGACAATTCAGCTCTGTTGCTTTCATTTGGATACAGGCCATGAGCACGGAGCGAGCGGTCTAACGACGCCAGCGCGATTTGCCCTTTTTGGCGCATAGCTCCTGCAAATTCCTCCGCCACGCGCATCATCGCGTTACCAGAATGCAGGCTGCCATTTTTGGCGAACTGCCGGATTTGCTGTTGGACCTTGTTCTGCGTTTCCCGGTCGACCGTCTCAAAACCAATCGACAGCAAGGATTGAAAATCCTCCATCGCTTGAGGGTCTATCGAGTCCTGCATAGCTAACTGAGCCTTGAGATTGTGCTGTGGCTGACGTTGTAGCTCCGCGCGATCACCCGCACCGGCTCCCCTGCGGCCTTCCGCTGTAGAGCTTCTTGCTGCTGGTGCGGCGTCAGCTTCGGCTTGCGACCATAGCGGACTCCGCGAGCTTTGGCGGCGACATGACCGTGCGCGGTCCGATCGAGGATGCGCCGTCGTTCGAGCTTGGCAGTCACGCCCAAGATCGCCAGCACGACTTCCGCGAAGTCGCCTGCCGTGTCGATGTAGGGTTCGGCCAGGGACCGCAGCGCGGCTCCCGCCTGCTGCACCTCCCTTGCGAGCACGAGCAGATCGGTCGGATCGCGGGCCAGCCGGTCGGCGGCCGGCGTGATGACCAGATCGCCGGGCGCGAGCGCCTTCATCAGCCGCTTGAGCTGAGGGCGGTCCGTCGTCGTGCCGGTGAAGGTGTCGGAGAAGATGCGGGTGCAGCCAGCGGCTTCGAGCTGCCCCCGCTGTACGGCCAAGTCCTGCCCGTCCGTCGATACCCGCGCATAGCCGTAAATCATGCCGCCATTATGCACCGGATATATGCAACAAAAAAGGACAATGATTTCAGCGGTCGGTCGGGTGGTGCAAATGTCTTGAGTTTCGCACGGGCAGCTGAGCGGTCAGCCACCGGCTCGCGGCCCTTGCCTCGGGACCGGCGTCACAGCGGCGAGCTCGCGCGGATCAGCGGCGGACTTGCCCGATGTCTTCTTCGAGCCGATGAGGGATCCAGCCCTCCCCGGGGATTGTGACTGACGATTGCCTTGTTTCACGCTCTGCGCTAGCGTGACCGTATGTGCAGCCTCCGTCCGACCATGGTCGTCCGATGGAAACGCCCCGCCCGATGCGGTCGGCGTGACGGGGGCCTGTAGCCTCCGGCCAGCTTGAGCGGTCTTCGCCGCTCGCTTGCACCCACACCAGATCGCGTCTCCGAGCCTCGCGGCCGTCAGCGCGCCCGGGGCTTTACCTGCCCCGCGCAGTGGAGCCCGATCTTCGGGGCACGGGGTGCAACCAAGGCGAACAGCCGTGACGACCCTCAATCCCCCGACCGTTTGGGCGGTGTCGGATCAAGCCCGCACCATCTACGCCCACGCCCGCGAAGCCCCTTTTGGGCGAACCCTGTTCGTATCCGGCCAGGTCGGAGTCGCTCCCGACGGGCGGATGCGCGCCGAGTTCGCCGAGCAGCTCGGACAGGCGATGGCCAACGTGGAGGCGTTGCTGGCCGCTGCCGGGATGGTGCTGGCCGACGTGAGGAAGGCGACGTTCATCCTGACGCGAACCGACGATCTCTGCACCCTCGAGCGGGTTCGGAAGACTCGCTGGGCTTCGAACGCGCCGGCCGCAGTGACTGTCCTCGTTGCCGCCGCGCTGGCCCGCGCAGACGCGTTGGTCGAGATTGAGGTCACGGCAGTCCGACGCTCCGTATTCGGCGATCATGCGGCCGGACTGCTTGGGCGGATTGCCCGCTGGGCCAGAAGCTTTGCAGCTGCCCGCAGCCGTCCGTTGAGCCGCATCAACGAGCAAGGGGACTGGCTGCTGCGCGACCTCGGACTGGAGCGCGCCGACATCCAGTCGCCAGCCGAACGGCTTGATGCACTGCGACGCGCGATGCCGTTCCAATGAGCCGCGGGGCCTTGCTGGGTCCACAATGGCGTCTGTGGCTTCCGATACGCGGACGGTATCGGAAGCTAGAAGGCCACCATAGGTGGGCTGCCTCTTGATGCAGCACGTTCTACACGCGCGCTGGCTAGCTGGTAGCTATCAGAGAGGCAAGAGCTAGTTGGTAGCTACTAGTTTGCGCATTCACGCTCGTCGAGCACTGCCGCTTGCTTGAGTGCTACACGCAGGTCGAGCTTCATTCCGAGACCTCGCTCGAACCCGAGCTGTCAGACGGTCATGGCCTCGCTCCGCCTCTGGAACGCGTTGAGGCGCTGTCTATGTGGTGCGGTTCGCAGCAGACCCAAGTCTCCCTAACCCGATATTCGGAAGGTAGCTATCGGGAAGCTATAAATTATCTAGTAGCTACTTGGTAGCATACTTCTGTTCCAGCAAGGCGGTGGCGTGCTCGAACGCCTCACCCAAGCCCCAGCCCTTGGCATCGGCAATGCGGGTAAAGGCAGCGATGGTCTCAGGCTTGGCCTTAAGGTTCAACTGGGCGTTCCGGCCAGTACGGCGGCGGCGCTGCGGCGGCTTAGCGGGCGCGGGCTCAGCCTTCTGCGACTCGCGGCTCCGAAACCCAACTGCCTCGGCGGCCTTCCGGGAAGTCTCAGGTGCGGGTTTGGTCGCCTTGGGCTTGGTCGAGCTGAACTCGGCCGGGTCGAAGGCATCCAAGTCATCGCCAAAGCCAAGCGACGGACGGTCGGTCGTTGCAGGCATCAGGCGGCCTCCACACGGCTGGCGGCAGCTCGGAGTTTGGCGACAACTTCGCCTGCGAACTCCCGGGCGTTGGTCTGGGCCTTCCCGAGGTTCGATGTGCTAGCGGGATTGAGGCTAGCCAGCGTTCCGCCGTAGTCGAACAAATCTCGGAAGGCGGCCCGCTCCACGATGGTGGTCGCGAACATCTCGATGCCGCCGGCCTGTAATTGCTCCTGGACGTTCCGGAGAGCCCGAGACGTGACGGCCGCACCTGTACGGGTCAGGACAACAGCGTGGGCGATCCGGCGCCTAGCTGTCTTCTCCTGGGTCCGGATCAGCCGGATGGTCTTCGCGCCGCCCTTGGCGTCCATTGCAGAGCCCTGCACAGGGATCACGACCAAGTCCGCCATCGCGATGGCATTGGCAACCATCAGGCTCGCCGTACCCTCTAAATCGACTACGACAAACTGAGAGGCCTCAGCTGCGGCCTCGATCGCGTCGACCACAGAGTCTTCGGTCACATCGCTGATGATCGTGATGGTCTCCGGCTTGCCTGGAAGCTTGGACCACTGGCTGATCCAGCGCTCCGGATCCGCATCGATGATTGTCACTTTGGCACCACGCTGACCAAGCTCGGTGGCAAGGAGCAGGGCAGTTGTGGTCTTGCCGGCCCCCCCCTTGGGGTTGGCAAACGCTATGACGGGCATGCGAGCATCTCCGCGAGGCGATACATCATATGCCTAATCGGCTACCGAATAGCTACCGGCTACTTTTCATTAGCTAGTAGCTACCAAGTGGCGCGCAGTAGCAGATGGAAACAGCAGGCAAGGCGTGAAGCGGTGCGCGGACGGATGATCGCCAGCCATCTACCGCTACAAGAGCGTCAACATGTGTCTGAGTGAGCGATAAGAATTTTTGTGAAAAGCGCTTATCCTGGGTATGCTCAGGCCGAGGACGAGGCTCCCATGGCGACCATGACCATCTCTCTGCCCGACCCGATGAAGGAGTGGATCGAGGCGCAGATCAGGCAGGGCGATTACGCCAGCACGAGCGACTATGTCCGCGATCTCGTCCGCCGCGACCGCGAGCGGCGTGCTCACCCCGAGCTGACGCTCGAGGATCTGCGCCGGATCGTCGATGACGCTCGCGCCAGCGGACCGAGCCGGTCCAAGGTCCCTGAGATCCTCGCCCGGGCCAAGAAGCACGCGCAGGCCGATCAGATGCTGGATGAGTGACTATACGCTCACGAGGAGGGCCGAGGCGGACCTGTTCGACATTGCCGTTCACGGCTACCGTCAATTCGGTGTCCGCCAAGCCGAAGCCTACGCCGCCGGTCTGGAGCGGGCCTTTCAGCTCCTCGCCGACAATCCTGGAATGGGCCGCAAGGCCGACGCGATCCGCCCGGGCGTGCACCGGCATGAGCATGCCTCCCACGTCATCCTGTACGAGGCGGTGACTGGTGGCGTCCTGATCCTGGCCATCATCCACGGCCGCAGCGTGAGGCGGCTCGCGCTGTAGGGGAGGGGCGTCGCACGCTGAAGGACCGAGTGGGCCCATCACAACTCACGCCGCCCCCGAAACCGGCAGGGCTAAATACGGCCAGTGCCGAGCCCACGGTTCAGCATCGTAGCAGCGCCGGCTACTCTGCGTTGCATCGCCACAGCGTTCAGCGATCCGGACGCAGCCTCAACGTTGACTTAACCGTGCGCGCCAGCCGACATGCGATGTCCGGCTACGCATCGCCTCGCGCGAGTCGCCGGAAGCATCAGGAGATCACGCCGCCGCAAGTCGACCCCTGAAAAGCCAACGGCCCCCCAGTCGCCAAACTGGAGGGCCGTCAAAACTGTGATGGCCTGTGGGGCCCGTTTCCAATCCCCACAAGCCATGAGATGCCCCCAGGCGTCAAGCGAAAGCGCCAACTTTCGCGACGGTGAGGCTTTGCCTGTGGACCGGACGCCCTAACCGGCGGGCCGGAACGACCTGTCGTGGCCCGACGAGGGCCGAAAAGGGATGTTTGCAGACGAGATCCGCCGCGCCATCGAGGCGGCGAGCCGAATCGCCCTGCCTCAGGTGACGGCGCAGCTGTGGCGCGCTTTCGGGGACGGACACATCACCGAGGCCGAGGCCGAGCGCCTGTCCACGCTGATCGAGGCCCGCACGCTCACCGGCAAGCCGGTCCGTTTTGGGCAGCCGCCGAGCCAGACAGAGCCGCAGCCGGTTGAGGCTGGCGATACCCCTCAGGGCCTCTCAGGAAGCGCTGGGCGGTCGGTGGGCTCACGCCCGCGCACGGATGCCTCGATGGAGCGCCGTCGCCGCTGGGCGGCCTCCGGACGGCTGCCACCGGGGCTGGCAGCACGGTTCACCCTGGCCGAGCAAGCGGTGCTGGCGCTGGTGGCGGCCGAAACCGCCCGCCGGGGCGATTGCCGGCTCGCTGTCGGCCACCTCGCGGCGATCGTCGGCGTCGCCGAGACCACCGTGCGCAACGCCATCCGCGAGGCGGGCAAGCTCGGGCTGGTCACCGTCGAGGAGCGGCGGATCACCGGGTTTCGCAACGACACCAACATCGTCCGCATCGTCGCGCCCGAGTGGACCGCCTGGCTGCGCCTCGCTCGCAAGACCCATCCCGCCCACGTGCCTCAGCGCTTGGATGCGGCCGAGGGGGGGAGGGTGCAAATCCGCAAAGCGCACGCATACTCAGGTTCTAAACCCGTTAGATTCGAGGATAACCCAGCCGTCAAAAAGCTGCCGGAGGGCAGCGGGCGACCTCGATCGGGCGACACCTTCGAGAATCCGACAGGGTAGTGGGAAGGCCAGAGCCATGCGCTGAGGGTCTGAGCCCGGACGGTCTGACGAACGCTGCATCCTCATCACCGCACCATCGACCCACCATCATCCGGCCGGCCGATCACCTGTGACCGTGGGGATCCGCCGACACGCGGATGTGCGTCGACACCGGTGTGTGGCTCGGCTAGACGCGCCGCTCCCGATTCCGGAGCGGCTCGATGCCCCATGTCAGGAGCGCTGACCTGCCGGCCCTGCTCCTCGCCCTGGCCACGGAGAATACCGCGCTGCGCCAGCAGCTCGGCGACGCCCAGGACATGCTGATGGAAACCGCCATCGACGCCGGACACCTGCACGCCCGCATCGCGGCCGTGCAGGACGAGCGCGACGCTTGGCGCGCCGAGGCCGAGCAGCTGCAAACCCGTCTCCCACGGGTGGGCTGATCGGCGACAAGCCGAGATTGGCCTGCTACACCGCCGCCTCTACCCATCAGGTGCTCGAGGCGTTCGCGACACCGCACGGCACCGCGGCGGGCAAGCGCGCGACGACAGGCAACCGCGGGCCAGTTCCCCTCGGTTCGCCCGTGACCCCTCGGCCGGGCGGTCGCGTGAGGGTCGGCGCCGCGGTGGAACTGGTCACCGCACGCGCCGGCTCACGGCCCGCTCTCACGCTCGACTGAACCCATGCGGCACGTCCTTGGCATAGAGGCCAGACCCGCCGCCAAGGCAGCCGGGCTCATGACGCACGTCGACCTCGATCAGCGCGCTGGACCTCACCCTCTGGCCCAGCGATGTCCCCGTTCGCGTTCCGCCGGTGTGTTGAAGCGGCTTATGTGCTCGGGGTCCCCGGGTTGTGGTTCGGGCTTGAGCGCGGACTTGCGCGGCTGTGGTCGTCGGACCTGAGGCGAGCCGGGGTTGGGCTTACCGGATCCGCGGCCTTCTCCTTGTCGGGGTGATGCTGCCAGCCTTGAGAGGCGCTGTGTGGGACGGCTCGAGGTGTGGAGTATGTCCGGCTACCCCCCGTCCTTCTCGTTGCGCTTCCTGGGTCAGCTTAGTGACGGCTTGCGTCCCCGACCGTGCTGAGCCTGGTTGTCGGATGCGGGCTCTCGTTGTCAGCACACACCACGCACCTCCGGAGGGCCATTCGCGGCCAGAACCCGGAAAAGCGATTGTGGCAACGCCACTTGGGCTGGCCAGAAATGGGTTCGATCGCCGGTTCCAGGCCGACGACCGGACGCCGGAGGATCCCTGCGATAACGATGCCGACATGGGGTGATCAGCGACGCGACAACCGTCCGATATGCCCCGCACACGATTTGCCTCGACGCACAGGCATAGGCGCGACAGCCGCGCCGCGTGCCGGACGCAAGCGACAGTGATGCCGGGAACAGCTCGGCCATAGTCCGGAGCATAGAGCCGCGCGGCGACGCGTACGATGCGGGTGCGACGTGTGCAGATCGTCCGATATGCTCGGAGCAAGGCCGGCAGAGCCCGAACACGAACGGAAGGCAAACCGGAGCCAAGTCGATCGACATCCGGGGGGACGACCCGACGCACAGTCTGAAGTAGCTTCAGACCTCACACCGTCCGAGAAAGAAGGGAGAGGTGGATCCATCGGGTGATACGGGCTGATTTTTTGCCGGTTCGGCTCGATCGGATGGAGCGCCACGGCTGCCTGCACCTTCAGTGCATGTGTGATGCCCTTCTCGCTACCGTACCACGGCCGTCTTCTACCGCCTCTTGCCGGACCCGGCCCGTACCCTGCCGTGCCGCCACCGACGTGCCACGTCGCCGTTCAGGCTGAGACCGGATCCGACGGCGCCGCCACCCATCCGCTGTAGCGTCGGTGCGGTTGAGGAAGGCTGCGCCCACGACGGGCTACAAGGACCCACAGGGTGCCAGTCATTGCCAGCAAGTTTGCCAGTGGTTTGCCATAAGCTTGGAGTATCACACCACACGCACTGAAGCGTCTGAGACCCCGTAGGCCTGTCGAGGAACCCGGCTGCGCGGACGGCGTCGATCGAACTGGCCCCGTGGCTTCCGGCCGTCGTCCAGTCTGCTCTACGGACCCTTATTCGCAAACGAAAAGGGCCGGCCTCGAGGCCGGCCCAGCGTCCCACTCGGAACGATCCGCCTTACTCTGCGGCGGTCATCTCGGCGGTGTAGTGGCCGCACCAGTCGCCGGTGGCGACCACCGGCCAGAGGCCCTTGGACTCGGGCGCGGGCTGGCTGACCGGCGGGTTGAAGCGGCACAGACCTGCATCGTTCTGCGCGACGGCGCCGTTGCCCTTGTGCTCGTCGAAGAAGCGGCAGGTCTCACACTTGGCGTTGGCCATGATCGGGCTCCTACAACGGGGTGACGGCCGGCGGCTGCGCTCAGTTGCGAATTAGAACAGATCTAATCTGATGGTCAATAGCAGGCTGGGGCGGAGGCCAGACGCCGCATCCGTCTGTGGACAGGCCTTGCCGTGGCTGTCCGTAATGCTCGGCCTGCCGCTAGGCTCAGGCGGATCCGCCGCTGCGACCGGGATGGTGCGCGGCCAGGGAGAACCGGGACCGCCAGGCACGTGAGCCAGCCCCTCGACAGCATCGCCACTGTCCTCGAAGGCACGGGCGACTACCGCGTGCTGCGCCGGCTGCAGCCGCTGGCTGACCATCCGGACGCCCCCAACGAGCCGACGTTCATCGGCCTGGTGGTCGACGTTGAGACCACCGGCACCGACTTCAGTACGGACGAGGTGATCGAGCTCGGGATCCTGAAATTCGAGTACGGCGCCAGCGGGCGCATCTACCGGGTTCTCGACACCCTCAACCAGCTGCAAGAGCCGCAGAAGCCGATCCCGCTGGAGATCACCCGACTGACCGGCATCACCGACGCCGATGTGGCCGGGCAGCGGATCGACGATGCGGCGGTGGCGCGGGTCGCAGCCGACGCTGCCGTGGTTATCGCGCACAACGCCAGCTTCGACCGGCAAATGTGCGAACCGCGCTGGCCGGTGTTCCGCGAGAAGAACTGGGGCTGCTCGTGCCACCAGATCCCGTGGCGGGCGGAGGGGCACGAGGGGCTGAAGCTCGGCTACCTGCTGGCCGATTGCGGGTTGTTCCACCGCGGCCACCGGGCGATCGACGACTGCCATGCACTGCTGGCGCTGCTCGCCCGGCCGCTGCAGGCCTCCGGCCAGCTGGCGCTGGCCGCGCTCCTGGAGACGGCGCGCAAGCCGACGGTGCGGTTGTGGGCGCAGGGGTCGCCGATTGAGACCAAAGAGCTTCTGAAGGCGCGTCACTACCGCTGGAGTGGCCGTCGCCGCTGCTGGTACGTCGACTTGGACGAGGATCAGATCGAGATCGAGCGGACGTTTCTGAGCGAGGCGATCTACCGCCGGCCGATCATCGACCTTCCGGCCGACCGGTTCACGGCGCGGGACCGCTACTCCGCCCGGACCAATCCCGAGCAGGGCACCTGAACAGGAAGAGCTCTGCTGGGGCGATCATTCGCATAAGGGCCAGATTATGGAGCTCGGATCATGGCGAATTGAAACCGCCTCGCTCATTGTCCCCAACCACATCGCGGATGTCGACTTTGGTTCGCGTTGCGTACCGGCTTACATTGGTGATGTCCGCTGCTTCCCTGCCCGCAGTTTCAGATTCATGCAGGGTTGAGCGGCCAACGCATCATGGAAGTCCCAGTTCGGCGGTTTGAAAGATATACGGAACAGTGGGCCTTTAGTACACGCCTCCGGCTCTTCATGACGGGCTGAAACAGAGCTATCATCACTGCGCATCTATTTTGAACAATTGCCCAGTTGCCTGTGACTCCAGTGTAGATAAGATTACATCCACTACGGACTTGACAGGTATAATCCCAGGAAAGCTGTTTGGGCATACAGCATTGACGCGAATACCATAACGTCCATAGTCGGACGCCATATGGATCGTCATCATATTTTCTGCTGCCTTGCTCGCAGCATACATGCCCTGACCGGTGCCAGGAAAAAGCTTCAAGCCCGCTAGACTCGAAACATTAACAATCGAGACGGATCTATCTTCTGTTCTCAAATGCTTCCATTTTGAGTGAAATAGAACTGAGCATATAACAGCGGGTGCGACAACGTGCAGATGATATTGATTGCCGGCTCCGTTCGCGATGAAGTGGGCGTCAATCATATTACCAAGAAATCGACCATCTCCCGCGCAGTTGATAACATGATCAATGCGAGGCACTAACGCAGAAATTGTTGTTAAAACAGAGATAATTTGATGTATGTCTGTTAGGTCGCAAAATACCTCCTGAAATGATTTTTTGGATGTTGTGCTCCGATCCGCATCGAATACCTCTGTAGCTAGACGAGGTGACAATGACGATGACTGTCGGGTCAACGCGATGATATCAAAATTTGGGCTTAAGGCATCGATCAGCGCGCTCCCGAGTTGTCCCGATGCGCCAGTTAATAATACAGATTTACGACCAGTAGACAGGGTCATGATTGGGCCATTGCTTTCTGGCGGACTCCATTGAGCGGTGGAGCCATAATGTGATTGAGTTTCGCCGTCGAGTAGTTGTCATAAAAGTGTGCCATGAATGTGGGGTGCACTCGAACAGCAGGAGAGAGTTGTTCTTCGGAGGAACTAACGCTGTATGCTGCTGAGTTCCAAAAGCTGGAGTGGTATATATACCCGTCATTCCGCCATGTTCTTCCGACCAATCATTATTATTTAGATAGAATATCATGGTCAAATACCGCATGCGGCAAATTTTTTCTGGCAATATTACATCGCAATACCCGTTTCTATACTTGCATCCATCGGCAAATGAAAATATCGTCTCGCCTTCCTTTGCCGGTCGTGCAAACCAACCAGGGTTGTAATCATTGTGAACCCAACCAGTGCGGCTTCCGGCTGGATGAGAATGGATCGCAGCATCTACCTCAAATGTAGTGATTAACCCCAGTGCTTTACTGATTAGATCAAGCCATTTATAATCTAGAAGCGGAAAAAAATCTTTACGATCAAATTCTTGGAGCGGCTCAATGATAGCATCGTAATTTTCTACCCTTGAGCTTTCTGTGGCTTTTGAGCACTTCAGGTCAAAACCGCTACAGATTGCTCTATAGATTTCATCGGTAAAAACATTCTCAACATAAACATGTCTATAAGGATGTTGCCGAACCGGCCACAGAGAATTATTTAGCACTTTATTCCCCGTACATTGTGTTGCAATCTACCGATTGGCACTGAGTGATTAATCCAAATTTCCGATCACCGTTCGCGCATCGCTTCGGCCCCAATTTCAACGAGCGGCGAAAATATATATTCGATAATGCGCCGTCTGCCGGTTTTTAGTTCAACCGAGACGGTCATGCCGGGCGAAAGCGGTACGATCGCGCCATCAGCGGCGACTGACAGTTTCTCCGGATGCACAATCAATGGAAATACGAGGTTCTGCGTCCTCTGCGCACCACCGAGGAAATTGCTGGATTTTCCGTTCTTGACTTCACCGTTCTCAATCTGTTGAGCATCTGGCTCGGGAATTGCGTCGGTGGCAATGCGTACAACGTGTGCTGGGACTGTGCCGTAGCGCGTAAAGGGCAGAGAGTCGACTTTGATGAAGGCTTCCTGCCCGACGTGCGCGAACCCGATATCCCGGTTCTGAAGATATGCTTCAATTTCCAACGTTGACCCATCGGGCACAACCCGCATCAGATCTTCGCCGACGCTGGCCACTTGCCCGACTGTCGTGATGGTCGAGCCTTGTATCACCCCCGCTATCGGGCTCCTGATAGTCATGTGCTCAGTGTGCGCCTTCGCCTTGATTAGACGCTGCCGGTAGTCGTCGGCTTGCCGGTCAACTTCAGCCAAGCGCTGAAGATTGTCGGCCAGGAATGCATCGCGACTCTTGGCCATATCCCGATCGATCACATTCAGACCGGCCTCCGCTTCCGCCTTCTCGCCGATTTCTGTGGCCAGTGTAGCTTGCTGGGTCAGAAGTGTTTCTGTTGCATCGATTAGGCTGGCTTTGGTCCCGGAGAGTTTCTCCATGAGGGTAGTTCGCATATTTACGCGTTCAGTAACGGTAGAGACCAGATTTTTCTGAGCAAGAATAGTGTTTTTTAGCCGGTCTATCTCAGATAATTTTTGTTGTTTCTGCGCTTTTAGGCTCTCCATATTAGAAGAAAGTTGTACGAGGTCTCCAGATAAGACGCTCATCTCTCTCAAGCGCACGGCCAGCGGGATGTTTTCAGCCCAAGCCAGGATCGGCATTTTCAGGTCGTTGTTCCGCACCGTATCGATGGCGGCTCTGCGCCGGATCGCCTCCGCTTCGAAGGCGATTAGGTTGGCGGCCAGGGACGCCTGTTCCGCGGCAGCTTCCGTCGCGTCGAGTTCGATCAGGACGTCGCCGGTCGCGACGTGCTGTCCGTTCTCTGCGTGGATCACCTGAACCCGGCCGGTTTCCAGGGGCTGGATGACCTTCACCCGCCCCGTCGGCTGAACCTTTCCCTGCGCGACAGCGACGATGTCGATGTAGCCGAAGTAGCTCCACGCCAGCGCGACTACGACCAAGGCACAAATCAGGCTCATCAACGCCATCCGGACGGGGGAGGGCGGCGTCTCCAGGATCTCCAGAGCAGCGGGTAGGAACTCCTGATCGCGACGAAGCGGCCGCTCGCGCAGCGGCAGTTTGAGCACGGTCGCATTCATCTCACGAGGCCTTCGCTTGATCGAACTGCATGGCCCAGAGGCGTGCGTAGAGGCCGTTGGACCGATGTACGAGCTGATCGTGGCTGCCGATCTCGATGATCTGCCCGTCCGCCATGCTGACGATGCGATTGCAGGGGCGCACGGTCGCCAGACGATGCGCGATGATGATCACGGTCCGGCCTTTGACGATCTGGCGCATGTTGGCCTGGATCACGCGCTCGCTCTCGTAATCCAGCGCGCTCGTCGCTTCGTCGAAAATCAGGATCGGCGGGTTCGTCGCCAGGGCCCGGGCGATGGCGATGCGTTGGCGCTGGCCGCCCGACAGGTTCGCGCCCCGCTCCTCGATCAGTGTATCGTAGCCTTGAGGTAGCCGATTGATGAACTCGTCGGCTCCGGAGAGCCTGGCGACGTTCATGACCGCGGCTCGCGGCATGGCTGGATTTGCGAACGCGATGTTGTCGTGGATCGTGCGGTTGAACAGGAGATTTTCCTGCAGGACCACGCCGACATTGGTGCGCAACCAAGTCGGGTCGACCTGTGCGACGTCGACGCCATCGACCAGGACCTGCCCTTCCTGAGGGAGGTAGAGGCGCTGGACGAGCTTGGTCAGCGTCGACTTGCCCGATCCGGACGGACCGACGATCCCGACCACTTCGCCCTGCCGGATCGACAGTGAGACCCGCTTCAGGACCTGCGGCGAACCGGGTCGGTACGCGAAGGAGACGTTTCTCAGCTCAATGTCGCCTCGCGGCGGCGGGAGCGCCGCGGTTGTCTGCGGTAAGCGCTCCGCCGGCGTGTTGAGGATATCGCCCAGTCGCTCCACCGAGACCTGGACCTGCTGAAAGTCCTGCCACAACTGAGACAGCCGCAGGATGGGTTGCGCGACCTGCGAAGCGATCATGTTGAAGGCCACGAGTTCACCAATGGTGAGTTCCCCGTCGATGGCGGCTTTCGCGCCGAACAGCATGATCGCGGCCGTGGTCAGCTTGCTGACGTACTGGATGGCGTTCTGACCGCCCGCCGCCAGGATCGTCATGTCGAATGCGGTCCGGACATAGGCTGCTAGCCGCTCTTCCCATTGATGGCGCATCATCGGCTCGACCGCGCTGGCTTTGACGGTCTGGATGCCAACGACGGCCTCGACGAGGAATTGTTGGCTCTCGGCGCTCCGATTGAACTTCTGCTTGACTTGCTCCCGCAACGGCGGCCGGACAAAAGCACTGATCGCCAGATAGATCGGAATGGATATCAGAACGATCAGCGTCAGTTTCCATGAGTAGACGAACAATACGGCTATGAAGATGACCGTGAACACGAGATCGATGCCCGAGAAAAGGGCTTGGCCGGTTAGGAATGATCGGATCGTTTCAAGCTCCCGGATCCTCGCCACGGTTTGCCCGGCAGGTCGTGTCTCAAAATAACTGAGCGGTAGGTTCAAGAGGTGATGGAACAACCGCTTGCCGAGTTCGACGTCGATGCGGTTCGTGGTGTGCGACAGAGCGTAGGTGCGCAGGTATTGCAATGCGACGTCGAACAGCCCGACGATGGCCAAGCCTGCCACAATGACTAAGAGCGTGGAGTAACCTTTGTGGACCAGGACCTTGTCGATGATTACCTGGAAGAACAGGGGAGTGACGAGAGCGAAGACCTGTACGAATAACGAAGCGAGCAGGACGTGGGCGATCGGCTGGCGATAGCGCCAAAGCGATGGGAGGAACCACTGAAACCCGAAGGTCTTCGGATCGACACCTTCACCACGGAAGCGGCGCTGGACCAGAATGAGCTCAGATCCGCATGCCCCGAGAAGCTCCTCTATGGGAAGATCGCGGACGATCCGTGTGATCGGATCGACGAGCCTGTATGTACCAGTCGGCGTGCGGCCGCTGTAGACGGTGTAGCTGCCGTCATTCAATTGTAGGATCGCCGGAACCGGCACGGTGCGCAGTCGCTTACGATCGACGGATACCAGCCGGGTCTTGAGGCCTGTCAAACTGGCCGCTTGCAGGATGTGTCGGCTGGACGCACGTTGTCCGCTAATGGCGAGTTCGCGGCGGAGATGGTCCGGATCGGCCGCGATGCGATAGTAGCCAGCAATGGCACAGAGCGCCTGCAAGCCGGTGTCTGCCATAATCAACGCAGCCGACTGCGATGTGATCGTATCCATTGCCCCACCGAATGCGCGCAGTTTGTCGGCGTGTACCCACATCGGTCAAGCTGAGAGATCATCGATCTCCCAGCTTGCCGCTGCTCATACTCAAACGATACGGAAGTCGCTCTTGGTGAGCGATGAAAGGTCCGTGTTTTTCATAATGACTTTGTCCGTGGCCGACTCTGTGATCACCACATCAGAACCGACCTGCGAGGCTGCTGCCAGAGCAGAGGATGCGTCCGCGAAGATCGTATGATCAAATTGCAGCAAATCGTGTCCGGTGCCGGACGGCTTGAAGTCGGTGATTGTGTCTTGTCCGGACGCGGGGCCAAAGATGAACAGGTTTGATCCACCCCCTCCGGTGAGGGAGTCATTCCCTCCGCCGGCAATAAGAACATCATCGCCGGCACCTCCGACTAGCGTTGTTGCGTTCGCTGTTCCGGTCAATGTGAGTGACACATGCGACGTGATAGCCGATTGATCCCACGTAGTTCCGTCCGCGAATTGGATTGCGCTGACACCGTGTTGAGAGTCTTGGAACTGGTTTGTGAAGGTCAGTACGGCGCCCGTCGATCGATTGGTGACAATTAAATCTTCATTATTGGATCCACCACGGGTTAGAATTACGTCTGCGGCGTTTAAGCCGGAGAGGACAGCTTTGGCGTCGTTGCTATAATTGCTGGACTCGATTGTGAAGGTTTGATTTCCATCGGTGGCTGCCCACTCAACGGTAAGCCGATCGTCATGAAAGGCGCTGACCGTATAGGTACCCGGCCCGAGATCGTAGACTAGGTTGGAGCTGTCGTGGGTGTCGTAGGCATTGCTCGCTGCGCCTGCTGTACCCGTTACCGTGCTGTTTGATGAAGAAGTCGAACCTGTGATCGAGCCGCTCGCGGAGGAGGTCGAACCCGTGGTCGAGCCGCTCGCGGAGGAGGCCGAACCCGTGGTCGAGCCGCTCGCGGAGGAGGCCGAACCCGTGGTCGAGCCGCTCGCGGAGGAGGTCGAACCTGTGGTCGAGCCGCTCGCGGAGGAGGTCGAGCCCGTGGTCGAGCCGCTCGCGGAGGAGGTCAAACCTGTGATCGAGCTGCTCGCGAACGTGGAATGCGTCTGTGCACTACTTGATGCAGTGACGGTGCCTCCGGCAGCGATAGCTGTTTGGATCTGTTCGCGGTTGATAGTGGTACCGTCGGCAAACGTGATGCGATTTATGCCATATTGTGTGCTATTCGCCCAAAATTGCCACCTAGATCGAACTGTATCGCCGGTATTGGTTATTGTGATGAGCAGAGCGTCGCCGTCCTGCGTAAGAACGACCTCGTTCGGATTTGTGTCAGACAATACGAGCGTGTCGTCTCTAGTGTATCCAGATCCTGGGTTGTCGATTACATCGTGCCCGTCGCCCTTTGCGAAGCGAATTACGTCGGCACCATTTCCGCTTAGGAAGATCGATTTGTCTCCTTTTCCCAGCTGAATAGTCGCTCCATCGTCTGGCATGGTAACGCTGTCGTTCCCGTCGGCACCACGCAGCCAAGCGTTCGAAAGAATGCTCGCTTGGTCCCATTTGGTGCCGTCGGCGAACACGATCGACTGGATGCCGTCGTGGTTGGTCGAGTTGAACTCGCCCGGCACGGTGATGGTCCGGCCGGTGGCCGTGACCGTCATCAGCAAATCGCTGCCGGAGCGGGTGAAGGCGACGTCCGACGGCTTGAGGTCGGTGAGCTGCAGGGTGTTGGCCACCGTGTTCCAGCTGTGGACGTGGGCGTCGATCTCCAGGTTGCCGTCGCCGGAGCCGTACACGAACGTGGTGTTGCCGGTGTTGTCCTGGTCGCCGGCCACGAGCACGTCGTTGCCGGGCCCGGCCACGAGGGTGGCGGGGCCGTCCTGGGAGGTGACGGTGACGTCGCCTGTCCCGGCCCGGTAGGCGGCCTGGGCCTGGATCTGGTCGCGGGTCAGCGTGGTGCCGTCGGCGAACACGATCGACTGGATGCCGTCGTGGTTGGTCGAGTTGAACTCGCCCGGTACGGTGATGGTCCGGCCGGTGGCCGTGACCGTCATCAGCAAATCGCTGCCGGAGCGGGTGAAGGTGACGTCCGACGGCTTGAGGTCGGTGAGCTGCAGGGTGTTGGCCACCGTGTTCCAGCTGTGGACGTGGGCGTCGATCTCCAGGTTGCCGTCGCCGGAGCCGTACACGAACGTGGTGTTGCCGGTGTTGTCCTGGTCGCCGGCCACGAGCACGTCGTTGCCGGGCCCGGCCACGAGGGTGGCGGGGCCGTCCTGGGAGGTGACGGTGACGTCGCCTGTCCCGGCCCGGTAGGCGGCCTGGGCCTGGATCTGATCGCGGGTCAGCGTGGTGCCGTCGGCGAACACGATCGACTGGATGCCGTCGTGGTTGGTCGAGTTGAACTCGCCCGGCACGGTGATGGTCCGGCCGGTGGCCGTGACCGTCATCAGCAAATCGCTGCCGGAGCGGGTGAAGGCGACGTCCGACGGCTTGAGGTCGGTGAGCTGCAGGGTGTTGGCCACCGTGTTCCAGCTGTGGACGTGGGCGTCGATCTCCAGGTTGCCGTCGCCGGAGCCGTACACGAACGTGGTGTTGCCGGTGTTGTCCTGGTCGCCGGCCACGAGCACGTCGTTGCCGGGCCCGGCCACGAGGGTGGCGGGGCCGTCCTGGGAAGTGACGGTGACGTCGCCTGTCCCGGCCCGGTAGGCGGCCTGGGCCTGGATCTGGTCGCGGGTCAGCGTGGTGCCGTCGGCGAACACGATCGACTGGATGCCGTCGTGGTTGGTCGAGTTGAACTCGCCCGGTACGGTGATGGTCCGGCCGGTGGCCGTGACCGTCATCAGCAAATCGCTGCCGGAGCG
>NZ_JBKFAV010000055.1:0-31845 GCF_053345825.1 Methylobacterium sp. C33D
TCGCCTACATCGAGGGCTACTACAATCGGCAACGCATCCACTCGGCACTCGGCTATCTCACGCCCGAGCAAGCCGAGAGGACCGCGAACTGATCTCCCTGTGTCCGCGACACCGAGGGAGGATCACCTTGCGCCAGCGGTAGTACGTCACTTCCGTCACGCCGATCGAGCGGATCGCGTCCCCGACGCTCTGGCCTTGAGAGACCAGCACATCCACCTGCCGCAGCTTGGCGACCACGTCCTCCGGCTTGTGCCGCTTCGTTCCCATCTGTCCGTCCTCGTCCTGGCCCGAAAGCCATACAACAGGGCGGACCACCTCAGTGGGGGCGGATCACATCTCTCAGCCCAAAATGTCTATTCTCTCACCGAAGAGAGGAGCTGTCATGCAGAAGCTCCACCTCCCGATCGCTGCGAACCTGATGTCCGGGGTGATCTCCACCGCCGCACATTCAGCAGGGCTTTCGAGCGGGGCGACTCACAAGATCGTGCCGGTCCACGGCGCGATCGTCGAACAATCGATCTGGAAGCCTGTGGCCGATATTCTAATCAAGAAGGGATAGACTGTATCGACGGTCAAAACCCGTTGACGTCGCTCGCGGCCGATGTTGCGGCAACCAGGAGCGCGTTGGCGAAGCAGGACGGCAAAATTGCTCTGGTCGGACATTCCTGAGGCGGCGCAGTCATCACCCAGGCCGGCGACGAACCTGAAGTATCGGCACGTGTCCATGTCTCGGCATTCGCGCCCGACGTCGGGCAATCTTTGGCGGCTCTCGCCGGAAGCGGTCCGGCGGCTGAAGGTGCTGCGGCGATTCATCCGGACACGAAAGGCGATCTGTTCGTTGATCCCAGAGTGTTTCCGCCGGCGATCGCGGCTGATCGGCCCCCGCAGATCGTCCGTGCCCCGGCGGACCATCAGCTTCCGGTGAAGCACACTGCGTTCGAGGCACCTGTCGATGTGGCCGCCCGGCGCCGATTTCATTGAAAAACTCGGGATGCGGTCGCGGCAGCGCCACGAAGGGCGTTGTCCGGAGAAGATCCTGCTGTCGGATTACACAGAACATATTGCGGAAGCGGGATCGCACAACCGGTTGGAGACAGAATCTCGCCCATACTCCGCTTTGGACAACGCTCGAGGCGCCCCGTCCGTGTTTTTCAACAAACTCCGCCCATCCCGGACGCTCAAGCCACTCTCTGCATGCGCCGTGCGCGGACTTGCACTGACACGCGTCGGGATCGTCATTCCGAAAGACTTCGCAACGGAAGTGGCGTCGGGATGAGTGCTCCATCCGCCCTTCAGGTCGAGCATGGCGCGCGGCAACGTCTTGCCTGCGCACCGTCGTCGACCGAACGATGCGCCGAGATGAGGGTTTTCGGGGACACTACATCCGAGATGGCAATTTTGACGTTCGCGGTCGAATAGCGCCCGCGATTCACGCAAGTGCTGCCAAAATGCGCAACGCCATCGCTGGCTTGCAGCCTCTTTAACCTTCCCGCCGCGCGGAGGTCGGCCGACAATCCGGCCGCTATCCATGGGAGCTTCGGGGTCGATGACGCATCTCACGCGGCGCAGCTTCGTTGGCACGGCGGCGTTGCTGGCGGCGCCGGCTCTCATCCGGCCCGCCTTCGCGGCTGACACCGTGAAGCTCGGCTGCCTGTTCTCGTCCTCCGGCACGATGGCCAACCTCGAGGGCCGGCTGAACCACGTGGTCCGCATGGCCGCCGACGAGATCAACGGACGCGGCGGCGTCAACGGCCGCCAGATCGAGGTGCTGACCTCCGATCCCGCCTCGGACTGGCCGCTCTACGCCCAGATCGGCCGGCAGATGCTCCAGCAGGAGAAGGTCGCGGCCCTGTTCGGCTGCTGGACCTCGGTCTCGCGCAAGTCGGTGCTGCCGGTCGTCGAGCAAAACGACGGGCTTCTGTTCTACCCCCTCCACTTCGAGGGCGATGAGAATTCCAAGAGCGTCGTCTACGTGAACTCGCCGCCCGCGAGTTCCGTGCTGCCCGCTGTCGATTACCTGATGGGGTCGGACGGGGTCGGCGCGAAGCGGTTCTTCATGATCGGCTCGGACTACGTCTGGCCCCGCACGATCAACAAGCAGTTGAAGGGCTACTGGAAGAGCAAGGGCATCCCGGAGAGCGCGTGGCGCGAGGAGTACGTGCCCTTCGGCTTCTCGAACTTCCAGACGCTGGTGAACCAAGTCCGCAGCTTCGCGAGCCAGCCGGGCGGCCAGCCGATCGTGGTGCTCACCGTGGTCGGGTCCTCGATCCCGGATTTCCTGCGCGAATTCGCCAATCAGGGGATCAGCGCCACCGATGTGCCGATCCTCGGCCTCGACATGGTGGAAGCGGATCTCGAGGGGCTCGATACCGCCAAGCTCGTCGGCCACCTGAATTGCTGGGCCTATCTCCAGGCCGCCAAGGGCGACCGGAACACGAAGTTTCTCGCCGATTGGGCGTCCTACGTGAAGGCCAAGAACGTCCCGTTCAGCGCCGACACGGTGATCGATCCGATGGTCTCGGCCTACGACAGCGTCCATCTCTGGGCGCGCGCCGCCGCCAAGGCCGGCTCCTTCGCGGTGCCGGAGGTGCGCAAGTCCTTCGCGGGCCTGAGCTTCGACGATCCGTCCGGCTACACGCTGACCATGACGGGCGAGAACAACTACGTGTCCCGCGGCGTCTTCATCGGCTCGGTCAACGAGAAGCGCGGCTTCGACGTCCTCTGGCAATCCCCGGACGCCCCGAAACCGGTTCCGTTCAGCCCCTATGGCTGATCCCGAACGATCCTCGGTCCGCACGCTCCTCGCGCTCGGGTGCCTGTTGATCTCGGTTCTCCCGACCGTGGCCGCCCCCTTCGACCGGAGGGCCTTCGCGGCGGATCTCTGCGGCGACGGCCCAGCGCAGATCCGTGGGACCGAGACCCTCGTCCAGGCGGCCGGCGATCTGCCGGCGGCCGATCTCGTATTCGCCGGAGATCTCCTCAGGGGGCTGGCCGAGCGCCGTCTCGCTTGCCCGGCGGAAGCCCGCGCACCGGTCCTCGGCCTTCGCCAGCGCGCCGCCGTCGAGACGGCACGCGGTACCGTCGCGCTGCTGACCGACCCGCATCCGGCCGGCCGCGCCGCCGGCCTTGCCGTCCTGGAACGGCGCATCGCCACCGTTCCGGCATCCGTGCTCGACCGCGCCCGCGACGCGGAGACCGACCCCGCGCTGAAAGGCACGATCGCCGGCCTGGCCCAGGCGGCAGCCCTCTCCTCGGCCGATCCGGCCCGGCGGCGGGGAGCAATCGCGGCCGTGGCCGCAAACCCGTCCGGGGCCGCCCTGGCGCGCCTCGCGGCGCTGAAGAGCGATCCTGCCTACGTTTCCGATCCGGGCTTCCGGGCGGCCCTCGACGAGGGCCTCGCGCAGGCCTCCCGGGCAGTGACGATCGGGGACGGTCTCGCAATCGTCTACAATGGGTTGAGCTTCGCCAGCATCCTGTTCATGGCAGCGGCGGGTCTCGCGATCATCTTCGGGCTCATGGGCGTGATCAACCTCGCCCAGGGCGAATTCATCATGCTCGGCGCCTACGCGACCTACGGCGTGCAGGAGGTGTTCCGCCGGCTCGCCCCCGGCTTCATCGACCTCTATCTGTTCGCCGCCATCCCGGTCGCCTTCGTCGCGGTCGCAGGTGTGGGAATCGCGGTCGAGGCGCTGATCCTGCGCCATCTCTACCGACGCCCGCTGATGAGCCTCCTCGCCACCTGGGCGGTGAGCCTGTTCCTCGTGAACCTCGTGCGGATCACGGTCGGCACCCAGAACCTGCAATTCGTGATGCCGGCTTACGTCAGCGGCGGGGTCCCGCTCTACGCCGACTTCGTCATGACCTGGAACCGCCTCTTCGCCATCGGCTTCGCGGTGGCCACTCTGGCGCTGACCCTGCTGATCCTTCGCCGCACCCCGCTCGGTCTCGACATCCGCGCGGTGACCCAGAACCGCGACATGGCCGCCTGCCTCGGCCTTCCGACGCGCCGGGTCGACCGCCTCGCCTTCGGGCTGGGCTCGGGCCTGGCGGGCCTCGCCGGGGTGGCGCTCTGCCCGATCTACAGCGTCAATCCCGGCATGGGCTCCGGCTTCATCGTCGATAGCTTCATGGTCGTGGTTCTGGGCGGTGTCGGCAGTCTCGCCGGGACCGTGGTGGCGGCTCTCGGCGTCGGCGGCGCCAACGTGCTGATCGAGCCGATCTCGGGGGCGGTCGCCGCCAAGGTCATCGTCCTGGTCGGCATCATCCTGTTCCTGCAGCGCCGGCCCGAGGGTCTATTCGCGGTCAGGCGGCGGCGATGAGCGGCGCGACGCTGACTGCCGCGGCTTCGGCGGCCGGCCCAGCGCGACGCCGCGTGCGCGATCCCCTGGTCGCGGTCCTCGTTGGGCTCTGCCTCGCGGCCGCGGCAGGGCTCCTCGTCGCGCCACCCGCCCCGTACCTCGTCAACGCCCTGGGCCAGCTCGCCGCCTTCGCGATCCTCGCCGTCGCCCTCGATCTTGTCTGGGGCTATCTCGGGATCCTCAGCCTCGGGCACGGCCTGTTCTTCGCCATCGGCGGCTATGTCTGCGCCATGCATCTGCTGGCCCATGGCGTCGCGGAGACCGGCGTGCTGCCGGACTTCGTGCAGTTCATGGGCTGGAAGAGCCTGCCGGCCTACTGGGCGGGCCTCGACCAAGCCCCCTACGCCTTCGTCCTCGCTCTGGGCCTCGCCGGTTTCGTGGCCTTCGTGTTCGGGTTCGCCTCGTTCCGCTCGCGGGTCAACGGCGTCTACTTCTCGATCATCAGCCAAGCGCTCGTCTACGTCGCGATGCTGCTGATGTACCGCAACGATACCGGGCTCGGCGGCAACAACGGAATGACCGGCTTCCCGCTGCTGTTCGGCTGGCCGACGGGCTCGCCGGCCGTCGTGACCGGGCTGGCGGTCGCCGCGCTCCTGACGCTGGCGGCCGTGCTCGCGGGCACGCGGCTCCTCGTCGGCAGCGCGGTGGGGCGGCGGATGCTCGCCTGCCGCGACGATGAAACCCGGCTGCGTACCCTGGGCTACAGCACGACGCGGCTCAAGCTCGGGATCTGGTGCCTCTCGGCCATGATCGGCGCGCTGGCGGGCATCCTGTACGTGCCGCAGGTCGGCATCATCAACCCGCGGGTGCTGGCGCCCGATCTTTCGATCGAGATCGCCGTCTGGGTGGCCATCGGCGGCCTCGGGCGGCTCGGCGGGGCGGTGATCGGCGCGGTCCTCGTCAACGGCCTGAAGTTCTGGCTGAGCGCCGCGATGCCGGAGGCATGGCCCTTCATCCTGTCGGGGCTGGTGCTGCTCGTCGTGCTGGTCCTGCCGAACGGGCTGCTCGACCTCGTCGGATGGCGCCTGCGCCCCAGCTGGCTGCGGGCAACCCGATGAGCGCCCTCGTCGTGGATGCCCTGACGGTCGCCTTCGGCCGCTTCACCGCGCTCGATCACGTCTCCCTCGCGGTCGATCCCGGCGAGGTGCGGGCCGTGATCGGCCCGAACGGCGCCGGCAAGACCACGCTGCTCGACGTCATCTCGGGCGTCACCAAGCCGGTCTCCGGCCGGGTGATGCTCGGCGACGATATCGACCTGACGAAGCGCTCGGAGGCCGAGATCGCCCGGGCCGGCGTGCGGCGGAAGTTCCAGAAGCCCAGCGTCTTCCCGGCGCTCACCGTGCGCGAGAACCTCGAGATCGGCTGCGGTCCTGCCCTCCGCCCCCGCGACCGGCCGGCGCGCATCGCCACCGTCCTCGGAGAGATCGCCCTCGCGCCACGGGCCGACGTGCCGGCCGGCAGCCTCGCGCATGGCGAGAAGCAATGGCTGGAGATCGGCATGGTGCTGGCCGCCGAGCCCGCGCTTCTCCTGCTCGACGAGCCCGTAGCGGGGCTTTCCGATTCGGAGACCGCCCAGACCGCCGCGCTCATCCGGGGCTTGCGCCGGCCGGACCGGGCGATCCTCGTGATCGAGCACGACATCGCGTTCGTCGAGGCCATCGCCGACCGGGTGACGGTGCTGCACGAGGGCCGCACGCTCTACGAAGGCAGCATGCAGGGCGCCCGGGAGGATGCCCGCGTGATCGAGGTTTTCCTCGGCCGATGACGCACGCCACCGCACCCGCACGCCTCGCCATCGAGGGGCTCGATCAGCATTACGGCAGCGCGCAGGTGCTGCGCGGGGTCGGCATCGCGGTCGAGCCGGGGGCGTGCCTGGCCGTGCTCGGCCGCAATGGCGCCGGAAAGACCACGCTCTTGCGCTGCCTCACCGGCCTGATCCCGGTGAGCCGGGGCCGGGTCGCCCTCGACGACGTGGAGCTGACGCGCCTGTCCGCGGACCGGCGCGCCCGGGCAGGGCTCGCCTACGTGCCGCAGGGGCGCGAGATCTTTCCCGACCTGACCGTCGCCGAAAACCTGCGCGTGGCGGCTCGTGCCCACGGCCTCGAACGGACCGACGCGGTCGACGAGGCGGTCGCCCTGTTCCCGGCGCTTCGCGGGCTGTGGCAGCGTCCGGGGGGCAATCTCTCGGGCGGCCAGCAGCAGCAGCTCGCCATCGCCAGGGCGCTCGCGACGCGGCCTCGCGCCCTTCTGCTCGACGAGCCGACGGAGGGCATCCAGCCCTCCGTCGTCGCTGCCATCGAGACGGTGATCGCCGGGCTCAAGGGTCGGATCACCGTGCTGCTCGTGGAGCAGTATCTCGATTTCGCGCTGCGGGTCGCCGACGCCGTGGTGGTTCTGTCCCGGGGCAGCGTCGTCGCGCGCGGCGAACCCGCGACGCTGAACCACGAGACCCTCACCCGTCACATCGCGGTCTGACGAACAGCCCAGGAGATCCCGTGCCCGCCCATCACGAAATCCCCGCCACCCCCGAGACCATGGTGCTCGGCTATTTCGACGCCGCCCTACCACCCGTGCTGACGGTCGAGTCCGGCGACACCGTCACCCTTCACTCGCACCCGGCCGGAGGGCGCGAGTCGCTCCATCCCGACCCGGCCCGGGTGCCGGCCGACCTGCTCCACGCCCTGGAGACGCTGAAGCCCGGCGGGGGCCCGCATTTCGTGACTGGGCCGGTCCATGTGACCGGCGCCGAGCCGGGCGACATGTTGCAGGTCGACATCCTCGACCTGAAGTTCCGCCTGGACTGGGGCTTCGTGTCGATCCTGCCGCTGCTCGGCACCCTGCCGGACGAGTTCACCGACTACGAGACGATCCACGCCGACATCGACACCGCCCGTGGGATCTGCCGTTTGCCCTGGGGGACGGAGCTGCCCCTGGACCCGTTCTTCGGCATCCTGGGCACCGCCCCACCCGCCGTCTGGGGCCGTGTCGGCTCGCCGGTGCCGCGCGCCTTCGGCGGCAACATGGACAACAAGGAGATGCGGGTCGGCACGAGCCTGTATCTGCCGGTCTTCAACCGAGGCGGCGGCTTCTACGCGGGCGACGGGCATGGCGTGCAGGGCGACGGCGAGGTCTGCATCACGGCCCTGGAAACGGGGCTGACCGGCACGTTCCGGCTCACCGTACGCAAGGACATCCCGGGCGCATGGCCCTTCGCCGAGACCCCCACCGACCTGATGTCGATCGGCCTTCACGAGAGCCTGGACGAGGCCATGCGGCAAGCCGTGCGGGAGATGGTTCGCTTGGTCTGCGCCCGCACCGGTCTCACCCGTAATCAAGCCTACATGCTGTGCTCGCTCGCCGGGAACTTGCGGATTACCCAAACGGTGGACGGCAACAAGGGCGTGCACATGCTGATGCCCAAGACGGCCCTCTCCGGGACGTGACGCCATCGGGCGCGCCCTCCCGGCAACGGTCGGGGCGCGTTCCCATGCAGGTTCCCGCCGGTACAGTGACGCGCGAACCCGGTAACGCCCCTAGGTGGCGGTTCGCACGAAGGCGAAGCGGCCGATGCAGGTCTCGCCACCACGATAATGGGGCCTCTGGCGCGAGGCTGTGCGCGGGGAGATGCCAGGGCGGGCCGCCTCGCCTCGCCACGGTTGAACCGTCATCGCCGCGCGCAAGCGCTGCACCTCGGCCCGCAGGGCGACGTTCTCCTGCTCGACTCGGTCGAGCCGGGCCACGCCTGCAGGCTTGAGCCCACCGAGGCGGCGTCGCCACCGATAGAAGGTGCCGACTGAGATACCGGCGCTCGCGCAGATCGCGACGATCGGTACGCCGCCCGCGGCCTCGTCCAGAAGAAGGGCGATCTCCTCATCCGTATGCAGGGATCGGCTCATCGAGGATCTCCGAGTGCGTCAGACGTGGTGGGTCCGTTCGATCAGCCACGGGCAAGAAGCAGACCGAGGGTCGGCGCTCGACCGCGCGACGGAGTGTTCTCGATCCGGATGACCGGGGGCGGCCATGCCGGCACCGTGACGGCTTACACGTCGATAAGACGATTCATGGATTGGACTTTCCGTGATCAGCCTCCGGGCGACCGCCTGGAGCCCGGCCTCACACCTCTCGAGAGCGGCCGATCTATCCACTCTCGATAGAGGTTTGCGACGTATATCTGCTGTGACGCGACTGATCTCAGTCCCAATGACTGACTCGGGTCGACAGGGGAGCGCCCGCCTCTCGTCCGAACAATGTCCGGAGCAACCCAGCCACCGACCGGCAGATTACGTCGCGTCGGATCACCGGCCTGAGCCGGACCGGACATTCGAGGCCGCAAGCCGGGATCTTCGAGGCAGCAGGCCGAGATCTTCGAGGCGGAGAGGAAGGCTTCAGCAACGCCGGGAACTCGATGTCGGGAGCGCGCGATGGCGAAGATTCAGGCGCGCTATCCAACGGTCGCCGATGGCTTCCCATGCGCTGCGGCATCCGCCCGATCGACAGCTGCCGCGACCGTTATCAGTCGCGCGCCGGCTCACCCGAGCCGAAGGCCGGTGAACCGCTTCGGCGCCGCGCGGTCCGGGCGCGCTCGTCGCGTCGAGACACCGTGCTTGAGTCCGCCCCGCGCCCGCGTGTTCTCGATCGGCGACGCGATCGGAAATATCCCGCTGGTCGTGCGCACGGCCGGCACCGCCCCCTTCAGGGATTGGACCTGCTTTTATGGGTACATAACGGTTTTCATATACCTCGAAAGAACAAATTCTTCGCCGCGACCGGAGCCGTGACGATAGCGACCGAGCTTCGGAGTCGGTCGAATGCTGACGGCGCAAATCGATCCAGGAAACACAGCGGTACCGGCGGCGGAGCCGACGACCTCGGCATCGTACAACGTTCCATTGGTCCTCGACCTCGACGGAACACTCCTGCGCGCGGATGTCCTCCACGAGAAGGCCATCGCTCTCGTCCGTGCGGACCCCCTGAACATCGTCAAGATCGCGTACTGGGCCTTCGGGGGGCGCGCCCACCTCAAGCGGCGGATGGCTCAGAATGCGACGCTGGACGTCGAGACATTGCCGGTCAACGCGGAGTTGATCGAATTCGCGCAGACCGAGGCCGACGGCGGCCGGCCTGTCCATATGTCGACGGCGACCGACAACGTGACGGCTGCCCAGATTGCCAGGCGGTTCCCGTTCATAACGACCGTCATCGCCAGCGACGGGACGACGAATCTGAAGGGGCACGCCAAGGCGGCGGAGTTGGCGCGCCGCTTTCCCTTGGGTTTCGACTACGCTGGCGACAGCCGAGCCGATCTGCCCGTGTGGCACGCAGCCCGACAGGCCATCGTGGTCGGAGCGTCCGCGCGGGTCGAGAGAGCCGCGGGCGCGGCCGCCAACGTGATCGGCATCTTCCGACGCCCGTCCTATGTCGGCCCGCTGATCGAGAGCATGCGGCCCCACCAATGGGCGAAGAACGCGTTGATCCTCGTCCCGGCCATCCTCGCGGGGCGCATTTTCGATGCTGGCGCGATCTGGCAGCTGATCGTGAGCTTCATGGCCCTGAGCCTGATTGCCTCGGCGACGTATATTCTCAACGATATCTGGGACGTTGCCGACGATCGCCGGCACTGGTCCAAACGGAACCGTCCGCTCGCCAGCGGTCGGTTGCCGATGGCCTACGGCTTGGCCGCGGTCCCGATCGGCCTCGCCGCGGGCTTTCTTCTCGGTGCGGTGGCCGGGCCGAAGGTCGTCCTGATGCTGGCCTGCTACACGGTCCTGACCCTGTTCTACTCGTTCTACGTCAAGCGCGTCGTCCTGCTCGATGCCTTGACGCTGGCCTTCCTCTTCACGCTCCGCATGGCGGTCGGCACCGTCGCCGTCGCGGCCAAGGCCTCGCCGTGGCTGTTCGTGTTCTCCATCTTCCTGTTCACCTCGCTGGCACTCGCCAAGCGCCACACCGAGATCGCGCGCGCCATCGAGCGCGGCACGGCCCGGATCAACGGACGCGGCTATGTCGCGGCGGATTTGCCGCTCGTGCTTGCGGCGGGTGTGGCAGCAGGCACGTCAGCGCTTCTGATCTTGGTATTCTACATCATCAACGACGCGTTTCAGCAGACGTTCTACGGCGATGTGGCGTGGCTGTGGGGCTTCCCGGTGGCGCTCTCGATCATCGTCGGGCGGATCTGGGTCGCTTGCCAGCGCGGAGAACTCCAGGACGATCCCGTCGTCTTCGCTCTGACGGACAGACTCGCGCTCGCGGCGGGGAGTGGGCTCTCGGTCTGCTTCGCGCTGGCCTGGGCGGGTATCGCGTCCTGAGATGCGGCGTCTCGACCACCTCGACCGGCGCGTTCGGTTCCTGTTCGCCGGTGGCTTCGCCGCCGGTGTCAGCTGGCTCGCACGCTTCCTGTTCAGTACCGTGATGCCGTACGCGGCGGCCGTCGCGGCGGCCACCGCGACCGGCATGGTCATCGGCTTCATCGCCTATCGGAGCTTGGTCTTCCCGGATTCCCGCCGTCCGCTCCTCGCACAACTCTGCGGCTTTCTGGTCGTGAACCTCATCGGAGGCGCGGTGACGGTCGCGGTGGCCACCTTCACGTGCGATCAGATACTCTCGCCTCTGGGCCTCGGCGCCGCCGCACCGGCCTCGCACGCGATCGGCATAGCGGCCGGTGCGGTCGCCAATTATCTCGGCCATAAATCGATCACCTTCAGAACCGCCTGATCATCCCCGGGCCGTTCTCCCTGTCTGTACTGTCGTCTTGAAAAATCGTTCGGATACGATTGGACTGGAACGAGCAATGCTCAGAACGCGCAGCGCATCAACCGCGATCGGGGCCGCTTCGGACGCCCGCAACGGGACTGTGCGGGGAGAACGCGTGGCCTCGCTCCTGGGCCTGGCGCTGACAATCGTCGGAATCGCGGCGGCCTTACTGACGATCGCGAAGCGGCCCGGCTGGCCGGTCTCGGCGGATCTCGACATATACCTCGATGCCGCGAAGTTGTTCGTGCAGGGGCAGAGCCCGTATATCCTCGACGCGGATCGGGATCCCTTCGCGTATCCCCCGTTCCTCGCCGGCCTCGTGGGTCTGATTGGCCAGGGTATCGGCTACGGTAAGCTCTGGATCTTCTGGCCGTGCTTGAGCATCGGGCTCTTGGCCGGCTGCGTTCTGCTGTTGCGCCGCTTCGGGCGCATCATGCCAGACGGGTGGCTTCTACTCGCGACCGGCGTACTGCTGTGCAGCCGCGCGATCCGCTCGGACCTGTTTCACGGGCAGATCAACATCCTTCTGCTCTTCGTCCTCCTGCTCGGACTGCGGTCGTTCCTGAATCGAGCCACCGTTCGGGGATCGGCCGCCTGGGCATTCGTGATCGTCTGCAAGCCGTTCATGGGCGTGCTGGTCTTCTATCTGCTGTTCCGGCGCGGATGGCGGGCGGCGGTCATGACGGCAGGGATCGCGGCCGTCCTCTTCCTCGGGCCGTTCCTGATGATCGGCAGCCCGTTGGCGGCGGTCAGAGGATGGGTCGCGGCATCGACCTTCTACACGACCCTGCCGGCAGGGGCCCGGCCCGATCATCAGTCACTGCCCGCCCTCGCCAAACGCCTGTTCGCCGAGAATCCGTTCAGCGTTCCATGGATCGACGCACCCGTCCTGGCCCAGTTGGTCAGCGTTCTCGCTGCCATCGCGGCCGTGACGGTCTTCCTCGCCGCCATAGCGATGGACCGGGGCCGCGCGGAGGCCGCCGACGATACCACGGATGCCGGGAGGCCTCTGGCCGAGGTCGGCCTCACCGTCGGCCTCGCGCTGAGTTGCGGGCCGCTCTTGGAGGGCGATCACCTCATCCTGATCTGGCCGGCCTTGTACGGGTCAGTCCTGTGCGCGCAACGCGCGGCAGCCAGATCACGCATCGAGCGAGGACGCTGGATAAGTGCTGCGGCGGCATGGTGTGCTGTCTTCTGGATATTCACGCTGCCCGTCATCGTGCCTTTCGTCGTATCGCCGACCTGGCCGGTACTCGAAGGCGCGCGGATTCTCCTGAGCGGCCGGAACGGCATCATGGTGCTGGTCGCTTGCCTCTTCACGGCGTCCGCATTGAGAGCGAGCGCCGCGAGCCGCATCGACGCTCTCGAAGGACACCGCGCTCCTCAAGGCAGCCGTCTCCAGTCCCTCGGCACCTCTTCCTCCCGCATCTGACGCCACGATCGCGACAATCACCGCGGACGGGCCCTGTCGCGTCGGGACAGGCGCGCATCCTTACACGGCGATGAGGCTGGACGGCCGGCTCCGCGCTCCAGGCCCCGTCGTCGGGAGGGGTCTCGAAGTCGACTGCCGACCGCTTCGAGGCTTCCGGCAGTCGGTATCGGCTCAGCGCGGACGGCCAGGACACCGGGCCTCGTGGACGGTCGGCGCCGTCATTCGTGAGCACACCGGTGGCAGGCGCGTCGCCGGCCCGGGGGAGACCCTGCGCGGCGAAGGCGGCCCGGGCCGCGCACCCGGACCCGGCGAGGGAGACCGCCTCGATGGGCCCGGCGCCTCCGCGTCGGAGCGCGCGCCCGAGGCCCGCGCTTTAAGATTGTGATCTGCATTTATATAGATTATTGCCGACATCGATAACGGGTCGAACGCGAGGCCTTGCCCTCGTCCCCTCCCCTCCTGAGAAGGCTCATCGATGGCCGGCGATGTGGCTCCACGATCACCCGAGCCTTCGCGGCGTAGGGTCGTCGAATGGGCAGATCCCCGCTCCGTTGCCGCGGCGGGACGAGCCCTCGCGGGGATCGACTTCCTGCGGGCGCTCGTGGCGGGCGAGATCCCGCCGCCGCCCGCGGTCCAGCTGCTCGGCATCGCGTTCGTCTCGGTCGATCCTGGCACGGCCCGGATGTGCATGCCGGCCGCGGAGTACCTCTTCAACCCGCTGGGTTCGGTCCACGGCGGCTCCCTCGCCACGCTGCTCGACAGCGTGATGGGCTGCGCCGTGCACTCGACCCTGCCGGTGGGACGCGCCTACACGACGCTGGAGTTCAAGCTGAATTTCCTGCGCGCGGCCACCGAGAGCTCCGGTCAGCTGACCGCGGTCGGGCAGGTCGTCCACGCCGGTCGGCAGCAGGCCGTGGCGGAGGGACGCCTCAGCGACGAGGCCGGCCGCCTCGTCGCGACCGCGAGCACGACCTGCCTCCTGTTCGATCTGCCCGGGGTGAGGACGCCGTCCGCCGGCTGACCGCGCGGGCGGACGGCGCCCGCGTGCCCGCACCGCGCCGCGGGCCGGTCTCGGGCCGCGCCGATATCGCGGAGGCGCGACCGCGACCCATGAGAGTGTGAGGCCCCCGCCATGGACATCCGCACGCGCCGCCTGCTCGACGCGCCTCTCGTGCCGACCCTGACCAGACTGGCCGTGCCGAATGTCGTGGTCATGGTTGTCCAGACCTCCATCGGCCTGATCGAGACGTATTTCGTCGCGGAACTCGGGACCGACGCTCTGGCCGGCATGGCCCTCGTCTTCCCGGTGGTGATGCTGGTCCAGATGCTGTCCGCCGGCGGCATGGGCGGCGGCATCCAGTCCGCGGTGTCGCGCACCCTGGGCGCCGGCCGGCGGGCGGAGGCCGATCTCCTCGCCTGGCACGCCGCCGCCATCGGTCTCGGACTGGGTGTCGTCACGAGCCTCCTCGCCCTGTCCCTGGGACCGCGTCTCTACGCCGCGATGGGCGGCACCGGGGGCTCGCTCAGGGCCGCGACCGCCTACGCGGGCGTCGTGTTCGGCGCGGCGATCCTGATCTGGCTGTTCAACGCGCTGGCGGCGGTGATCCGCGGCACCGGCAACATGGCCCTCCCGGCCGGCGTCACCTGCGCCGGGGCCGCCGTGCTGATCCCGCTCTCGCCCGCGCTGATCTTCGGCTGGGGCCCGCTTCCCAGGCTCGGAATCGTGGGCGGGGGCGTCGCCTTCGCGGGCTACTACGCCGCGGGCTCGGCCGTCTTCGCTGCCTATCTCTGGTCCGGCCGCGGTGTCCTGCGTCCGAGCCGGCGCCCCCCGAGGCTGACCTGGGCGCCGTCCCGCGAGATCCTGCGCATCGGCCTCCTGTCCGGCATCGCCAGCGTGACCTCGAACGTCACGGTCATCGCCGCGACCGGCTTCGTCGGGACGGCGGGACCGGCGGCGGTGGCCGGATACGGCACCGGTGCGCGGCTGGAGTACCTGCTGGTTCCCCTCGTGTTCGGGCTCGGCTCGCCCATCGCCGCCCTCGTCGGGACGGCCCTCGGCGCCGGCATGGAGGCCCGCGCCCGTCGGGCCGCGCTGACCGGCGCCCTCGTGGCCGGCGGCCTGACGGAGGCCATCGGCCTCGTGGCGGCCGTGTATCCCGAGACCTGGCTCGGCCTGTTCGGAAACGACCCGGCCATGATGGCCACCGGCTCGGCCTATCTCCGGATCGCCGGACCCTTCTACGGCTTCTTCGGGGCCGGCCTCGCCCTCTACTTCGCCGCCCAGGGCGCCGGCCGCGTCGGCTGGCCGCTCGCCGCCAGCCTTCTCCGGCTGGGCGTGGCGCTGGGTGGCGCCTGGATCGCGGCCGTGCTCGGGCTCGGCTTGGCCGGGATGTTCGTCGCCCTCTCGGCCGGGTTCGTCACCATGGGCCTCGTCAATGCCGCCGCCTTCGCCTCGGGACGGGTGATCCGAAACACGGCCGCGCCCGAGCGGACCGCGACGCCGAGAGCCGGCGTCGCCGGCGCCGGTCTTCCCCGCCAAGCCCCGTTGCCCGGGCCGGAGCCGATGCCCGCCAGACGTCGCGCGGTGCCGTGACGCTCCGGCACCGTCGGGGCAGCTCCGGCCGTTCCGGCAGACCGCGGGAGGCCCCCGGTGCGCACCGGCCTCTCCCCCTCCGCCCGCTCCGGTCCGATCGAGACGCCGAGCCTCGGTCCGGCGAAGGGTCTGGGCGGCCTCTCGGCCCCGGTGACGCTCCCGCAGATCGGCCGCGGCCCCGGGCCCGACGGTTCCCGCGCGCACGCCCCGACGAACGGCGGGGCGGCCGGGCCGGTCGAGACCGGGGGCGCGGACAGGACGGCCCGGGCCGTCAGTCCCCGGCCTTCGCGAGGAAGTCGAAGTCGCAGCCCTCCGGGGCCTGCGTGACGCTGCGCCGGTAGAGCGCCTTGTAGCCGCGGGTCGGGGCCGGGGGCGGCCGGTGGTCGGCGAGCCGGCGGGCGATCTCGTCCTGTGCGACCAGGAGATCGACGCGCTTGTCCCGGATCGACAGGCGGATGCGGTCGCCGTCGCGCACCGCCGCCAGCGGCCCGCCGAGGGCGGCCTCGGGCGCCACGTGCAGGACGATCGACCCGAAGGCCGTGCCCGACATCCGCGCGTCGGAGATGCGGACCATGTCCTTCACCCCCGCCTGCGCCAGCTTCTTGGGGATCGGGAGATAGCCCGCCTCCGGCATGCCGGCCGCGTGCGGGCCGGCATTCTGCAGGACGAGGATGTCGCCGGGCGCCACGTCGAGGTCGGGGTCGTCGACGCGCGCCGAGAGGTCCTCCAGGCCGGTGAACACCACCGCCCGGCCCTCCGACTCGAACAGCTCGGGCGTCGCCGCCGCGCGCTTGAAGATCGCCCCGTCGGGCGCGAGGCTGCCCGACAGAGCCACGAGGCCGCCGACCGGCGACACGGGGTCCGCCGCGGTGCGGATGATCGCGCGGTCGACCCAGGCCTCCGGCTCGTCCAGGCGCTCGGCGAGCGTCCGGCCCTCCACGTCCAGCGTGTCGAGGTGGAGGAGCGGGCGCAGTTCGCGCAGGAGCGCGCCCATGCCGCCGGCGGCGTGGAAATCCTCCATGTAGCCCTGGCCCACGGGCTTCAGATCGACCAGCACCGGCGTCTCGTCGGAGATCTCGTTGAAGCGCTCGGGCGAGACCCGGATGCCGAGCCGCCCGGCGATGGCGGTGAGGTGCACGATGGCGTTGGTCGAGCCCGACACCGCCATCAGCACGCGGATCGCGTTCTCGACCGACTTCTGCGTGATCACCTGGGAGGGCCGGATCCGCGTCTCGATCAGCCGCACCGCCGCGCGGCCGGTCTCCTCGGCGGCCACCAGCCGGTCGGAATGCACCGCCGGGATCGCCGCGGTGCCCGGCAGCGACATGCCGAGCGCCTCGGCGATGCACGCCATGGTCGAGGCCGTGCCCATCACCGCGCAGGTGCCGGCCGTGACGGAGAGCCGGCCCTCGACCTCGGCGATCTCCGCGGCGTCGACGGTGCCGGCCCGGTACTTGGCCCAGAAGCCCCGGCAATCCGTGCAGGCGCCGAGCCGCTGGCCCCGGTGGCGGCCGGTCGACATCGGGCCGGTGACGAGCTGGATCGCCGGCAGGTCGGCGGAGGCCGCGCCCATGAGCTGGGCCGGCACGGTCTTGTCGCAGCCGCCGATCAGCACCACCGCGTCCATCGGCTGGGCGCCGATCATCTCCTCGGTGTCCATGGCCATGAGGTTGCGGTACATCATGCTGGTCGGGTTGAGGAAAACCTCCCCGAGCGACACGGTCGGGAACGGCCGCGGCAGGGCGCCGGCCGCCAGCACGCCGCGGGAGACCGCCTCGACCAGCTCGTCCATGCCCCGGTGGCAGTTGTTGAAGCCCGACGGCGTCATGGCGATGCCGACCACCGGCTTGTTCAGGAGGCCGACCGAGATGCCCATCGAGCGCGCGAAGGAGCGGCGCAGGTAGCGGGCGAAGTCGCGGTCGCCGTAATTGGTCAGGCCGCGGTCGAAGCCGTGCGGTTCGTCGGTCATGGTCGTCTCCTCGCGAGGGCGGCCCGGGTTGCCCCGGCCGCCCGGTCTGTCTCAGCGGTCGCCGGGCGCCCGGCTCCCGGAGCGCGCGTCGAGCAGGTTCTCGCGCGCGCGGTTCCCCCGCCCCTGTCGTTCGCGCCGCGTTCCCGGCGGAGCGCCGCCGGATCGGTTGCGGCCGCCGACGGCATCGGGGTGCGGACAGGCATGTCCCAGTCCGGCGCCGATGACGAGGCCTCTCAAGGCATGGCCCATCGGATAGCCGTCCGAGAAGGGGCCGCGCGGGATCCGGAGCGCGAAAAGCGCCGCAGCGTCACCGCGCCCGGTGCCAAGCTCCACGCGGCGCCCGCGCTCCGCACGCCCGCCCGACGGCGCATCCGCGGCGGGGAGAGATCGCTCAGGCCCCGGGCGATCTGTAAGACGGTTCCGGCGTCGGCGGCCCCGGCGCTTCGCGCGGCAACGGGCTACCGGGTCACGTCATGGATTTGCGCAGAGCCGCGGTCGGGCTCACCCGTCAGGTGCGTGCGGCGCTCCGCGGCCGCCCCGGCACCGCGTCACCGCGCGGTTCGACGGGTCGTGCGAGGACCCGACTGTCGCGGAGATCGCTGGGCGTCCTGGTCGTCCTCGCGGCGACCTCGGCCTGGCTGGCCGTCGCCCTCGTGCCCAACCTCCTCGGGAACGGCGGAGCCCTGTGGGCGATCGTGCACGGCGCGTGCGTCCCCCACGCGCTGCGCGGGCAGGGCCCCGCACCCTGCAGTCTGGTCGACCTGGAGGGCGGGGTCGCGAAGGGGTACGCCATCCTCAAGGACCTCCGCGGGCGGGCGCAGTTCCTCCTGATCCCGACGGCGCGCATAACCGGCATCGAGAGCCCCGTGCTCCTCGAGCCCGGGACGACGAACTACTTCGCCGCGGCGTGGCGCGCCCGAACCTTCGTGGAGGACCGCCTCGGCCGTCCGCTCGACCGGCGCGACGTCAGCCTCGCGGTCAACGCGCGGCTGCGGCGGACCCAGGGGCAGCTGCACATCCACATCGACTGTGTCCGCCGCGACGTCCGCGACGCTCTCCGCCGCCTCGCGCCCACGATCGGTGATCGCTGGGCGCCCCTGGCCGAACCGCTGGTCGGTCGCCCGTACAGGGCGATGCGCGTGCTCGGCGACGATCTCGGCAGCGCGGACCCGTTCGGCCTCCTGGCGCGCGACGGCGGCGCGCGCTCGGCCATGGGCGAGCACGCGCTGGCTGTCGTGGGCGCGGAATTTCCGGGCGCGAAGCCGGGCTTCGTGCTCCTGGACGGTCTGGTGACCAGCCGCTTCGGCAAGGCGTCCAACGGCGAGGTCCTGCAGGACCACGCCTGCGCCGTGGCGGCCGAGCCGCCGTCCACCGGGCCTCGGGCCCTGGAAGACTGACGCGGGCGGATCCGGCGTCCGACGGCCCGGGCTGCGCGGTGCCGGCCGCGTTCCGGCCTGCCGCGTCCCGAGAGGGCGTCGCCGCGACCGGTCGCGCGGCGCGTGCGATCTGCGATATCTTATAGATGACCCGACACTTGGCCCACCGCTCGCGGCGCGCGACGGGAGGCACGGGGACGGGACCGGAGCCGAATCGGGTGACGGCGCACGGCACGACCCGCGGACGTCACGCGCTCGGGGGCGAGCCCCGCCACTCCTCCGCCGGTCCTCGCACGCGCCGGACGCCTGCGCTCAAGTCCTATATATGACATATGAATGTTGACAGGCTGTGTCCGGGGCGTATCCTCGACCCGACGCCGACGAAGTCGCAGGGCTCGCAAGATCGGCGCGCAGACAGGTGAGGAGCGCCATGACGGCACGGAGCATCGTCCGGCTCGTCGGGACGATCGCGGCCCTGTGGGGGGCGCTCGGCGCCGCCCGGGCCGAGGTCTCGACCGTGCGGCTCGCCAAGCAGTTCGGAATCTCCTACCTGCCGCTGACCGTGATGGAGGAGGAGGGCCTGCTGGAGAAGCAGGCCAAGCAGCGCGGCCTCGACCTCAAGGCCGAGTGGCTGCGCTTCACCGGCGGCTCGGGGATGAACGAGGCCTTGCTGTCCGGCAACCTCGATCTCGCCTCCGGCGGTGTCGGCCCGTTCCTGACGATCTGGGGGCGGACGCAGGGCAATCTTAAGGTCAAGGGCGTGTCGGCGCTGAACGCGATGCCGCTCTGGCTGGTCACCATCAACCCGGCCGTGAAGGCGATCACGGATTTCGGGCCCCAGGACAAGATCGCCCTGCCGACCGCCAAGACCTCGATCCAGGCGATTACCTTGCAGATGGCCGCCGAGAAGGCCTTCGGGCCGGGCCAGCAGGCCAAGCTCGACCCGCTCACCGTTTCGATGGGGCACCCGGACGCGCAGACCGCCATGATGGGCGGCCGCTCCGAGATCACGGCCCATTTCGGCTCGCCGCCCTTCCAGGAGATGGAGCTGAAGGACCCGCGCGCCCGCAAGGTGCTCGACAGCTACGACGTGATGGGCGGCCCCCACACCTTCAACCTCGTCTGGGCGACCAGCCGCTTCGTCACGGAGAACCCCAAGGTCACGGCGGCCTTCCGGGCGGCGCTGGAGGAGAGCCTCGCCCTGATCCGCGACGACCCGGCCCGGGCCGCCGCCCTGTGGATCAAGGCCGAGGGGGCGAAGATCTCGCCCGAGGAGGCCGTGGCGATCATCCGCGCGCCGCAGAACGCCTGGACCACCAAGCCCGAGCGGATGCTGGCCTATCTCGCCTACATGAACCGGGCCGGGCTGGTCTCGGCCAAGGCCGACAGCGAGAGCGAGCTGTTCTTCCCCGATCCGAACGCCGGCGCCCCGAAGGAGGCCAACCGGTGACGGCTCCCGTCGGCCACGCGGCCGTCGACCCGGGCGCAGGCGGGACGCTGCGTGTGCATGTCCGGCGCGGCGAGACCGTCGCGGACTACGCGGTACCGCGCCGGGCCAACCAGACGGTGCTCGACGTCGTCACCGAGATCCAGCGCGACCAGGATCCCACCCTCGCCTACCGGTTCGCCTGCCGGG
Source organism: Methylobacterium sp. C33D (assembly GCF_053345825.1). NCBI lineage: Bacteria > Pseudomonadati > Pseudomonadota > Alphaproteobacteria > Hyphomicrobiales > Methylobacteriaceae > Methylobacterium > Methylobacterium sp. C33D. Next base: position 20,115 of record NZ_JBKFAV010000055.1, read on the forward strand.
TCGGCATGTGCGGCTCCTGCGGCATGACGGTGAACGGGCGCCCGCGCTGGACCTGCCGCACCCGGGTCGCCGCCGTGGCGCCCGACGGAGAGCTTTTGCTGGAGCCCCTGCGCAACCTGCCGGTGGTGAAGGACCTCGCGGTCGACATGGAGCCCTTCTTCGAGAAGTGGCGCCGGGCCCACGGCTACTTCGAGCCGGGCGAGAACCCGCCCGACGATTTCGCGGTCGTGGCACCGGAATCCGCCGCGCGCCGGGAGGTCGATGCCGGCATCGAGTGCATCAATTGCGGCGTCTGCTACGCCGCCTGCGATCTGGTGACGTGGAACCCCGACTATCTCGGGCCCGCGGCCCTCAACCGGGCCTGGACGCTCGTCAACGACGTGCGCGACCGCGACCGGGATCGGCTCGCCGCGGTGGCGGGCGATGCCGGCTGCCACTCCTGTCACAGCCACATGAGCTGCACCGAGCACTGCCCGAAGGGCCTGAGCCCGACCTTCTCGATCGCCGGCCTCAAGCGCGAGACCGGCAAGGCGGCGCTGCGCCGGTTCTGGAGGCGCGGATGAGCCCGCTCCTGTACCTCGCCCAGCGCGGCACCGCGGCAATCCTGGCGGTCACGGTCGCGGTCCATCTCGGCACGATCCTCTACGCGGTGCGCGGCGGGCTCACGGCCGGCGAGATCCTGGGCCGGACGCACGGCAGCGTGGCCTTCCTGCTGTTCTACGCGGTCTTCGTGCTCGCCGCCGCGATCCATGCCCCGATCGGCCTGCGCAGCGTCCTGCGCGAGTGGACGGGCTGGCGCGGCCGCTCCCTCGACGTCGCCATGATCGGCCTCTCGGCCCTGCTCGCCGGGCTGGGCCTGCGGGCGGCGCTGGCGGTGTACTGGGCATGAGCGCCTCGCTGCAGACCGGTCTGACCCGCGCGTCCCTGCGCCGGCCCGGCTTCGCCGCCGCGCTGATCCACCGGCTCTCGGGGATCGCCCTGGCGCTGTTCCTGCCGATGCACTTCATCGCGCTCGGCACCGCGCTCCAGGGTGCCGACCGGCTGGAGAGCTTCCTCGGCCTCACCCATAACGGCCTCGTCCGGACGGCCGAATGGGGCCTCGTCTGCGCGCTCGCCGTCCACATGGCGCTGGGGTTGCGCGTGCTCGCCATCGAGTGGCTGCGCTTCCGCGAGCGCGATGCCCGCGTCGTGGCGGGCTGTCTCGCGGCCGCCTTCGCGGTCGGTCTGCTGTTCCTCCTCAGCGGGGCCTGATCCCCCGCCCGTCACCAGCGGAGACCCGCCATGGATCTCGACATCCGCGAATTCGAAGAGGTCTGCCGCGACCTCTACGTCCGCGCCCTGAAGATCCTGCCGCCCGACATCAAGGCGGGCTTCGCCGACCTGCAGCGGACCGAGACCAGCGCCACCGGCCGCGCCATCCTCGACACGATGGTGGAGAACGTCGCGGTCGCGGAGCGCACGAGGAACATCCTCTGCCAGGATACCGGCATCCCGATCTACAACGTCGTGATCGGCGCCGACGTGCGCTTCGACGGCGCCGCCCTGAAGGCCGCGATCCGGCGCGGCTGCGAGTGGGCGACCAGAGATTTCTCCCTGCGCTCCTCGGTGGTCCACCCGATCACCCGCACGAACGAGCAGACCTCCTGCGGCATCCGCGTGCCGATCATCCACGTCGACTTCGATGACCGGCCCGAGACCGTGGCGGTCGAGATGATCCCGAAGGGCTCCGGCTCCGAGAACGGCTCGTTCCTGCAGATGCTGCTGCCCTCGGACGGGATCGGCGCGGCCAAGCGCTTCGTCATCGACCGGGTGATCGAGCTCGGCGGCCGGGTCTGCCCGCCGACCATCGTGGGCGTCGGGCTCGGCGGCACCTCCGACCTGTGCATGCATCTGGCCAAGGTGGCGGCGACCCGGCCGCTGCGCTCCGTCTGCTCCGATCCCGAGGGCGCCCGGATCGAGGCCGAGCTGTCGCGGGCCGTGAACGAGCTCGGCATCGGCCCGCAGGGGCTCGGCGGCCGGTCGACGAGCTTCGCCGTCCATGTCGAGCTCGCCGCGACCCACATCACCCAGAACCCGGTCGCCGTGAACATCCAGTGCCACTCGGCCCGCCGCGCCCGCGCGACGCTCACGCCCGGCGGCATCGCCTTCGATTGAGGAGCAGACCGTGGCGCACCACGTCCTCGACATGCCGGCCACTGAGCCCGAGATCCGGGCGCTCCGGATCGGCGACACCGTCACCCTGCGGCGCTGGCTGTTCGGCATCCGCGACGCGACCCTGATCCACATGTTCGACCGGGATCGCCGCACCCGGCTCGACCTCGACGGCCACGCGGTGATCCACACCGCGCCGAACGTCCACCGCGTCCCGGTCTCCAACGCGGCGCCGGTCGGCTTCGCGCCCTTCTGCATCGGCACCACCACGTCGATGCGCATGGAGCGCTTCACCGACGCGCTGATGGAGCGGGAGGGCGTGCGCCTCATCGTCGGCAAGGGCGGCATGGGACCGGCGACCCTCGACGCCTTCGCGCGGCGCGGGGGCGCCTACCTAGCGATCGTCGGCGGCGCGGCGGCGCTGGAGACCACCTGGATCGAGACCATCGTGGACGTCGATCTCGACGACCTCCACCCGGAGAGCCTGTGGCAGTTCGCGATCCGCGATTTCGGGCCGCTGCTGGTCGGCATGGATTCGCACGGCGGCTCGCTGTTCGCCGACGTGCAGCGCGACGTGGCGGCCCGGCGCGACGCCGTCATCGCCTCCCTGGAGGACGCCCGGTGAGCCCCGATCAAGTCGAGACCGACATCCTGATCCTCGGCTCCGGCGGGGCCGGGCTGTTCGCCGCGCTCCACGCCAAGAAGGTCGCGCCGGAACTCGACGTCACCGTCGCGGTGAAGGGCCTGCTGGGGAAATGCGGCTGCACCCGCATGGTCCAGGGCGGCTACAACGTGGCGCTGGCGCCGGGCGACTCGGTCGAGCGGCACTTCATGGACACGATCGAGGGCGGCAAGTGGCTGAACGACCAGGCGCTCGCCTGGACGCTCGTCACCGAGGCGCAGGTGCGGATCCGGGAGCTCGAGACCGAGCTCGGCTGCTTCTTCGACCGCAACCCGGACGGCAGCGTCCACCAGAAGGCCTTCGCGGGCCAGACCTTCGACCGGACGGTGCACAAGGGCGACCTCACCGGGATCGAGATCATCAACCGCCTGTCCGAGCAGGTCTGGCGCCGGGACGTGCGCCGCCTGGAGGACCACCGCGCCCTGGAGCTGATCCCGGCCCGGGACGGATCGGGGCTCGCGGGCGTGCTGATGCTCGACATGCGCACCGGCGAACCGAAGCTGGTGCGGGCGAGGGCCGTGCTGCTCGCCACCGGCGGCGGGCCGACCATGTACAAGTACCACACGCCGTCGGGCGACAAGTCCTGCGACGGGCTCGCCATGGCGCTGCGCGCCGGGCTGCCGCTGCGCGACATGGAGATGGTGCAGTTCCACCCGACCGGGCTGCTCGCCGGCGCCGGCACCCGCATGACCGGGACGGTGCTGGAGGAGGGCCTGCGCGGGGCCGGCGGCTGGCTCCTCGATTCCACCGGTGAGCGCTTCATGGAGGCCTACGACCCGCGGGCCGAGCGCGCGACCCGGGACGTGGTCAGCCGCTCGATCATGCGGCGGCTGCGCGACGGCTTCGCCACGCCGAGCGGGGGCGTCCACATCCAGATGAGCCATCTCGGCCCCGAGGACGTGCGCCGCCGGTTCAAGGGCATGGTCGAGCGCTGCGCCGATTGCGGCTTCGACCTCGCGGGCGGCCTCGTCGAGGTCATCCCCACGGCCCACTACATGATGGGCGGCCTCCAGTTCGCGGTCGACTGCACCACGGCGCTGCCGCGCCTCTTCGCGGCCGGCGAGGATACCGGCGGCGTCCACGGGGCGAACCGGCTGGGCGGCAACGGGGTGGCGAATTCGACGGTGTTCGGGGGGCTGGCCGGCCAGTCCATGGCGCGGGCCGTGCGGCGCGAGGGCCGCCTCGCCGATCCTGACCCCGCCGCCATCGCGGCGGGCCTCGCCCGCGCCTACGGGCCGCTCGGCCGGCCGGCGGAGGCGCTGCCGGAGATCCGCGAGGCGCTCTACGCGACGATGTGGGCCGATGTCGGCATCCTGCGGGACGCGGCCGGCTTGACCCGGGCGCTCGCCACCCTCGACGGGCTCTCCGACGCGGTCGCCCGGGCCGGCGCGCCGGACGGCGACCGCCGCTACGCGCTCACCTGGATGGACCGGCTGAACCTGGAGAACCTCGTGCTGGTCTCGCAGGCGGTCGCCCGGGCGGCGCTCGCCCGCACCGACAGCCGCGGCGCGCATTTCCGCGAGGATTTCCCGGAGGCCTCGGACCTCGCGACCTCGCACTACACCGTGGTCCGCCAGCGCGGCGGGGCCCTCGACCTCGCGATGGAGCCGGTGCACTTCACGCATGTGCGGCCCGGCGGCTCCCTCCTCGACGCCGCCGCCTGAGGGAAGACCGTCCATGCACACCCTGCGCGGCGCCGACATCGTGGCCCGGACCCTGGAGGCGCTCGGCGTCACCCGGATCTTCACCCTGTCGGGCAACCACATCATGCCGGTCTTCGACGCGCTGCTGGAGACCGGGATCAGCCTCGTCCACACCCGCCAGGAGGCGGCCTGCGTCCACATGGCCGACGCCTGGGGCCGGCTGACCGGCGAGGTCGGGGTCGCGCTGGTCACGGGCGGACAGGGCCACACCAACGGCGCGGCGGCGCTCACCACCGCGCTGGCCGCGGAATCCCCCGTGCTGCTGCTCTCCGGCCATGCCGGCCTGTCCGAGCTCGGGCGCGGCGCCTTCCAGGAGCTGGCCCAGGCCGACATCGCCCGGCCGATGACCAAGGCCGCCTGGACCGCCGGCTCGGTCGCCGCCCTCGGGCCGGACCTCGCCCGGGCCTTCCGGATCGCCCGGGAGGGGCGGCCCGGCCCGGTCCATCTCAGCCTGCCGGTCGACCTGCTGGAGACGGCCGTCCCCGCCGCCTCGGTGCGGATCCCGGACCGGGCGGCGGCCGCCATCCGCGCCGCCGAGCCGGCGCCGGATCTCGTGGCCGACCTGCTCGCCGCCCTCGCCGGGGCGGAACGGCCTCTGATCGCCTGCGGCCCGGCCCTGTGCGACGCCTCCGGCCGGGCCGCCCTGGCGGCTTTGGAGGAGACGCTCGGCCTGCCGGTCGTCGGCATGGAGAGCCCGCGCGGGCTCAACGACCCGGCGCTCGGCGCCTTCGCCGAGGTTCTGGCGCGGACCGATCTCCTCGTGCTCCTCGGCAAGCCGCTCGACTTCACCCTGCGCTTCGGCGCGGCGCCCGCCCTCGCGCCCGACTGCCGCTTCGCCCTCGTCGATCCCGATCCGACGCTGCTGGCCCGCGCCCCGGCCGACCGCCTCGCCGTCTCGGGGATCGCCGATCCGCGGCCGGTGCTGGCGGCGCTGACCGCGCGGGCGACCGCCCTCCCCCGCCGGGACGCCTGGCACCGTGAGGCCCGGGCCGCCCTCGCCCACCGGCCGCCGGGCTGGGCGGATCTGCGCGGGACCGACGGGCGCCTGCACCCGGTGGAGCTGTGCCGGGCGGTCGACACCTTCCTCGAACGCCATCCGGACGGCACGCTGATCTGCGACGGCGGCGAGATCGGGCAGTGGCCGCAGGCCCTGGTCCGGGCCGGACGGCGGCTGATCAACGGCGTCTCGGGCACGATCGGCGCGTCGATCCCCTTCGCGCTCGCCGCCGCCCTGGAACGCCCCGGCGCCCCCGTGGTCGCGGTGCTGGGCGACGGCACCTTCGGCTTCCACATGGCCGAGTTCGACACGGCCGTGCGCTATCGAATCCCGTTCATCGCGGTGGTCGGCAACGACGCGCGCTGGAACGCCGAGCACCAGATCCAGCTGCGCAGCTACGGCCCCGACCGGACGCGCCACTGCGACCTGCTCCCGACCCGCTACGACGCGGTCGTCCAGGCGCTCGGCGGCTTCGGCGCGCTGGTGACCGAGGCGGCCGAGCTTCCGGCGGCGCTGGAGGCGGCCCGGGCCAGCGGCCTGCCGGCCTGCATCAACGTGATGATCGCGAGCGTGCCGGCGCCGGTGATCCGCCGCCCCGGCTGAGGAGAGCGGTCTCAGCACACGGCATGACCGCGGTGCCGTCTCTGCCGAACGGGGCGCGGGTCCCCTCTCCCGTGCGGGAGAGGGGGCAGGTCGCGACCGCGACGTGCGTCGGCGCGACGGTCGCGGACCTTGGGCTCAGGGAGGAGATCTCATGCGCAGACGCGACGTTCTGGCCGGGGCCGCGGCGCTCCTGGCGATCCCCGCTCCGGGGCGGGCCGAGGAGACCGGCGCGGTGGCGATCGCCCGCCAGCCGAGCCTCGGCCACCTGCCGCTGATGCTGATGGAGGAGCAGGGCCTGCTCCAGAAGGCCGCGGCCGCCCGCGGCGTGGCGGGACTCCAGGCGCGCTACCTCACCCTCGCGGGCGGGGCCGCCATGAACGACGCCCTGCTCTCCGGGACGATCCAGTTCGCGGCCGGCGGCGTGCCGCCCCTCGTGCTGCTCTGGTCGAAGACCGAGGGCAGCGCCATGGCGGTGAAGGGCGTGGCGGCGATGAACAGCATGCCGCTCCTGATGAACACCAGCAACCCGAAGGTCCGCACGCTCGCGGACTTCACCGACCGGGACAAGATCGCGCTCCCCGCCGTGAAGGTCTCGGTCCAGGCGATGTTCCTCCAGATGGCGGCCGAGCGGGAGCTCGGCGCAGGCCGCCGCAACGACCTCGACCGGCTGACGGTCACCCTGTCGCATCCCGACGGGATGGCGGCGCTCCTCGGGGGCAGCGAGGTGACGGCGCACTTCACCGCCGCGCCGATCCAGGAGCTGGAGCTGCGCCGGCCCGGCATCCGCACGGTGCTGAACAGCTTCGACGTCCTGGGCGAGCCCTCGACCTTCAACGTGGTCTGGGCCTCCGCGGCCTTCGCGGCGGCCAATCCCCGGGTCTTCGCGGCGTTCGGCGCCGCCCTGGACGAGGCGCTCGCCGCGATCACGGCCGATCCGTCGGAGGCGGCGCGCGCCTACGTGCGGCTCGCCCGCGACGGGAGCGATGTCGGCCTGATCGCCGCGATCCTGAACGACCCCCAGGTCTCCTTCACGGCGACGCCCCGGGCGGTCGGCAAGGTCGCCGACTTCATGGCCCGAACCGGCACGATCCGCCGCCGGCCGGAGAGCTGGAAGGAGCTGTTCTTCGCGGGCGTTCACGACAAGGCCGGGAGCTGACCCGTCGCGTCGGCCGCCTCAGCCGTGCAGCAGGCCGGGCAGCGCCAGGGCCGTGGTGGTCAGGCCGATCGCGGCGAGCAGCGCCAGGACCAGGGTGCGGAAGCGCCGCTGATCGATCCGCGCGAACAGCGCGAGCCCGGCCAGCACGCTCACCAGCACCACCGGCAGCGCCAGGGCGAGATCGCCGACGAGTTCGGGCGGCAGCGGATCGAGGCAGACGAGGATCGTCAGCGCCCAGACCTGCATCACCAGGGTGAAGGACTGGTAGATCGCCCGCTGCGTCCGGGGCTCCCAGCCGCGCACGAGGCTCCAGGCGGTCGGCAGGGCCCCGGACAGGCCCGCGATGCCGCCCAGCACGCCGCCGAGGAAGCCGATCGCGCCGTCGCTCCAGCGATTGCCGAACCCCACCCGGTAATCGGCGCGCAGCAGGGCGATACCGCCGCTGTAGAGCACCAGGAAGGCACCGATCGCGACCTTGATGAAGCGCGGATCGAGATCGTGCAGCAGGTGGATGCCGATCGGCGCGCCGACGAGGCCCGGCAGGATCATCGCGAAGGCGGTGCCCCGCGGCGGCCAAGTTCGCAGGCGCAGGATGGAGATCACCTGCGAGAGGATGCTGCAGACGAGCACCAGGGCGGTCGCCTCCACGGGCGTGCGGATCGACAGCAGCGTCCCGGAGGCGATCAGCGCGAAGGCGAAGCCGGTCAGGCCCGAGACCAGACCGGCGCAGCCGACGCACAGGATCAGGAGGAGCGTCTCGTTCACCGGAAACACACGGCCCGGCCCGTGCCCCACGCGTCCGCGACCGCCATCCTCGTCCTCCCGCCCCCCTCCCACCGCGGCGGGATCGTCCTTGAAGATATCTTATATAAGACTCGGCGACCGAGACAAGGCATCGGAGGGCGCCGTGTCCGCGGCGTACGATACCCGAGACCCTTCGGGAGGGGCGCTCACCAATCGCCTCGGTCCGGGGTCGAGCTGCGCGGCCCGGTCCGAGCTGGTCGCCTCCCGTTCGGCTGAGCGCGCTCTCGATCGGGCCGCGGCCGCCGAAATCACGCGCGCCCGCAATCGACCGTTGACGTCCGACGAATCATACGTCTTATATAAGACTAGTCGCCGCCAAGAAGCCGACGACGCAGATCAGGAGGACCGCATGAGCAGCCACGCCGCGTCCGGCGAAGGGCATCGCGAAGGGCGCCGCAAGCCGCATCTTCTCGCCCATTCTCCCCAGGACAACGTCGCCGTCGCGGTGATCGAGGGCCTGAGCGCGCGCACCGACGCGTTCGGGGTGGTCACCGAGAACGACAGCACCTTCGAGGTCCATGTCCGCCACGACATCCCGATCGGCCACAAGGTCGCGCTCACCGACCTGAAGGCGGGCGACACGGCGATCAAGTACGGCCAGGACATCGGCAAGGTCATCAAGGACGTCGCCAAGGGCGAGCACGTCCACGTCCACAACGTCAAGACGAAGCGCTGGTGAGGTGACGATGTTCAAGGAAGCCGCTCAGCTCGAACACGAGATCGCCACCCCCTTCGTCGGCGGTGCGCCCGATCAGTTCGCCACCAAGGCGCTCGCGACCGAGCGCGCCTCGGAGAACTACACGGCCGCCACGTTCATGGGCTGGCGCCGGGAGAACGGCCGGGTCGGCGTGCGCAACCACGTCGTACTCCTGCCGCTGGACGACCTGTCCAACGCCGCCTGCGAGGCGGTCGCCAACAATGTGAAGGGCACGATGGCGCTGCCCCACGCCTACGGCCGGCTCCAGTTCGGCGAGGATCTGGACCTCCACTTCCGCACCCTGATCGGCATCGGCTCGAACCCGAACGTCGCCGCCGTCGTGGTGATCGGCATCGAGGACCAGTGGACCAACCGCGTGGTCGAGGGCATCGCCAGGACCGGCAAGCCGGTCGTCGGCTTCGGGATCGAGGGCCACGGCGACATCGCGATCGTCGCCAAGGCGAGCTACCAGGCCAAGCGCTTCGTGCAGTGGGCCACCGAGCTCCGGCGCGAGGAATGCCCGATCGCCGACCTCTGGGTCTCGACCAAGTGCGGCGAGTCCGACACCACCACCGGCCTCGCCTCCTGCCCCACCGTCGGCAACATGTACGACAAGCTGATCCCGCACGGGATCTACGGGGTGTTCGGCGAGACCTCGGAGATCACCGGCGCCGAGCACCTCTGTCGCGAGCGGGCGATCAGCCCTGAAATCTCCGACAAGTGGTACACGATGTGGAAGGCCTACCAGGACGACGTGATCGAGGCCCACAAGACCGACGACCTGTCCGACTCGCAGCCGACCAAGGGCAACATCGCGGGCGGCCTGACGACGATCGAGGAGAAGGCCCTCGGCAACCTCGAGAAGATCGGCCACGAGTGCCGGTTCATCGACGCCCTGCAACCCGCGGAGGCCCCCGCCAAGGGGCCCGGCCTCTACTTCATGGACACGTCCTCGGCGGCGGCCGAGTGCGTCACCCTGATGGCGGCGGCGGGCTACGTGGTGCACACCTTCCCGACGGGGCAGGGCAACGTCATCGGCAACCCGATCGTCCCGGTGATCAAGATCACCGGCAATCCCCGGACCGTGCGCACCATGGGCGAGCACATCGACGTCGACGTCTCGGGCGTGCTCACCCGGGAGATGACGATCCCGCAGGCCGGCGACGCGCTGATCGACATGGTGGTGCGCACCGCCAACGGCCGGCTCACGGCGGCCGAGTCCCTCGGCCACCGGGAGTTCGTGATGACGAAGCTCTACCGCAGCGCCTGACGCGGCGATCGCCGTCTCACAAGTCGCGGACTCACGAGTCCCGCGCCCGCGGACCACGATCCGGTCCGCGGGCGCGGCCCCGACGCCACGGGGTCAGGACCACGAGGGAGCGCACGACCGCGGACGAAACCGCGGCGGCCTCCGTCCCGTCATTCTGGAGGAACGCATGAGGCTGCTTCGGTCGATCTACGGCCAGGTTCTGCTCGGCATCGCGCTGGGCATCGGCGTCGGCGTGGTCGCGCCCGACTTCGCGGTGGGCTGCAAGATCCTCGGCGACATGTTCATCAACCTGATCAAGATGATCGTCGCCCCCGTCATCTTCTGCACGGTCGTGGTCGGCATCGCGCATGTCGGCGACATGAAGAGCGTCGGCCGGATGGGCCTGAAGACCATCCTGTACTTCGAGGTCGCCACCACGGTGGCGCTCGCCGCCGGCCTCCTGTTCGTCAACCTGCTGCGGCCGGGCGACGGCGTGAACGCCACGGTCGACAGCCTCGACGCCAAGCTCGTGGCCGGCATCGCCGGCAAGGCCCACGCGCAGTCGCCGATGGAGATCGTCGCCAACATCATCCCGCACAGCGCGGTCGACGCCTTCGCCAAGGGCGACCTGATCCAGGTGATGTTCTTCTCGGTGCTCGTCGGCATGGGGCTCGCGATGCTGGGCCGGCGCGGCGAGTTCCCGCTCAAGGTGGTCCACGCCTTCGGCGACGTGCTGATGAAGGTCGTCGGCCTGATCATGCACTTCGCCCCCGTCGGCGCCTTCGGCGCGATGGCCTTCACCATCGGCAAGTTCGGTCTCGGCATCCTCGCCCAGTACGGGATGCTGATCGTCTCGCTCTACCTGACCTTCATCGTGTTCATCGCGGTCTTCCTCGGCGGGGTGATGCGCTTCTACGTCGGCCTGAGCCTGTGGAAGCTGTTCCGCTACAGCCGCGAGGAGCTGTTCATCCTGCTCGGCACCACGAGCTCGGAATCGGTGCTGCCGCGGATCATGGCCAAGCTCAACGGCCTCGGGGTCGACAAGAGCGTCACCGGCCTCGTGATGCCGGCCGGCCTGTCCTTCAACATGGACGGCTCTTGCATCTACCTGACCATGGCGATCGGCTTCATCGCCCAGGCCCTCAACGTGCCGCTGACCTGGGAGCAGGAACTCGGCATCCTCGCCATCGCGCTGGTGACCTCGAAGGGCGTGGCGGGCGTGGCCGGCGCCATCCTGTTCGTGCTCGCCGCGACGCTCCAGGCCTCGCAGCTCCTGCCGGTGGCGGGCATCGCCCTGATCATCGGGGTGGACCGCATCCTGAACGAGCTGCGCTGCGTGACCAACGCGGTCGGCAACATGGTGGCGACCCTCGTGATCGCCCGCTGGGAGGGCAAGATCGACCTCGCCCACGCCCGGGCGGTGCTCGACGGCCGCATCACCCCGAACCTCGACCTCCTCGACGACGAGGACGAGGCGGCGGACGCGATCCCCGCCCGCGAGCCGGCGGCGGCCTTCCGCCGCCCCCTGCCCGCTGCCGTGCCGGCGACCTGAGAAGGATTCTCCATGCCCAAGGTCATCATCAGCGAGTTCATGGACGAGGCCGCGATCGCGGCCGAGCTCGCCGGCCTCGACGTGGTGTACGATCCGGGCCTCGTCGACCGGCCCGCGGACCTCGCCGCCGCCGTGGC
>NZ_JBKFAV010000056.1:0-31255 GCF_053345825.1 Methylobacterium sp. C33D
GAAGCCGACGGCGCCGGCGATCAGCAGTGAGGCGAGCGGGAACTCGGCGACCTGGTGGCTGACCTCGCGCGTGGCGCGGCGCAGGTCGTGGCCGCCGCGGGCGTAGGCGTCCCCGGCGTAGTCGGACGCATCGTCGGCCGCATCGTTGGCCGCGCGGCGCACGGCGCGCCGGGCCCGGTCGAAATGCTCCTCGGCCTCGAACTGGTCGGAGACGACCTCGAGGCTCAGCGCCAGGCAGCTCGGGTTGCCGTCGCGGTCAGTGGCCACGAGGCTGCGCAGCGAGTGCATGAAGTCCATGTCGGGCCTGTCGGCCCGGCGCACCCCGACCACGACGTCGTGGAAGCGCTCGCGGTAGGCGTCGATGGTCGGGCCGAGCTCGTCGAGGGACCCGGCGCCGTGCATGGCGAGCGCGGCCTCGTCGGCGTACGCGATGGTCTGGTCGGGCTCGACCAGGATCACGCCCTCGCTCGACCCGGCGATGATCTGCCGGAGTTCGTGCCTGTCGACGCCCGCCGTCACGGCTTCCGCAACCCCTTCGCGCGCTCGCTGCCCTGTCGGCAGCGGGGCACAAACGGGTTGCGCGCAAGCCGGTTCCACCAGATCCAACCTTTTCACTGGTATACCCGCATCATTGACGCCGTCGAGATCAACCAGAGATAAGTCCCCGTCCCTCCCGCGAGAGGTCGTGCGCGCCGCGCCGATGTCTCCGACTCATCGAGCCCAGAGCTTCACCGTGGAGCCCTCTGACGAAGAGCGCGACCGGACCCGCGCGTCCGATCCCGTCATCTCGCATGTCCACGCGCAGCTCGGTCTTCGGCTGCGCCAATACTATTCAGAAGTTGCACCAATCGAGATCGGCTCCCGGCTCTCCGCCGTGCTGGACCGCCTGTCAGCGGCCCTGGATGCCGCCGAGAGCGGACGGCAGGTTCCCTATGCCTTCAAGGATGACCTGATTGCCCTGGTGCCGCGCCTGCGCCGCTACGCCCTGTCGCTGACGTTCGACGGCGTCGAGGCCGACGACCTCGTGCAGTTCACCCTGCTCAAGGCCTGGGAGCATCGGCAGCGCTTCCAGCCCGGCACCAGCCTCGCCGCGTGGCTGTTCACGATCCTGCGCAACGGCTTCATCAACGGGCGGCGCAAGCGCCGTCTCGAGGTCCCGGATCCGGACGGCGTGCACGCCACCGCGCGCTCCGAGCCGGCCGCCCAGGAACACAGCATGGGCCTCAAGGAGGTGCAGGCGGCGATCGACCGGCTCGAACCGGCCTATCGCGAGGCGCTGATCCTCGTCGCCGTCGACGGCCTCCCCTACGAAGCCGCCGCCTCCGTGATCGGGTGCCCCGCTGGAACGGTGAAGAGCCGGGTCAGTCGGGCCCGTGACCGGCTGCTGAACGAACTGGGCGAGCGCTGATCCGGGCGGACCGGCCGGCAGGCGCGAGGTGCTGCTCCGAGCGTCGCCGATGGGTGACCGGGGCTCGGCGAAGGCCGTCCGGACGGTGCGGGGACCGGGACGCGGCCCGACGATCCGTCGATCAGGCGGAGCGGCGGTCGGCCTGCGCCTGCGCGGGCGTCCGTTCGATCGGCAGGCGCGCGATCGAAATCCCCCTGGTATCGCGCACGACCAGCACCCAATCGTCCGCGTAGCCCTCGTCGGCGAGTTCCTGGACCATGTCCCGGATCACGCTCCGGGCGTCGTCCAGCGCCTGATCGAGGCTGGTCGCCTCGATGCCGATCTCATCCTTGATGATCTCGCGACCGTGCTCGATATCGAAGTAGAGGCGCCGCGGCACGAGGCGAAGGTCGCGGCGACGGCCGCTCGCGAGCCCGGCGATGTCGAACATCTTCGCGGGATCCTGGAACGGTCTGGACGTCCCGGCCTTCAGGAGCGCGAGCCCGCCGCCTACGAGGACGGCGACCGCGCTCGCGACGCAGGACGCCAGAAATAGCGTATAGAAACCCAACGCTTGCCAGCCGAACGCAAGCACAGCCAGTCCGCTGCACAAGGCAGCCAAGATGACAACCAGCGGCATCCCCCCAGCCCTCGATCACGCGTCGGCTCTTCCGTGTGGCGTATACAGCAATACCCTATCGCGCAAGCGCCAACAGAAACACATCGACACCACGAATTGTTGATCGCGTCGGAATACGTACCCGGAAGATATTTCGCATTCACAATTAACGGGGCGCCCGATCCGGCTCCACGTAAGCGCCGTATTCCAGAAGCTCGAAGCGAGCCGGATAGTATGAGCATCAGTGGCTCAAGCCGAAGACTGGTCTGTTGCCGACTATAACCGTCCAACGATCGATGCTCGGGCGCCTCGTCATGCCATAGATCGGCGCGCATCCGGTTCTCATCGGACGACGATACTGCCGTCACGTCCGATGAGCGGAATGCGGACTTCGACCTGCCGCTCAGGACGTGGCCCGTCGGCATCGGGCTGACAGGTGCGGAGTCGCGGTCGATCCAACCGGTTCACCGGTACGAGAGCCGTCACCGCGCGATCGGCCCGCGTCGACACGGTGGCAGCGCTATGGTCTCCTGTCCCCCGGGAGGGTGCGCTCGGCATGTCAGCGCCCCCGCCCGGGATCAAGGTCGAGACTCGCTCGGTGCGACATCGCGCGATTCGCTGGTGGCAAGATGAGCGAGCACGGCGTCACCGATCAGAGGCGCAGGCACTGGTTCTACGACAGCCGGTTGCTGGTCTGCGGTTTCTGCCTGGCCGCCTTCATCGCGATTTTCTGGCAGGTCAGCCGGTTCGAGGGCTTTCAGCCGATCTTCTCCTGCGCCCGCACGACAGACGTGGACCGCCAGTTGCTGAGCCTGGGCATGGATGCCTGCATGAGCAACGCGCGCTCCCAGTCGGATCGCGAAGGCTGCCTCCGGAGCGTCTACGTGCTGGCCTGCATGAAGGAGCGCTGGCGCTGATCGGCGGCGCGAAGCCGGGCGAGGACCTGCGGAAGATCCGCGACGAACGCGATCGCCTAGAGGAGGCCGCTCGACGCGCCACCATTGAGCGAGCGGCTGGCGCGCGCCACCAGTTTCGCGAAAGCCAGAGCGGCCGCGGAAGCCTGCGTCCGAGAAGGGAACGACCGGTCGGACTCGGCGACCGTCATCTCGGTCTCGTCGAGCAGCACCCAGGTCCAGAGATGCTGTCCGGTGGCGTGGATCTTGAAGTGCATCGCGAGCTCACGGGCTGAGGCATCCTGCCATCATGCCCGCTGGAAAGCCGCGCCGCATTAATGGGTTGCGCCGCGCAACAACCTGGATCCGGGCGAACCGGCGTCATCCCCGATATTCACGCTGACCACAGGCCAGAACCCATCGGCGGCGAAGGTCGATGAGCGGACGTCGCGCGCGCATCCGGCGTTCCGAACGACACCAACGCATCTTTTGATGGGGACAGCCGAGGCGGATCTTGGTGCTAAGGCGGCGTTGTCACCGACCGCATCCACGGGGCCGCGGGCTCTTCGGGCAGGCAGGCCCCGGGTACGCGTTCGGCAGGAGATGCCGTCCCTCTCGCTCATGGATCAGATCGCGCCCCTCCGCACCAGCCGCACCCGCAAGAAGCCTCATCTGGCCGCCGTCGTGGCGTCGATCGTTCTGGCCGTCGGGCTCTGGTTCGTGATCCACGCGGTCTCCGGCCGCGTGATATGGTTCTGGTAGGGCGGGACGCAGATCCCGTATCGCAGAGCGCAGACGCGGCCGTCGACGGCCGGAAGCGCCTCCTCGGCTCGAAGCCAAGCCGGTATCCGCGCCCGGATCACGCCGCTCGAGCGGCATCGGCCCGACGAACGTTCACCGACCCAGCAGGGAGAAACTCGCGCGCTCCGTCGATCGATCGCGCAGACTTAGAGGCTGCCGCACGCGGACGCACGGGCCTGGCGGGCGAGGACCGCCGCCTCGGCCCATCCGGCATGGCCCGGAAGTGCGGCCCTCGATGATGAGGCGGCGAGACCTGTGATGAAAGCCAGCGCGCTGGCGCTCCCAAGGGGAATCGAACCCCTGTTTTCGCCGTGAGAGGGCGACGTCCTAGACCGCTAGACGATGGGAGCTTTCCGGCGGCGCGGGGCTGCTATAGCCACCACCCGGCGGCGGAGCAAGTGTCTTCGTCAGGAAATCCGCCGCGGCGGGTCAGATCGGGAGAAAACAGGGGTCGTGGTGGACAACGCGCAGGACGAGCGGGCCGGTATCGTGGCCGAGGGAGGCGTGCGGCTCGATCGCGCACTGGTCGCGCTGTTCCCGGATCTGTCCCGGGCCCGGCTGCAGGACCTGATCCGCACCGGCCAGGTTCAGCGGGACGGCCGCCCTGCCCTCGACCCGGCCAGCAAGGTCGCCGCCGGCGCGCGCGTCGTGCTGACGGTACCGCCAGCCGCCCCGGCAGAGCCGGTGGCCGAGGCCGCGGATCTGCCGATCGTCCACGAGGACGACGACCTGATCGTCATCGACAAGCCGGCCGGCCTCGTCGTTCACCCCGCCCCGGGCCACGAGAGCGGGACACTGGTCAACGCCCTGATCGCCCATTGCGGGGCCAGCCTGTCCGGGATCGGCGGCGTGCGCCGGCCCGGCATCGTCCATCGCCTCGACAAGGACACGAGCGGCCTGATCGTCGTCGCCAAGAACGACGCGGCCCACCAGGGCCTCACCGCCCAGTTCGCCGATCACGGCCGGTCCGGTCCTCTGGAACGCGCCTACGCCGCGGTGGTCTGGGGCCTGCCCCAGCCGCGGGCCGGGACGATCGAGGCCAGCCTCGCGCGGTCGCGCTTCCATCGGGAGAAGATCGCCGTCGTCTCGGACGCGAGCGGGCGCCACGCGGTGACCCACTACGCCGTGGCCGAGGCGTACCGGGAAGCCGCCCTCGTCCGCTGCCGGCTGGAGACGGGCCGCACGCACCAGATCCGCGTGCATCTCGCCCATCGCGGACATCCCCTGCTCGGGGACGCCGTCTACGGCGGCGCCTTCCGGACGAAGGCGGCTCGCCTGTCGCCGGAGAGCCGCGCCGCCCTCGCGGCGCTCGGGCGCCAGGCCCTCCACGCGGAACTGCTCGGCTTCAGCCACCCGCGCACCGGCGCGACGCTGCGGTTCGAGAGCCCGCTGCCGCCCGACTTGGACAACCTGGTGCGGACCCTGAGAGCGGAGGGCGACGGGGCGCCGCGCGTGTAACCGCCGCTCCGCGGCGTGCGAAAGATCACCCCGTACCGCGTCACATCGTGACATGGTACGACCAAATTCGCCGGTGGCGCGTTGTTGACGACGTGGGTGTCATCGACCGCGACCGGCTCCCCGGCGTCCCGTACGAGATGGGGGGCCGGCAGGGTCGGCTCAAGAGCGGCCCGAGTGGACGGCACTGTTGTCCGTCGCGTCCGCCCGACAGGGGGACCTTAGTCCAGGAGAATGCCATGGCCGGTACGCTGCCCGTGCTCGCCAACGAAGGTGGCCTCTCGCGCTACCTCGACGAGATTCGCAAATTCCCGATGCTGGAGCCGTCCGAGGAGTTCACGCTGGCGAAAGCCTGGCGGGACGCCGGCGACCGCGAAGCCGCGCACCGCCTCGTCACGTCGCACCTCCGGCTCGTGGCGAAGATCGCGATGGGCTACCGCGGCTACGGCCTGCCGATCGGCGAGGTCGTGTCGGAGGGCAATGTCGGCCTGATGCAGGCGGTGAAGCGCTTCGATCCCGACAAGGGCTTCCGTCTGGCCACCTACGCGATGTGGTGGATCAAGGCGGCGATCCAGGAATACATCCTGCGCTCGTGGTCGCTCGTGAAGATGGGCACGACCGCGAACCAGAAGAAGCTGTTCTTCAACCTGCGCAAAGCGAAGGGCAAGATCTCGGCCCTCGACGAGGGCGATCTCAAGCCCGATCAGGTGAAGCAGATCGCCACCCGCCTCGGCGTGCCCGAGCAGGACGTGATCGACATGAACCGGCGCCTGTCCGGCGACACGTCGCTCAACGCGCCGCTGCGCGAGGAGGGCGAGGGCGAGTGGCAGGACTGGCTGGTGGACAACAGCCCGAGCCAGGAGACCGTGCTGGCGCGCGAGCAGGAGGGCCAGAACCGACTGTCGGCGCTCAAGGACGCCCTCGGCGTGCTCAACCCGCGCGAGCGCCGCATCTTCGAGGCCCGGCGCCTCGCCGAGGACCCGATCACCCTGGAGGATCTCTCCGGCGAGTTCGGCGTCTCCCGCGAGCGTGTCCGCCAGATCGAGGTCCGCGCCTTCGAGAAGGTCCAGGAAGCGGTCAAGCGGAACATCGCCACCCGCGAACACCCCCGGACCGGCATCGAGGCCCGCTGACCCGCTTCCCGGCGCGCGCGACGCGGCGGGTCCCTCCGACCGGGTCAAAGCTCGGCGGCGGCTGCCGCCGAGCGATCATTGCCAAGCGATCATTGCCAGGTGTCGAAGGCGTTCTGCATCACCTGAGCGCCCGCGGCGCCCTTCTCGAAGGTCAGCACCGCCCGGCGGCCGGACGTGTAGCGCAGCGCGATGTCGAACCAGTTCCGGTGCAGGAGCAGGTCGGTGTTGCGCTCCACGTCGTTCTGCAGCGACGACAGGCCGATCAGGAACAGGTTGTCGCGGACCCGGACCGGCAACCCCGAGACCGGCGAGCCGCGCGCGCTCTGCTCGTCCTTGGCCTGGAGCAACCCGACATCCTGGACGGTGCGGGACGCGCCGCTGCTGCCGCTCTGGCTGAACGCCAAGCTCACCGTGTGCGAGGCCGGGAGGGTCGCGTCGAGGTTGCGCTGGATGGTCATCACCAGCGTCAGGCCGGCATCCGGGATCGTCACGGTCGCGACCACGGCGTTCTGTACGGGCTGCCCCTGATCCCCGTTCACGGTCTCGAGCCGCCACGTCACCCGTCCCGGGGTCACTGTCGGCTGTCCACCCTCGGCACCCGTCGCCTCCTCGACCAGCTCCGCCCTCTGCGCGACGGCGACGCCCGCATCGGCGGGCGCGGGCGCGGCGGCCGCATTCCGCTGCGGCGCACCGTTCTCGACGCGCGTCGGCGCCTTCGGCGCCGGCGCGGCGTCGCCGCCGACCCGGTCGCCGAACTTGGTCTCACCCTCCGGCTGCTGCGTGTCCGCGGCCTCCGTGCCGCTCGACGGCAGGTTCTGCGGCCGGTCGCGCAGCAGGAAGGCCGCGACGGCGATCAGGCCGATCACCACTGCCAGGACACCGCCCACGAAGACGTTGCGCAGCACGCGGGACCGACCGGTGCGCGGCGGGACGACCTCGATCCGCGGACGCTGACGCCCGCCGGCGGACTCGGTGGACTCGGCATCCGCATCTTCGACGGCCGGCTCCTCCGCGGCGGAGGCCTCGGCGACCGGCGGCGCCGGATCGGGCGCGGGCGGCGGTTGCGTGCCCGTCCGCGGCGGCGCGAACGGGATCGGCGCCTCGCGCGGACCGTCCTCGGCACGACGATCGTCCTGGCGGGGCGCGACCGCGAAGGGGGGCTTGGCGGGCGGGAGGATCGGCGCCAGCTTCGGTCCGGTCCCCGGCTCCGGGGGAGACGGTTCGGGGATCTCGCGCTCGGTGGCCGCCGGCGCGATCGGCTCGGGCACGGCGGGTTCCGGAACGGCCGGAGCCGGGACCGGTGGTGGGACCGGTATCGAGGCCGGGGCGGGCTTCTCGGGCGCCTGCGCGGCATCGTTGGCGGGGGCCGGCAGGCCGCCGTGATCCACTTCGAGCCGCTCGATCGCGGCGTCGAGCGCCCGGCGTTCGAGATCGATGTCGTCCTCCGACAACGGCGGGTCGAGGGAGCGCAACTGGCTGATCAGGGCGTTGCGCGCGCGGTCGTAGACCGCCTTGCGCAGGGCGGGCGTTCGGTCCGGCAGCGCGTCGAGCGCGCGGGCCAGAAGCGGGTAGTAATCGGCCATGATACTCTGGTCCGCCCCTTCGGCCGCCGTCCGGCAACACCGGTCGGAGGCCGGGGACCGAGGTCCGCGCCCGCCCGACAGGTCCGGTCGCGGCCGTCGGCCGGTTTGTCGTATCCCGCCGCGCGGATCAGGGCCCGCGCGCCGGTCGCCTTCGAGGCGGCGGGCCGATCGCGAGACGGACCGCCCGGCCGCCAGCCCGTTCTAGATCAAGCCCGCGCGGACTGGATACAGGCAGGGCCGCCGAAAACACGCGTCGTCAACGGGATAGCGCGCGATGCGTCAATCCTCGAACGGGTTGTGCATCAGGATCGTGTCGTCGCGCTCGGGCGAGGTGGACAGCAGCGCCACCGGTGCTCCGATCAGCTCCTCGATCCGGCGGACGTACTTGATCGCCTGCGCGGGCAGATCCGCCCAGGAGCGCGCGCCGGCGGTCGTTTCCGACCAGCCCGGAATCACCTCGTAGACCGGCTCGATCCGGGCCTGCGCGGCTTGGCTCGCGGGCAGATGGTCGATCGGCTGGCCGTCCAGCAGGTAGCCGGTGCAGACGCGGATCTCCTCGAAGCCGTCGAGGATGTCGAGCTTGGTCAGCGCGATGCCGTGGATGCCGGAGGTCCGGACCGTCTGGCGCACCAGCACGGCGTCGAACCAGCCGCAGCGGCGCTTGCGCCCGGTGTTGACGCCGAACTCGCGCCCGCGGCTGCCGATGGTCTCGCCGATCTCGTCGAACAGCTCGGTGGGGAACGGACCCTCGCCGACGCGGGTCGTGTACGCCTTGGCGATACCCAGAACGTAGCCGATCGCCCCCGGGCCGAGGCCAGAGCCCGTCGCCGCCTGCGCGGCCACGATGTTGGAGGAGGTCACGAACGGATAGGTGCCGTGATCGACATCGAGCAGTGCGCCCTGCGCGCCCTCGAACAGGATGCGCTTGCCGGCCCGGCGCTCCTCGTCGAGCAGCGACCAGACGGTATCGGCGAAGGGCAGGATCTTCGGCGCGATCGCCTTGAGCTCGGCCAGCAGCGCCTCGGCATTCACCTCGTCGATCCCGAGGCCGCGCCGCAGGGCGTTGTGGTGGGTGAGCACGCGCTCGATCTTGGCCGGCAGCGCGTCGGGATCGGCGAGGTCGACGACCCGGATCGCGCGGCGCCCGACCTTGTCCTCGTAGGCCGGCCCGATGCCGCGCTTGGTCGTGCCGATCTTCAGGCCGGCATTGGCCGTCTCGCGGAAATGGTCCAGCTCGCGGTGGAGCGGCAGGATGAGCGTCGCGTTGTCGGCGATCCGCAGGGAGGACGGCGAGACGTCCACGCCCTGCGCCTTGATCCGCTCGATCTCGTCGATCAGGTGCCAGGGATCGACGACGACACCGTTGCCGATCACCGAGAGCTTGCCGCCGCGGACGACGCCCGACGGCAGCAGCGCCAGCTTGTAGGTCACGCCGTCGATGACGAGCGTGTGGCCGGCGTTATGGCCGCCCTGGAAACGGACCACGATGTCGGCCTGCTCGGAGAGCCAGTCGACGATCTTGCCCTTGCCCTCGTCGCCCCACTGGGCGCCCACAACGACGACGTTGGCCATGCCTGCCTGCTTACCCGCGACGGAAACCGGGACGGCGCCGCCCACGGGTGCAGGCGGCGCACGTCGTGAGCCGTTTCCGCGATCCGGGCAGCGAAATCAAGCAAGGGGCCGCATGATCGGGCCGCATGGCGGCCCGCCGGTCCCCGACGTGACCGCCTTACTTGGCCTCGGTGCCGGGATCACGACCGGGCAGCTCATGGGGCTTGATCACCGGCATGGATCCGGTCTGGTCGGGCTTCACGACGGTGCCGGTCGTGCCGGAATCCGGCGGCTTGATCACGCCGTCGTTCTTCTGGAGCTTGTCGCTGAGGGACTGGTCCCGCGGCGGCGCGTCCGCGTTGGGGCGCACGCGCTCGGGCGGCGCCGGGCTGGTCGTCTGGGCGCGGGCGGGCGCCGCCGCGAGGGCGGCCGCCAGGGTCGTCGCGAGGGCGGCGAGCAGGGTCTTGTTCGGCACAGGGGCCTCCCCGGGTTCGAGATACGAATTCGGGGAGGAACAGTCGGAGGCGGGATCCGTTCCTGTCCTCCGGCGCGCCCGACGGCCCGTCCCGTGGACGGGATCCGGCGGCCTCAACCCTGGCGGGCGGCCTCGATGTAGAGCTCGCGCAGGCGCCGGGTCAGCGCGCCCGGCCGCCCCTCGCCGATCGCGCGCCCGTCGATCTCGACGACCGGCATCACGAAGGCGGAGGCGCTGGTGTAGAAGGCCTCCTGAGCCGCGTAGACCTCGTCGACCGAGATCAGCCGCTCCTCGATCCGCAGGTCGGCCTCCTGGGCGAGGCGCAGCACCGAGGCGCGGGTGATGCCCGGCAGCAGCGCCGTGGAGAGCGGCCGGGTCACCAGCACGCGGTCGCGGCCGATGATGAACGCGGTCGAGGAGGAGCCCTCGGTGACCGCGCCGTCCTCGACCATCCACGCCTCGGCGACGCCGGCCTCGGCCGCCTGCTGCTTGGCGAGCACCTGCGCCAGCAGGGCCACCGACTTGATGTCCCGCCGCTTCCAGCGCAGGTCCTCGACGGTGATCACCCGGGCGCCGCTCTCGGCGAGCGGGTTGGCGAGGACGGTCTTGGCCTGCGTGAACATCACCACGGTGGGCTCGGTGCCGGCCTTCGGGAAGGCGAAGTCGCGCTCGGCCACGCCGCGGGTGACCTGCATGTAGACGAGCCCCTCGGCGACGCCGTTGCGCGCCACGAGTTCGGTCTGCAGGCGCTCCCAGCCCGCCGCGTCGTGCGGGTTGCGGATGCCGATCTCGCCGAGCGAGCGGTCGAGCCGCGCGAGGTGCGCGGCGTTGTCGACGAGCTTGCCGTCGAGGATCGCCGAGACCTCGTAGATGCCGTCGGCGAACAGGAAGCCGCGGTCCATGATCGGCACGCGCGCCTCCTCGTAGGGGAGGAACTGGCCGTTGAGGTAGACGATGCGGGGAGCGGTCACGGGGAGCTGTCCTGTGTTCGTCGCGGGCCCGGGAACGCGGGCCCGCGAGGGCGGGTCGAAGCAGGAATCGTGCGGGGTCTCAGCGGTCGCCGAAGACCCGCCCGAAGATCGTGTCCACGTGCTTGAAGTGGTAGCCGAGATCGAAGCAGGCCTCGATCTGCTCGGCCGGGAGCGCCGCGGCGACCTCCGGATCCGCCTTGAGCAGCGCCAGGAAATCGCCCTCGCCGCGCCAGACCGGCATCGCGTTGCGCTGGACCAGCCGGTAGGAATCCTCGCGGGAGACCCCGGCCTGGGTCAGCGCCAGCAGCACGCGCTGCGAGTGGATCAGGCCGCCGAGTCGGTCGAGGTTCTTCTGCATGTTGGCCGGGTAGACCAGCAGCTTCTCCATCACGCCGGTCATCCGCGCGAGGGCGAAGTCGAGTGTGACGGTGGCGTCGGGCCCGATCATGCGCTCGACCGACGAGTGGGAGATGTCGCGCTCGTGCCAGAGGGCGACGTTCTCCAGCGCCGGGGTGACGTAGCCGCGCACCATCCGGGCGAGGCCCGTGATGTTCTCGGTGAGGACCGGGTTCCGCTTGTGCGGCATCGCCGAGGAGCCCTTCTGCCCCTCGGAGAAGAACTCCTCCGCCTCGAGGACCTCGGTGCGCTGTAGGTGCCGGATCTCGATCGCCAGCCGCTCCAGCGACGAGGCGACGACGCCGAGGGTCGCGAAGAACATCGCGTGCCGGTCGCGCGGGATCACCTGGGTCGAGACCGGCTCGGCGGCGAGCCCCATCTTCTCGGCGACGTACTGCTCCACACGCGGATCGATGTTGGCGAACGTGCCGACCGCGCCTGAGATCGCGCAGGTCGCGACCTCCGCGCGCGCCGCGACGAGGCGGCGGCGGTTGCGCTCGAACTCGGCGTAGGCCTGGGCGAGCTTCAGACCGAAGGTCACCGGCTCGGCGTGGATGCCGTGCGACCGGCCGATGGTCGGCGTCATCTTGTGCTCGAAGGCCCGCGCCTTGAGGGCGGCCAGCAGCGAGTCGACGTCGGCGATCAGGATGTCGGCGGCGCGCACCAACTGCACGTTGAGGCAGGTGTCGAGCACGTCCGAGGACGTCATGCCCTGGTGGACGAAGCGCGCCTCGGGGCCGACGATCTCGGCGAGGTGTGTCAGGAAGGCGATGACGTCGTGCTTCGTCACCGCCTCGATCGCGTCGATGCGGGCGACGTCGAAGACCGCGTCCTTGCCCTTGGTCCAGATCGTCTCCGCCGCCGCCTTCGGGACGACGCCGATCTCGGCGAGTGCCGTGGTGGCGTGGGCCTCGATCTCGAACCAGATCCGGAAGCGGCTCTCGGGCGACCAGATCGCCGTCATCGCGGGGCGGCTGTAGCGGGGGATCATGGGGGCCTCGGCACGGTCCGGATTGCGTGGGTGGCCGGTAGCATGCGCCGGGCCGGCCGCTCAATGCGCATCGGGCATGCCGGCGCGGCAAGCGGTGTGGACCGCGCGCCGGCTCCGGGCTCAGTCGATCCGTACCCAGCCCTGGCCCATCAGGCGCTCCTGCGGGCGGAAGCGGGACTTGTAGTCCATCTTGCGCGAGCCCTCGACCCAGTAGCCGAGATACAGATACGGGAGCCCGAGCCGGCGCGCGCGGCGGATATGGTCGAGGATCATGAAGGTCCCGGGCGAGCGCGCGGCCTCGGCGGGGTCGTAGAACGAGTAGACCATCGACAGACCGTCGGAGAGCACGTCCGTCAGGCAGAAGGCGAGCGGCGGCCCGGAGCCGCGGCCGGTGATCGCCGTGTCCGGCCCGTGCCGCCGGTACGACACGAGGTGGGTGTCGACGTGGCTGTCCTCGACCATCATGGCG
Source organism: Methylobacterium sp. C33D (assembly GCF_053345825.1). NCBI lineage: Bacteria > Pseudomonadati > Pseudomonadota > Alphaproteobacteria > Hyphomicrobiales > Methylobacteriaceae > Methylobacterium > Methylobacterium sp. C33D. The sequence goes on from NZ_JBKFAV010000056.1 coordinate 12,725, forward strand.
TAGTCGAGCACGGTCATGTCGACCATGCCGCCGTCGCCGTGCCGGGCGTCGAGGTAGCGGCGGAACAGGGCATACTGCTCGGAGGCCGGCCGGTTGGGCTCCGGCGTGCCGACCCAGTCGGCGCTGCGCGCGAGGATGCGCCTCTGGCTGGCGCTCGGCTCGAACTCGTCGACCACGACGCGCACCGAGATACAGGCCCGGCAGGTCTCGCAGGCCGGCCGGTACGCGATCGTCTGCGAGCGGCGGAAGCCGCCCTGCGTCAGGATCTCGTTCAGGTCGCGGGCGCGCCGTCCGACCAGATGGGTGAAGACCTTCCGCTCCTCCTGTCCCGGCAGATAGGGGCACGGCGAGGGGGCGGTGAGGTAGAATTGCGGTGTGTCGCGCGGATGGCTGGTCACGCTTCTCACAGACCCTGCGCCGGGTGGATCCTCTCGGCGCCGGCGTGCCAGTGTACAGGCGACCGGCCGGGGCTCAATGGCCCGGCCGGTCGCACCGTCAGATTTTCATCAGCGGAATCCCGGCTCAGCGCGCGTGAACGACGGCCAGGCCCAGAAGCAGGTCGTGGCCGAGGCGGCGATCGGAGCGCATGAGGCCGAACGCGATGTCGACGCACCAGAGCAGGAAAGTCGAGATCGCCACGTAGAACAGCAGCGCGTGGACGGCCGCCGTGATGACGTCGACCCGCGCGCCGCTCTCGGGCGCGACGGTCCGCAGCCCCATCATCCGCTGGCCGATCGTGCTCTGCTTCGGCCCGCCCACCGTGATCGCGCTGTAGATGATGCCGCTCGCCGGCAGGACCGCGAACAGCGTCCAGCCGAGGCCGAAGGTGACCACCCCGATGACGGTGATCGCGAGGGTCAGCAGGGCCGTGAAGCCGAAGATGAACAGGATGTCGAGGAGATAGGCGACCGTCCGGCCACCCAGGCTCGCCCGCACGAACGGGATCGGCAACGCGGTGGCGTAGCCGGGCGCTTCGAAGCGCTGCGCGTATCCGGGTTGAGGGTTCTGCATGGTTTCGCGTCCTGCAAGCGAGGCTGCGAACGTCAAGGTGGGTGCGCCTCGCGGAGGCCGCAAGGGGATCCGCGACGAGACGCGGCCGCGGCCACCTTTCAGCGCCCGGCCGGGTCTCCGGCCGCGGCGTCCGGCGTGTCGAGGTAGAAGCGCTTGAGCATGTACAGCGAGGGGCCCGACAGGGTGCTGGCCTCGGTCGCGAGGGCGACGAGGGTCGTGCCGGCATCGAAGCGGCAGGTGAGCCAGTGCTGCCGGTTCCCGTCGGTGTAGTCGACGCGCACCGAATTCGCCGACGGCCCCGTCGCCGCGCGCAGGAGCCGGATCCCGTCCTGCGGCGCGACCGCCGGGAGCGCGCGGCGGCAGGTGGCGACGCGATCCCGGTGCAGCGTGTCCTGGCAGGCCACGAGCCCCCCGAGGAAGCCGAAAACGACCGCGGCCCCGAGGAGCCAGCGGTGCCCGCGCTTCACGGATGGCTGCGCAGGCGCTCCGCGACCCGCGGCGCGTGGTAGGTGAGGACGCCGTCCGCGCCGGCCCTCTTGAAGGCGAGGAGCGCCTCGACCATCGCGCGGTCGCCGTCGAGCCAGCCGTTGCGGGCGGCCGCCTCGATCATCGCGTACTCGCCCGACACCTGGTAGGCGAAGGTCGGAACCTGGAACTCGTCCCGGACCCGGCGGATGATGTCGAGATAGGGCAGGCCCGGCTTCACCATCACCGAATCCGCGCCCTCGTCGAGGTCGAGCCTCACCTCGCGCAGCGCCTCGGCCGAGTTGCCGGGATCCATCTGGTAGGTGCGCTTGTCGCCCACCAAAGCCGCTTTGGTGCCGATCGCGTCGCGGAACGGCCCGTAGAAGGCGCTCGCGTACTTCGCCGCGTAGGCCATGATCTGCACGTCGAGGAAGCCGGCCTTGTCGAGGCCGGCGCGGATCGCGCCGACGCGCCCGTCCATCATGTCGGACGGGGCGATGATGTCGGTCCCGGCCTCGGCCTGGATCAGGCTCTGCTCGACGAGGACCGCGACGGTCTCGTCGTTGAGGATCGCGCCGTCCTTCATCAGACCGTCGTGGCCGTGGCTCGTGTAGGGATCGAGGGCCACGTCGGTCATGATCCCGATCTCGGGCACGGCCCGCTTCACGGCGCGGACCGCCCGGCAGACGAGGTTGTTGGCGTTCAGCGCCTCCGAGCCGGTCGGGTCGCGCAGCGACACCTCCGTGTAGGGGAAGAACGACACTGCCGGGATGCCGAGCTTGGCGGCGCGCTCCGCGTCGCGGACGATCTGGTCGACCGACAGGCGCTCGACGCCCGGCATCGAGGCGATCGGCTCGCGGCGACCCTCGCCCTCGATCACGAACATCGGCCAGATCAGGTCGTCGACCGTCAGGGTGTGCTCGCGGACGAGGCGGCGCGACCAGTCGGCCTTCCGGTTCCTGCGCGGGCGCTGGGTGATCTTGAGACCCTCCACGCGGGCGCCCTCGCGGGCGGCCTCCACGGCGAGAGGGCGCGGCTCTGGCAGGGTGTCTGACATGCGGCTTCGCTACCGTTCGCGCGGACCACGCCGCGGATCGCGCGGCGCCCGTGCGCCGGAGGCGCTCGACTACCACACCGGGCCGGCGCAACGAAACCCGACCGTTGACGCAGGACGGCGGAACCGCTTCAACCTGGCGACCCCCGTCCGATCGATCTGGATCCCGGCCTCCCCCGCATGAACCGCCGCATCAACCGGCTCCTCCGCCCCGCGAGCCCTCGATAGTGCCCGGCTACCTTCCGATCCGGCGCAAGGCGCCGAGGCCGGGCGGCATTCCCAGCGACCGCATCGAGCGCGCCCAGGGACCGGCGCCCGGCACGTGGGACACGGTGCTGATCTGGTTCATGCGGCTCACGGCGCTCATCTGGCTGCTGAAGAGCGTCTTCGCCTGGGCGACGATCCTCGACGTCCTGCCGGGCGTCCGCCCCTTCGAGGCCGAGCCCTTCGGCCGGCAATCCGCGATCGTCTACTTCGCGGTGATCGACGCGGCGGCGGCGATCGGCTTGTGGCTGACGAGCGCCTGGGGCGGCGTGATCTGGTTGCTCGCCGTCACGTCGGCGATGACACTCGCGGTCCTGACACCGCAACTCTTGCCGTTATCGGTGCCGCTGCTCGTATTCGGGGGGTGTGTCGTCACGCTGTACTTCCTGCTGTCCTGGCTGGCCGCGCAGGAAGCACGGTGAACGAACCGTTCTTATCTTCATTCAGTTTGTCTTTACCGCGAAGAGTAAATCGCGAATTCATCCTGTCGCTTAAATCGCCTTTCATTCCCGAGCCCTAGCTTAGCCATCATCAACGGCGCCGCATCGAACGGGTGCCGGATCATCGGATGGCGAGGCAGAGATGAAGACCCAGAACGCCCGTGTCGCGCAGATCGAGGCCCCCGAGGAGGCCGCGTCGGCCAAGGGCTCCTATCTCGAGGCCCTGCACCTCGTGGAGCGACTGCACCGCCGGCTCCTCGACGTCATCAAGGACGAGTTCGAGCGCCGCGGCCGCGAGGACGTCAACAGCGTCCAGGCGCTGCTCCTGTACAACATCGGCGACAAGGAGCTGACCGCGAGTGAGCTGCGGACCAAGGGCTACTATCTGGGCTCCAACGTCTCGTACAACGTGAAGAAGCTGGTCGAGGCCGGTTACCTCCACCACGCCCGCTCCAAGACGGACCGGCGCTCCGTCCGGATCAGCCTGACCGACAAGGGCCGCCAAGTCCACGAGATCATCCAGGGGCTCTACGACAAGCATGCCCGGACGATCACGCCGATCGGCGGGATCTCGGAGGAGGATTTCAACCGCCTGAACCAGGCCCTCACTCGCCTGGAGCGCTTCTGGACCGACCAGATCCGCTACCGCCTCTGAGACGTCCTCAGAGGTTCAGCAGGCCGATGATTCCGGCGATGACCGCGTAGGCGAAGCCGGCGTTGATGGCGACGCCGAACATCCCGATCACGAGGCCGCCCAGCACGACCAGACCGTCGCGCTCGACCAGACCGAGCCCGACCAGGCAGACGGCGAGACCCAGCGGGATCTGCCCGACGATGGGCGCGGCCACGATCAGCGCCAGCGCCAGGGCGAGCAGGACGATCCCCATGCCGCGCATGCCGAGCGCGGTCTCGAATACGCTGACGCGGGGCCGCGACCAGCGTTCCAGGCGGCGCAGGATCGGCACCGCGCGGGTGACGGCGCGCCGGACATCCGTCAGAGCGATCGAGCGACCGAGGAGCATCCGCGGCAGCCACGGCGCCGACATCCCGGCGGCGATCTGAATCGCCACGAGGAGCAGGAGCAGGCCGCAGATCAGCGGGATCGGTGGCGGCATGGGCAGGCAGTTCGGCAGCCCGAGCAGGACCACGAGCAGCGCGAAGGCACGGTCCCGCAGGACCGCGACGATGTCGCCCACGGTGAGGCGCTCGCCTTCCTGGCTCGCCAGCACAGTGAGGACGTCCGACGTTCGTGCACCGGAGGTCAAGGATCTGCCAACCTTCGCTTTCCCGCGGGGGCTCTAGCCGAGAACATCTGGCACGCCAAGCACGGCAGATTCGCGACAGCGCGATGGCGAGCGCCGGGCGCTCGGGCCGCCGACGCCCCGCGAAGATCCGGGAAGCATCGCGCGACGCTTCGCGCGCCACCTGACAGCATTGCTCAAGTCGATCGTCGCCCGATCGCGATCGGACAGGATAAAACCGGGGACAGCAACGCGACTCCCGGTGCAGCGCGGTGAATTTTATCTTACCGCTTTTCTCCGAATCCGGAGGATCAACTATGGCGAGCCCGCGCCCCGCCCCGACGATCGCCGGACGCGCGCCCGTGCTCGCGACGCTGCTCTCGGGACTGGCCGGTTCTCCGAACCCGGTCGGCGCCGGCGAGATCGACGCGCTGCTGTTCGGCAGCCTCGACGCGGGCGGCGACGCGGGCGGCGACGCGTTCTTCACCGTCGGCGCGAAAGCCGGACTGACGTCCCTCGCGCAGGACGGGTTCGCCGCGCTGGCGAGCGGCGGCGGCGGACGGCGCGTTGAGTGCGCTCCGGACGGTCCCCGCACGCGCTACACCGTCGCCGCCGCAGCCCTCGCGGGATACCAGTGGTTCTTCGACTGGGGCGCGGTCGCGGCCTTCGCCGGGCCCGAGATCGCGCGGGAGATGCTGCTCGCGGGGCCGCAGTTCGATGCCCTGCCGACGCGCTTCGGCCTCCGGCTCCACGGCGAGGTCTGGGCACGCCCGACCGAGGCGACGCTCCTGCAGGCGAGTGCCATCGCGGGGTCGGCGCGCGACAGCCTGTGGACGCGCCTCGCCTGGGGCTACCGGCTGTGGGAGACTTATCTGGGCCCCGAGGCCGCGCTCTACACGGACGGGACCGGCTACGCGAAGTGGAGCCTGGGCCTGCACGGGACCGGCTTCAGCCTCGGGGGGTACAGCTTCCGCGCGTCCGTGGGCCTGCAGTCCGAGAGCGGCCGGAGCCGCGCCCACCCCTACCTGACGCTGTCGGTCTGGTCGCCACTCTGATCGGCGCCGGGCCTGGCCTCGAGGGAATCGAGGAACGCCGTCGCGTCGCGGCGGATCTCGGCACGGCGCTTGTCGCCCAGGCCGCGCAGCGTCCGGTACGGCATCGCCATCCGCTGATTGCCGGCCAGCCGGTCCTCGTTCTCGATGAGGAAGTTCCAGTAGAGATAATTGAACGGGCAGGCCTCCGGGCCAGCCTTGACCTTCACGTCGTACGCGCAGGACGCGCAGTAGTCGGACATCCGGTCGATATAGGCACCCGAGGCCGCGTAGGGCTTCGAGCCCATGACTCCGCCGTCGGCCCACAGCACCATGCCGTGGACGTTGGGCAGTTCGACCCACTCATAGGCGTCCGCGAACACGATCAGGTACCATTCCTCCACTTGCGCCGGGTCGAGGCCGGCGATGAGAGCGAAGTTGCCGGTCACCATCAGGCGCTGGATGTGGTGGGCGTAGGCGTGGGCACGCGTCTCCGCGACGACCTGCGCCACGCAGTTCAGCGACGTCTCGCCCGACCAGTAGAACCACGGCAGGTCGCGGCCCGCGCCTAGGGCGTTGCTGTCCCGGTAGGCCGGCATCCGCGCCCAGTACAGGCCGCGCACGTATTCCCGCCAACCGAGGATCTGCCGGATGAAGCCCTCGACGCAGTGGAGCGGCGCCGCGCCGTCGCGGTAGGCGCGCTCGGCGGCCCAGCACACCTCCTCGGCGGTGAGCAGACCGGCGTTGAGGGCGGGTGACAGGAGCGCGTGGTACAGGAACGGCGCGCCGGTCTTCATCGCGTCCTGGTAATCGCCGAAGGTCGGCAGGGCTTCGGCCAGGAAGTGTCGGAGCGCCGCGAGCGCGTCGGCCCGGGTCACCGGCCAGGAGAAACCGGTCAGATCGCCGAAATGGTCGCCGAATTCCGCGTCCACGAGGGCGATGGCCTCGCGCGTGACGGCGTCGGGCTGGAAGCCGATCCGGTCCGGCGGGCGATGCCCCCTGGGCAGGCGCTTGCGGTTCTCGGGATCGTAGTTCCAGCGGCCGCCCGCCGGCTCGCCGTCGTCCATCAGGAGGCCGGTCCGGCGCCGCATGCCCCGGTAGAAGGTCTCCATCCGCAGGTGATGCCGGCCCTCCGCCCACTGGGCGAACTCCTCCCGCGGGCACAGGAAGCGGTTGTCGGCGCGGATCTCGACCGAAACCGCCAGGGTCTCGCGCCAGTCCTGCATCATCTCCCAGACGCGCCATTCGCCCGGCTCGGTGACCACGACCCGCTCCGGCCGGTTGCGCGCGACGGCCCGCTCAAGCTCGCCGGTGAAGCTGCCAGAGTTGTCCGCGTCGGTCAGGCGCACATAGTCGACCGTGACACCCTCCGCCTCCAGCTCGGCCGCGAAGTGGCGCATGGCCGCGAACAGGAAGGCGATCTTCTGCTTGTGATGACGGACATAGGTCGCCTCGTCCCGGACCTCGACGATCAGGACGACGTCGCGCTCGGCATCGAGGTCGACGAGGCTCGACACCCGGCGGGTCAGCTGATCGCCCAGGACGAACCGCAGCGTTCCGGACGGTGCGGCGCTACCGCGGCGTCTCCCGGCCACGCCTCAGCCCGCGCCGTGGAGGGCGGCGCGGCCGCCGTCGATGATCACCCGAACCACGCTGTTCCCCCTTGCCACCGTCGTCGGCCCAATCAAGGTAAGACCGGGGACGCCGCCGGTCAGGCAGCGGACCCGCGCCCTCCACGTGCACAAGGTCGCAGGCGGCAAGCATGAAGTTCGCGTTCGCCGGCATCGACTTCCTCGGGGGAGTCTTCGAGGGACTGCTCGACGCCGGCTGGACGCCGGTGAAGCTGTTCACCCGGCCCTGCGACGGGGTCTACGACCACAACGAGGTCGTCGTGGCCCGCGCCCGGTCCCTCCGGCTGCCGATCCAGCTCTCGCGGATCCGCGAGCGGGACATCGAGGCGCTGCAGGCCGAGCACGGTCGGGACTGGGCGCTGGTGGTCGCGGGCTACCCCTGGCTCATCAAGGGCTGGAAGGGCCGCGCCGCCTACGGCCTCAACTTCCACCCCTCCCCGCTCCCGACGGGCCGCGGCCCCTACCCGCTGTTCCGTGCCGTCCTCGACCGCTACGAGACCTGGGGCGTGACCGCCCACGTGCTCGCCGAGGGGTTCGACACCGGCGACATCCTGGCCCAGGAGATCTTCGCCCTGAGCCCCCGAGAGACCCACGAGACGCTCCTCGCCAAGTGCCAGATGGCGGCGCGCCGCCTCGCGGCCGGGCCCCTCGGCCGCGACCTGCCGAACCGCTGGCGGCGCTCCGAGCCGCAGGGCGACGGCTCCTACTGGCCGCGCGCCACCGATGCCGACCGGACGCTCGACTTCCGGCAGGACGTCGAGACGGTCCTGCGCCGGGTGCGGGCCTTCGGCACGGTCGAGACGATCGCGCGGCTCGGGGATGCCCGGGTCTTCGTGGCGGAGGCGCAGGGATGGCAAGAGCGCCACGCGCACACGCCCGGAGCGGTGGTGCACCGCCACCGCCGCCACGTCGTCGTGGCGGCCCTCGACGGGTACGTCCAGCTCACCCGGTGGTCGCCGGTCGCCCTCGCGGAGGCCGGGCAGATCGGGCGCTGACCGGTACGTCCGGGAACCCAAGCGCCGACCCTGATGTTTCCGGCGGCCCGGCGATTGACGCCCGGGCCCCACGGGAGTCCGCCATGTCGACCCGCGCCAGCCTCGCCGCAGCCCTCGGGTTTGCCGCGCTGTTCACCGGCTCCGCCCTCGCGCAGGCGGTGATCGTGACCCCCGACGCGTTCGGCCCCGACGACGACGTCGTGGTGCGCGACTACATCGTGCGCCGGCCGGTGGGCCCCGGACCGATCGTCGGATCGATCCCGCTCCGGCCCGGCAGCATCGTGCCGCCCGACGTGCGGCTCGCGCCCTTCACGGACGCTCCGAACCCGCGCCTGCGCCGCTTCGGCTACTTCGTGGCGCCCGGCGACAAGATCGTGGTCGTCGATCCCGACACCCGCGCGGTGGTGCGCATCCTCGACCGCTGAAGATGGGCGACGACGCTCACCAGTCGCTGAGCGCCGCGCGCTTCCAGCGGTCGGGCGCGACGCAGCGGTACTCGTAGGCCTCGTCCCAGGCGTGGTCGCCGGGGGTGCAGGGCGCGCGGCTGCTCGCGGGCGGCCGCGGCAGGCTCTCACGGAGGGAGGCGGCCTCGATCTGCCCGCCGTCGCTCACCCGCACGACCGGCCCGGCCGCCGTGCCGTAGACCAGATCGCGCCCGTCGAAGCCGAGGCTGCGGGAGAAGCCGCCCCCGCGGTCGCCGTCGAGCCCGATCGCCTGCCCCGCCGCGAGCAGCATCGGGACGCCGGTGAAGCGCGCCGCGGCGGCGTCGATGCCGATGCCGTAGGTCCCCTCCCCCTGGAACGAGATCGCCCGGTCGGTGACGGAGCCGGTGAGGTTGCCCATGAGGATCCCGTAGCCGGTATGGGCGCCCGGCACCCCGCCGGTGGAGATCTGCAGACCGACCCTCTGCCGGTTGCGGTCGGTGGTCGGCGACTGTGCGGAGACGTCGATCTCGGCGCCGATGCAGGAGGCGACCGGATCGGCCTCGTCGGTCATGTCGACACAGTTGAAGTTCCCGGCCCAGGAGGGTCCGACCGGTCCCAGCCCGTTGGGCTCCTTGAAGATCGTGCCGTTGACAGCGACGTTCTGCGCACCGGTGCTGGCGAGCGCGCGATTGTGGAGCTCGCCCGTGATCGTCCACTCGTAGCCGGCGTTGTGCGGGCCGGTGGATCCGAGTGCCCAGAGCGCCTTGTAGGTGTGGGTAGCCTCACCCGACCCCTCCGGCACGTGCCGGTCGACCCGCAGCGTCGAGACCGGATCGAAGCCCTGCGGCCGGTTCCAGAGGAAGACGTGGCCGCCATCGAGGCCCGGCACCCCGGTCCCCTGCACGCTGCGGGAGAAATTCGGCGGCCACGGCTGCTGCGCGGATGCCGGATCCGTCGCCGGCACGGCGCGCGGTGGCTGTCCGGGCGCCTCGCCGGCCGCGACCGTCGGAACACCGATCGCGAGGCCGAGCAGCAGGGCCGTGCCGGGGCGGATGCGCATGATCGTCTCCGGATATCGTCTCGGCGCGCCTCGGCCGAGAACACACTGGCAGAGGCCGTCCGCGGGACCAGATAGGTTGCAGGATCGCATCGGCGACGCGGGCCCCGGGGCGAACCGCCGACGCGACACCCGCCACGCCGTCGGAGCGAGCCGATGAACGCCCTGCGATTCCTGCGCACATGGTTCCTGGTGTCGATTCCCCTCGGCCTCCTGATCGGCCGGTTCATCAAGGCCGGCGAGGGGCCGCCGAGAGAAGACCGGCGTTGATTACCTGAGATCGGACCGATAGACCGAGCGCGACTTACTATCCTCTCGCATGGGCGGCGCTCATCAATAACATGTTAGCAAATCCGGCGCATTTTTACTGATATCGCGCCATACCGGCCGACCTGGGCAGGAACCTCGGCCGTGTCCCGCAACGCCAGCCCCTCCGCCGCCTTCGTGGAACGCCGGGCGACCGAGCGGAGGCCCACCGCCCTGCTGGCCTTCGCGCAGCATCGGGACGGCGCGCGCTATCCCTGCCAGGTCAAGAACATCTCCGATCGCGGCGCGATGCTGGAGTTCCTCGGCTCCCAGGCGGTGCTTCTGGAGGACGTGTTCGATCTCGTCCTGGCGAGCGCCGAGACGCGCTACGCCGTTCAGCTGATCTGGCGCAAGGAGCGGACGGTCGGCGTCCTGTTCTGCGGCGACGCGGGGTGAGACCCGGGCACGGCAGGCTCACACCGCGAGCGCCGCCATCAGCGTGAGCCCGACGGCCGGCAGCGCCAGGGCCAGGACCGCGAGCGTGTCGAGCGGCGCGGGTCGGCTCGCCGCGATCCAGCGATGTTCGGCGAATTTCTCGGCCGCGAAGCCCGCCAGGACGAGGCCGCAGCCGATGAACGTGACAAGCGCGGACATGGACCGGCCCTTCTTCGCAACGCCGCGCGGTGTGATGCGCCTGACGAGAGTACCTGCGGCGCGGCCATAAAGTTTCAACGCGGGACCTATGCGCGGGCGGAAAGGGCCGCGCGTCGCGGCGGCCCGGCCACCGAACCCGTGCGGGGACACGCCGCTCCGCCGCGGAGGGGTTGCAATCGCGCGCAGATCCGTCGAGGCGGGAGTCCAGCGTCATCGACGGGGGTTGTCGCGGGCGGCGGGAGGCGGGAACCATTGAAGACGAGCGGCAACGGCGTGGCCGTGGGGCACGATGGCTGGCTGTACTGGGTCGGGCGCGCCCGCGAGGTCGAAGCCTTCTACGGAGAGACCGCGACCTCGCGGCGGATCCTGAAGCGCTGGGCGCGGCTCATCGGGCGACGTGCGCTTCGCCTGGAGAGCCTCGGGATCCGGCACGTGCACACCGTCGTGCCCGACAAGCTCGCGATCTATCCCGATTTGCTCGGCCGGCCCTTCCCCGGCCTCGACGATCCGCCCGGTGTCCGGCTTGCCCGACTGGTTGCCGGCGACGGCGGCGCCGCGATGGTCGACCTGCAGACGCCGCTCCTGGCGGCGCGGGCCGAGGAGCCCGTCTACCTGCGGACGGACACGCACTGGACCTACAGGGGCTACCTGACGGCCTACCGCGCGCTCTGCGAGGCCCTGGGCGCGCCGGTGGCCGCGCACGTCTTCGCCGGCACCAGCGTGACCGAGCGCTTCACCTTCGATCTCGGCGAGAAGCTCGTCCCCCCCGTCGACGAGGCATACGTCGCCTACGATTTTCCGCGGCGCGCGGCGCGGGTCGACGCGAACGCGCTGGTGGCGGTGCGGGAATCGGGACGGGCCGTGCGGCCGCGCGGACTGTTCGTGGGATCCCGCGTCGTCCTGGAGAACAGGGACGCGCCGGATCCGCGCCGCGTGATACTCTTCGGCGATTCCTACATCTACAGCCCGGGCGCGCGCCTCACCGCGATGCTGGCCGAGACTTTCGGAGAAGTGCACGCGATCTGGTCGGCGAACATCGACTGGGCCTATGTCGAGAGCGTCCGGCCGGACATCGTGATCTTCGAGATCGCCGAGCGATTCCTGCGGCAGGTTCCGACCGACCGGATCCGCATCGATCGCTTCGCGGCCGTGCGGGCGCGGCGGGCCGTCCGCCCGACGCTCCGCGATCGGATCCGGCGCTGGGTGCGCTGAGCCGGGCCGGCCACCGGACGGCACCTCTCATCAGAGAGAGCCCCGCCGCGGTGGCGGCGGGGCTCTCTTCGTCAGCTGTGCGCGGCTCAGTAGCCGCGGCCGTAGTAGCCCGGGCCCCGATCAAGGGCGCCCGCCGCGGCGGCGCCGGCGGCCGCGCCCGCGATGCCGAGGCCGATCGCGGCCCCGGTCGACAGCCCGCGGTGACGGCGGTAGCCGAAATCGCGCCGGTGACCGTAACCGCGATCGTAGCCGCGGCCGTACCCGTAGCCGTGGTGGCCGCCGTAGCCGTACCCGTAGCCCTGCGCCTGGGCACCCGTGGCACCGAGCGCGCCGAGGGACAGGGTGACGGCGGAGATGAGAGCGAGCTTCCGCATCGAGGACTCCTTCGCAGTTGCGTTGGGACCCCAACCCGAAGCGCAACCAGGGGTTCCGATTTTCGTGTGGGCGGCGCGGCGACGGCACCGGGTTTCAGACGCGGAGATCGATGCCGTGAGGAGCGCGCTGAACCGGATCCGGAGACGATTGATTAACCATCCGTGCGCCGCGACACTGCAGCACCCGCACGCATCGGGCATCTCTTGTCCACCGCACCGAAGCGGAGACTCAGGGAGCTGCGCCGATGCACGCTTTCATTCTCGCCACCTTCGCGCTCGTCGGGGCTCTGGCAGTCGCATCCACCGTCCTGACGCTCGTCACAGCGATGGCATAGGCTGCGACCGCCGCGCAGCGGTCCTGCAGGCCGACCCGTGCTCGCGCCTCACCCTCATGCCGTCGCGCGAGGGCCGTCGAACTTCGCGACACCTCGGCCGTTCCCGTGCCGCAGCAGCAGCACGGACAACCGCATGACCCGAACCACGATGGCGCTCGCCGGCACCCTCAGTCTCGTCCTGGCCGGCCCCGCCGCGGCCCGGGTCGTCACGGGAGGAGCCGGCAACACCGGGGTGACACCGCCGACCAGCACGGGTGGCGCGACCCCTGGCGCCCGAGACCTCGGCCCGAGCCCGATCACGCGCGGCACCGAGGCCAACCCGAGCAACACGCCCGTGCCCGGCACGACGCCGGGCGTGAACATCGGCGGCACGCCCACCGGCGGGCCTCCTGGAACTGGCGGCACGTCAGGGGGACCGTCGCTCGGCCGGTGATCCGCTCACCCCCGCTCCGCTCGCCCCGCGGGGCCGGGGAGCGCCCGATCGCACCCGCGCGGCAGCCGGGCCGATAGCCGACGCGTCCCCAGACCGTGGTGCCGGGCTCAGGCGAGCCCGTCACCGGTGGCGGACCGTCGTTCTCCCGGGTCGGAGTCGTCTCGAACCGCGTCGTTAGCCGTGCGCATCCCGGGCTGACCGCAGAACAGCATCGACCTTTCAGGCTGCTCCCGAGAACGGCTCTTGCGGGCAGAATGGTGAGCGCGCTGGGACTCGAACCCAGGACCTACAGATTAAAAGCTTGCAAACGGCCGCGCTACTGGCGTTGGCCTGTGTGGATGCCAATCGACAAAACGATTGCATTGTAGGCGCTTAGCGCCCTACCCTGTCGATGGGCGGCGATGGCCGTCGCTCGTTGTTGACGCCGCGTGCTTCCCCGGTGCTACCCCGGAACGGGCTTGGTGCTTCCCCGCCCTCCCCTCTGGGATCGCCCCGCAAGCCCGGGCTGGACGGGTGCTATGGCCGAGCAACGCATCACGAAGCGGATGGTAGACGGGCTTGAGCCCCGTGCTGCCGAGTTCACCGTCTGGGACCGCGACCTGACCGGCTTTGGCGTCCGTGTGCGCCCGACCGGCGCCAAGACATACGTGGTGGCCTACCGGGCCGGGCGCGGCCGTAGCGCGCCCTACCGGCGGCAGACGATCGGCGCCACCAACAAGCTGTCCCCGGATCAGGCTCGGCAGGAAGCGGAGCGCATCCTAGCTGGGGCGACGCTTGGCGCCGACCCGGCCGCCGAACTCGCCGCCGCGAAGGAAGCCCAGGCCGAGGAGCGGAATGCGCCGAAGGTGCGCGACCTGCTGGACCGCTTCGTGGCTGAGCACGTCGACACGCGCCTCAAGGCCCGCACCGCTGCCGGTTATCGGCAGATCATCGAGCAGGCCTTGAAGCCAGAGTTGGGCGACCTGCCAGTGCGGTCCCTTACCCCCGCCCGGGTCGCCGAGCTGCATCACAAACGCCGCGCCACTCGCACGCATGCGGACGCAATCGTGCGGGTCTTATCCTCGGCCATGACGCTCGCAGAGCAGTGGGGCCTTCGCGAGCCCGGATCTAATCCATGCCGGGTCCGCAAATTCGGGTCTCGCCGGCGCGAGCGGCTGTTCTCCGACATGGAGGTGGCGCAGCTACTGAACGCCGCCGAGAAGCTGGCCGCCGCCGGCACCATCACCGTGTTCCAGCTGCTCGGCATCAAGCTCCTGTTCGCCACCGGCTGCCGCGTCGGCGAGATCGCCGGGCTCGAATGGTCGTTCGTGAACTTCGAAGACGGCGTGATCGCTTGGCCGGACAGCAAGACCGGCAGCCTCACGAAGCCGCTCACGGGCGAGGCGCGCGGCCTCTTGGAGGCCGCGCCGCGGATCGCCGGCGCTTCGGCCGTGTGCCCATCCAAAAACCTCAAGGCCATGCGGGTCGAGACGCTGGAAGGCGCCTTCGAGAAGACGATGGCGGCGGCAGGTGTGGCGGCGAAGGAGAACGCGACCACGCACCTGATCCGCCACTGGTTCTGCACGAAAATCTATTCAGACCCGACCATCCCACTGCCCGATCAGATGCGGATCTGCGGCCACAAGTCGGTCGCGACAGCGATGCGGTATGCCCAACTACAAATGGACGCGGTGAAACGCGCGGCGGAGGAGAGCTCGAAGAAGCGCACAGCGGCACTGCAGGAGGCTCGGAAGAAGCTGGACGCCTCGAACGTGATCGCCCTTCGGTCGGGCAGCTGACCGTGCCCTTCCAGTTCACCGATGCACAATGGCTGAGCCTCAGCAGCGCCATAATAAATCTGGGCGGCAATCCAAGCTGCGAGATCAGAAAGCAACTTGAGACCGATATTGGTCTGATCTTTACGCGCCCCGATGACGACGACGAGATGGTAAAAGCGCTTCGGCGCGTTCGTGATGCAGCATACGAATTGGCGGAAGCCCTTACGGGGCTAGCACATACGAGCGGCAATCAAGCTCACCGACATGATTGGCTTGCGGAATATATCATCGCCAATGATGTGGAGGGACGGCTGAAACTGGCGAAAAAGGTCCGCGAATGCGCTGAGGGAGCGGATTGGACACTGGACAAAGGGTATGGCGCCCACAACGAAGTGAGCAGAGGTCGCCCGACCGATACTGCTCGGCTTAGTTGGATCTCATCTGTTTTACGGGTGGCGATGCAAGCACAATGGACCACAGAGGATCACCTCGGGCGGACTTCGCCAGCATTCATGGATCTCGTGGTGGAACTCGCCGGATGCGCTACGGCAGCTGGTTTAACCCACAGCCGTGATCGCCGTAGCTTGATCAGATCGATGGCGCGAGCCCGCGAGGAAGAGCGGAAGGACCGACAAGCCGGGGAGCGGATACGCGCGGAACTGGACGCGCTTGGCCGATCCTGAACCATAAAATGCCTACTCAGCGGGCGAATTGTTTGTGTAGCATTCCGCGAAAATCTGATTAGCTTGTCGAGCCGCAACCGGTGAATGGAACCGAAGGCGGCACAGATGAACCAGCCCACAGCCTTAGAACAACGTGGCTTTCGTTGTGAGACGGATGCGGCGGATCAGCTCGGCTCTAAGCCTTCAACGCTGCGTGCGTGGCGCGTGAAGGGCAAAGGGCCAAGGTACTACAAAATCGGCGGGAAAGTCTTTTACAAGGACAGCGATTTGGAAGCGTGGATCGAAGCCCAGGCCCGCAGCTCGACCTCCGATGTGGCGGCTTGAGGGGGCGATCATGAACATACATCAGATTGATGCCGTCTTCGATGCCGCCATGAAGGCTGCCTTCGGCATGAGCGATGAGCGCTACGCCCGGTTCAAGGCTGCATGCCCAGGAGGAGGCACATCGGACTTGATCCAGCGGCTCCGGGCAGCGCCAAAGGACGCATGGACCCAGATATGCGAAGAGCACGCTGTTGAGCGAGCTCAAGAAGCATGCACTGAGTTCCGAGACGGAGATTTGTTTTATAGAAATGGCGACTATATCTGGACTCTGTATTGGACCGAGTTTGACGACGCCCTCAAATCAATTGGTTGCCGAAAACGATGAACAATAATAGGCGCCGCCGGGACGGCCTTTATGAAAGAAGTTGACCGTATCCGAGATCGGCGCCTCGGGCCGCCTGAATTGCGTGATCAGTTGGACACTGACAGTTTGGAGTACAGCCCCACGCTGGGGGATCTGATGGAACGGCAGGGTGAGGCATGACGGACCTGTCTGACCTCCCCCTGTTCAGCGGCATCCCAGCCGCTGAGCGCCCCCCAAAGAAGGCGCGCCGCCGTGAGCGGCGCACCCTCGTGGCTGAGCTTGTCCCGGCCTACGTCGAACCGCCGGAACCAATTGCGGCGGGCAGCGCGGTCCTGCTGCCATTCCCGCCGTCCAGGGACACGAAGCTGATCGCCGACCTCGCCCAGGCCTTCATCGCGTTGCGAGACCGCCATGGCCGGCAGTGCCGGGTCATGCTCCTCGACAGGCGGTTCCGCCCGATCGCGACGAAGCTGCGCCGGATGGGGGTTCAGGCGACGGAGATCGAGGCTGAAATGGCGCGGCTCGAAAAGGCGGTCGCCTTCAAAGTCTGGATCCACGATGGCCGTCCGGCCTGTGATACCGGCGGAGGGTCGGCAGCGTGAAGGAGACCAACACCATCCCCGCGGCTACATACGCCGAGGGGCCGGCCGCGCCTGCGGACCTCGACCCGCTGAGCAGCACGAGTCCGCTGGCTTTATCCGGACGCCCGGCATCGAACGGCAGCAAGGCTGCTCGCGACGTCTTCCTATGGCTCAAGCAGGTGGCTCAAGATCCGGACCTGCCGCCATTGGGCTACCGTTTGGCGATCATCATCAGCCAGTACGTCGACCGCCGAAAGGGCTACGCTCATCCGTCACACAGCCAGTTGCAGGAGGCCCTTGGCGCCAGTCGACGGGGCATCCAAAAGACGGTGGCCGCGCTCGAACAGCGCGATCACATCGGGGTCACAGTCGGACGCGGCGCCGGACACGCCAACCGCTACCGGTTGAAGCTGGACCCAAGCAGGGTCCTGTAGCAGGTGCGCGGCTCCCAATTCTGGGTTCGTTCCCCCGCAAAAAGGCGAACGTCTCGTGCGCCTTTCTGGCCCGGAGAAAGGCGCACAAGCTTGTGCGCAGGGGGTGCGTACCGGGTGTGCGCAGGGGGTGCGCACAAGCTTGTGCACCGTATCTAGGATTTACCAGGACCTATCCAGGAAGATGGTGCGACACCTTCGGAGAACGATAGGCAGCTGTTTATCGTCCTGGCGAAGGCGGATCGGGGCGCCCCAGGCGACCCCGAGCCCGCCCCTTTCGGCCTAGGCACGGGTAGCGCCAACCTTGTACCCGATGCGCAACGGCCATCGCCAGGGTGCCAAGATCCGAAGTCGTGCATCACACCCCGCGCGTACGCGAGCACAATCCGGCCACTTGCGTACGGCTGGGCGGGCCGGTCGCTCCACGCGCCTGCCTGAGGGGCAGTCGCCCGCGCCCGGACCCTCGCGACTGCGCCAACCGATCCTGGTCGCCGAAGCGACGTGTTCCGGAAGCACAGGCCCAGCTGTTCGTCGGGCCGATCCGTTCAGAACAAGCAGGGGCACTTGCTATTTCGGTGCCCTTTGTTCATTGAGCATTACCAGCAGCTGATGTTGCTTGTATCGATCACGTGGGGCGCTACTGCAGAGCGTTCCTCCGTCCACCACCTGCAGGAGGGTGGATCGTGATCGCCGGTGGGATGCCGGAGCAACGTGAGTTCGAGGGCCCCGCCGGCACTAGCCGCGCGGGGCCTTCTGCATCTGGCGCTATCCGCTTGACGATGCAATGTAGCCTGCCATTCTCCGCGTCAATACAGATCTGATCCGGGAGACGCAGGATGTTCAAGCCGATCGCAGGTGCGGCTATTGTCGCGGCGCTATTTTCCGTGCCTGCCGCTGCTGGGAACGCGCGCGGCTTCTTCTATAAAGCGCAGGAGGGCGACACACCGCTGCAGATCAAGTGCAGGACAGAAGCGCACCAGATGATCAATGGCGGCAAGGGGGCGGCGCTATACGCTGAATACAACAGGCAGATGCGGCGCGAGCACTTCAAGAAGTGCATGGCAGGTGGGTAGGACTGGGATCAGACGCTGAGACCTACTCGCCGGGTCCGCATCGTGCGTGGGCCCTGGGAAGCTGCTAAGAAGTGGCCATGATCCGGAGAACACCTGACAGGCTGACGACGTTCGCGATCTTGGCGGTAACTGCCGCACTTGCAGCCGTGCTGATTGTGCGGCTTCGTGACCCTACGCCGCCGCACCGTGGCCCTCTGGCCCCGTCATCCGCCGCTAGACGCTGATGCTATCCTCGGCGGCGCAGCATCACTTGCCCGCCTGATGTAGCCCGCCCCAGGGCAGCCCCTCGTATTTGCCCCAGGGCTGGCGCTGGCAGCCGCCGTCATCCGACCACCGCCCACGCCCCTCGCGGCACCTGGTGCCCCCTCGCTGACGGCGGGGGATGTTGTTGCCCCCTAAAAACCGGACAGGGTCTCCTGGGTTGATCGGGTGATGAACTCGCGCGGCGAGCGGTAGCCGAGCGCGCGATGAGGATGAAGGTCGTTGTAGTGCGCCAGCCAAACGGGGAGC
>NZ_JBKFAV010000057.1:0-27484 GCF_053345825.1 Methylobacterium sp. C33D
CGACTTGCATGTGTTAAGCCTGCCGCCAGCGTTCGCTCTGAGCCAGGATCAAACTCTCACGTTGAAGAGAAAGATCCGGCCGATCACGTGTATTCTCAGACGGAGCCTCACATCGACCAAGCATCCCAGCGCTTCACAGCGCCAAAACACCCGTCGGTGAGCTCAGAAAGAAGAACAACAGATCGGCACAAGTCTACTCACGCCAGGCCTTAAGACCCGGCCGCAAGGACAAACGCCGCCCGCGTCTCCCTTCCTCATTCCAACTTGTCAAAGAACACCTCGGTCACCCGAGGCTCATCAGAGGCAAACAGAAGACCGCCCGGCAATCCCGCCGGCCAGCCCGCCCGCTTGTCAGAAGATGGCTCAGCGCCCGGTCCACTTCCGCGGCCGGCGCCGATGAGCCGGGGTATAGAGCCCGCCGATTCCCACGTCAACACCCGGTTCCGGCCGCGCGCTCTTTTTTCCACGATCGGTGCGGCCCTCGCCGGGCAGGATCGTTACGGCCGTGGGACGAGGGAGACGTCCGGGGTTCGGTCAGTAACCCTTCTTCACCTGCGCGAGCGCCGCGCTGAGCCCCTGCGCGACACGCGCCCGCTCGTCCGGTCCGGCGTCGCGCGCCACCAGGGCTTGCTGCCGTCGCGAGACCAGAGTCAGGCGCTGGAGGCCGTACTCGTCGTCCTCCACCGTCTCGAGCTTGGTCCACAGCGGATTGAAGCGCCACTCGCGCCGCTCACCGCGGTGGCTGACCCGGGCGAGCAGGATCTCGATCTGCGAGATCATCACCTCTTCGAAGGAGCGACCCCGCCGGAAGCTCACCTTCAGCGCCGCGTAGATCGCCAGCATGTCGAGCCCGAAGAAGCCGGCCACGGGCCAGAAGCCCATGCGCCACGCCCAGATCGACACGGTGAGAGAGACCGCGCAGCACCCGACCATGACGACGCGGAAGCCGCGCCGGCTCAACGACTGATGCGGCCGGATCGTCGCGGTGAAGACGGGTCGGTCGATCGTGTCCGGATCGAGCCCGTACGGGTGGACGGAAGGATTGCCGCTCGCCATGCGATCCATATAACGCGCCGATGGCCGCCAGAAAGACTCCCCCGCCCGTGACGGATCGCGTCGGTCGCGGCGACCCGGGACCGGCCAGAGCCTCGTCCGCGGCCAAGCCCGGGGCGGCCCCGCCGAAGCGCGGCAAGAGCGCGCCACGGAGCGGCTCCGAAGGCACGTCGAGGGGTACCGCCTCGGCGCGGCTCGCGGGTCCGATCGGGCCGGCCGTCACCGCGCAGGTGGACACGGCCCCACAGGCCGTCGACGCCGCGACCCTCGCCGAGATCTTCCGGCGCTTCCAGACGGCGGAGCCGGAGCCGAAGGGCGAACTCCACTACGTCAATCCCTTCACGCTCCTCGTCGCCGTGGTGCTCTCGGCCCAGGCGACCGACCGCGGCGTCAATCTCGCGACGGGCCCGCTCTTCGCGGTCGCCGACACGCCCGAGAAGATGCTGGCCCTCGGCGAGGACAGGGTTCGCGACTTCGTGCGCACGATCGGGCTGTTCAACACCAAGGCGAAGAACGTCGTCGCCCTCTCGCGCATCCTCGTGGAAACGCACGGCGGCGCGGTCCCGGCGAGCCTGGAGGCCCTCCAGGTCCTGCCCGGGGTCGGTGCCAAGACCGCGAGCGTGGTACTCAACATCGCCTTCGGGGTTCCGCGGATCGCCGTCGACACCCATATCTTCCGTGTCTCGAACCGGATCCCGCTCTTCGTCGGCGCGACCACCGACAGGGTCCAGGCCGGGCTCGAGGCGATCGTGCCGGAGGCCTACCGGCTCCACGCCCACCACTGGCTGATCCTGCACGGCCGCTACACCTGCAAGGCGCGCAAGCCCGAATGCCCGCGCTGCCTCATCGCCGACCTCTGCCGCTACCCGTCCAAGACGATCGCGTGACGACCGCATGATGGGCGCGGGACGGGTCGCGGAGGTCGTCCCGGGCACGTCCCGACCGGCCTCCGCAATCCCGCCCTGCGGGCTAACGCGTTGTGCTGGAAGCCCGCTTCCGCTAGTTTGGCGGCCGGTCGCCGGGGCCCTCGGGCAGAGGCCGTCCGGCGGCCCGACCTCGCGTCCGGTCGCCGCGCCGCGGATCCTCCCCATCGTCGCGCATCAGGAGCCTCGGCCCATGGACTTCCTCAAACCACGGTACACGCCTATGAATCGCCGCCGTCGCATCTACGAGGGCAAGGCGAAGGTCCTCTACGAGGGGCCGGAGCCCGGCACGCTCATCCAGCACTTCAAGGATGACGCGACGGCCTTCAACGCGAAGAAGCACGAGGTCATCGACGGCAAGGGTGTGCTGAACAACCGGATCTCGGAATTCGTCTTCCAGCACCTCAACGACATCGGCGTGCCGACGCACTTCATCCGCCGGTTGAACATGCGCGAGCAGCTGATCCGCGAAGTCGAGATCATCCCCCTCGAGGTGGTGGTGCGCAACGTCGCGGCCGGGTCGCTGGCCACGCGGCTGGGCCTGGAGGAAGGCACGCAGCTGCCGCGCTCGATCATCGAGTTCTACTACAAGAACGACGCGCTGAACGATCCGATGGTCTCCGAGGAGCACATCACCGCCTTCGGCTGGGCGACGCCCCAGGAGATCGACGACATCATGGCGCTGGCGATCCGCGTCAACGACTTCCTGTCCGGTCTCTTCCTCGGCGTCGGCATCCGGCTGGTCGATTTCAAGATGGAGACGGGCCGGCTCTGGGAAGGCGACATGATGCGCATCGTCGTCGCCGACGAGATCTCCCCGGATTCCTGCCGGCTCTGGGACATCAAGTCCTCCGACAAGCTCGACAAGGACCGGTTCCGCAAGGATCTCGGCGGCCTGATCGAGGCCTACACCGAGGTCGCCAAGCGGCTCGGCATCATGTCGGAGAACGAGAAGGTCCAGGGCGGCGGCCCGCGCCTCGTGCAGTAGGCCCGGTCAGGCGCCCGGCCGGCGCAGGGGCGCCGGCCCGACCTCGGGAAACCCTGCGCGCAGCCGCGCGTGGGTCGAGAGTTCCGGGTCGAAGCCCGGGTGATAATGGGGGTCCTGCACCAGCAGCGACCCCCATCGCGTTCTCAGCGCCGCGATCTCGCGCGCGTGGCGGACGCGGGCCTCTCGGGTCCAGCGGCGGCTCGCGGCCTCGCGGTGATGGAGGACCGCCCCGGGGACCAAGAGCGTGCGGTGGCCGGCCGCGTTCAGGCGCAGGCAGAGATCGACGTCGTTGAAGTCGACCGCGAAGACCGCCTCGTCGAAGCCGCCGACCGCGCGGAACTTCGCCGCCTCGACGGCCAGGCACGCCGCGGTCACGGCCGACACCGTGTGGGTGACGCGCAGAGCCCCGAGGTAGCCGGCGGCGTCGCCGGGAAAGTGCCGGTGCCCGTGGGTGACGAGGCCGCCGGTGCCGAGCACGATGCCGCCGTGCTGGATCCGGCCGTCGCCGTCGAGGAGCTTGGCACCGACCGCCCCCACGTCCGGGCGGAGGGCCTCCCGGGCCATGCGGGACAGCCAGTCGGGCCGGAAGGCCTCGACGTCGTTGTTGACGAAGACCAGCAGCCTGCCGCGGGCGCGGGCCGCGGCAGCGTTGTTCATGGCGGCGAAGTTGAACGGCCCGGGACAGGGCACGACGTGCCCCCTCCCCTCCCCCTCCAGTGCCCGCAGGTAAGCGAGCGTCTCGGGCTCGCGACTGTCGTTGTCGCAGACGATGATCTCGGTCGACGGCCAGTCGGTGCAGCGGCGCAGGCTCTCGAGGCAGGGGCGCAGGAGATCCAGGCGGTCGCGGGTCGGCACGATGAGGCTGGCCAGGGGCCGCTCGTCCGGCAGGGGATGCTCGACCTGCACCAGACCGTCGGGCCCGACGGCCACGCGAAAGCCCTCCCGCCCTGTCCGGTCGAGGTGACCGCGCACCAGCGCGTGATGAGGGACGCGTCCGGTTACGCCGCCCCGCGTCGCGATCGAGGCGCCGCGCCGGATCGACAGGATCTCCGGCAGGTGGCCGATCGCGCCGGGACCGAAGCGCTCCGCGATGCGGAATGCGGCCTCGGCGGGACTTCCGGGCTCGTCGCCGGGATCGAGGGCCCCGCGTCGGCACGCGAGAACGGGTCCGAGATAATCGAAGGCCGCGAGCCGGTCGGCGTCGAAGGCTGGCGGCAGAAGCGGCAGCACCGCGCCGCCGGGTCGCTCCTGCACCAGGGCGTCGCCGTACAGGGCCTGGAGGTCGGGCTCGCGCGCGAACAGGGCGGCGATCCGGGCCGGCGCATCGGCGACGAGGAGGCCGTCGCCGATGAGGCGGATCGCGTCTCCCGGACCGGCCGGGGCCGGGGGGAAGCGATCGAGGATCCCGGGCGGCAGGGTGAGCCGATGATCGATGCCGATCAGAGCCGCGAGCGCCTGCCGGGCGCGCAGGCGCCTCCCCGTCACGCGCGCGCGCAGGATCGCGGCCGCCGCTCGGGGATGCGCGAGGAAGTGGCGCGCCGCGCCCGCGAGCCCGCGCCACGAGCGGCGCGACGACCCGAGATACGGCGCAGCGTCGCGATCCGGTGCGCGGTCAAATCCGCCGTCCGACCGCGGTGTCATTCCAGATCCTCGCCGAAGGTCGTGACCGAGAGGGCGGGGTGGTAGAACGGATCGTGCCGGATCACGGCACGCCAGCGCTCGGAGAAGCGGGCGGCCTCCTGCTCGAACCGGGCGCGCTTGGCCCCGACGGACGGGCCGCGGCTGACGGATTCGAGATGGGCCAGCGTCGCGGCCGGCGTCCAGACCGTCTTCCAGCCGGCGGCGCCGAGGCGCAGGCAGAAATCGACGTCGTTGAAATCAACCGGGAACGCCTCGGCGTCGAAGCCGCCCACCGCCAGGTACTTCTCCCGCGCGACGGCGAGGCAGGCGGCCGTCACCGCCGAGACCTCGTGCGCCACCCGCAGCTGGCCGAGATGGCCGGGCGTGTCACCGGGCCGGCGGCGCAGGATGTGGCCGGCCCGGCCGCCGAGGCCGACGACGACGCCGGCATGCTGCAGCGTGCCGTCGCCGTAGAGAAGCTTCGCCCCGACGGCGCCGACCTCCGGCCGGCACGCCTGCCGGACCATGGCCTCGAGCCAGCCGGGCTCCAGCACGGCGACGTCGTTGTTCAGCAGGACGACGATCGCCCCCGACGCCGCGGCGACGCCGGCGTTGACCATCGCGGCGAAGTTGAAGGGCTGCGGGTCCATGAGGATCCGGACGCGCGGATCGCCGCGCAGGGTCGCGTAATGGTCGAGCACCGCGGGATCGGTGGAGCCGTTGTCGACGATGATCAGCTCGATCGCCGCGTAGGCGGTCTCGTGGAGCACCCCGCGGCAGACGCGGGTGATCAAGTCGAGACGGTCGCGCGAGGGGATCACGACGCTCACCAGAGGCACAGGATCCGGCAGAGGCCATGCGAGGCGAACGGCACCGTCGTGGATCCCGGCGCGGAACCGGGGCTCTCCGGACCGGTGCGCGTCCAGGGCCGCCGACCGGGCCGACGGGTCCAGACCGTCTCCGGCGGTTCGGGCGAGGATCCGCGGCACATGCGCCACCCGCGCGGCGGTGGTCATCGCGGCGATCACGATGGCCGGCCCGAGCGCGACCATCGGGCCGACCGGGCGTGCCATGGCCGCGGCCAGCCACGTCCGCGACAGGAGCAGGGGAAACCCGGGATAGCCGGTCGCCAGGGCGAGGTCCGGGCTCCAGTCCGGCTTCAGCTGCGGGCGACCGTCGGGGCCGACCGCGTCGCCGTAGGCGATGTCCGCTCCCGACAGGGCCTGGGCCAGCAGCGCCAGGGCCTCCGGCTCCGGGACGTCGCCGGGGCGCAGCAGGCACAGGGCGTCCGCCTCGCCGGAAAGCTCGTCGAGGCCGGAAGCCGCATCCCAGGTCCGATGCGACATCGGCCCGTCGACCGATGCGGGCGGCGTCCCCGCCCACGCCACCCGGATCGACTCGGGGCGGTGCGTCTGCGCGTTCAGCGCGTCGCGCGTGGCCGAGACCGCCGCCGCGTCCCCGGACTGTGCGAGCAGGATGCAGCGGATCCGCAGGGCGGACGGCGCGATGCGGGCGGGCCGGGTCCGGACGGCGGCCCAGGCCGGGAACCGGGCCATCGGGGTCACCGCGCAGGCGCCGCGCAGGATGTCGCGGTAGCGCCGCTCCGAACCGCGGGCGCGCTCGTAGAGGGCGGAGACGCAGCGCCAGGGCCGGCGCAGGAGGCACTGCGCCAGCACCGCGACCTCCCTTCGGGCGCCGACCCGCTCCAGGATGAAGTCGGCACCGGCACAGAGGCGGATCTCCCGCGCATCCGGCGGGATCAGCCCGAGCCAGTGGGCGAGCCCCTGCGCGGCTCCCGGCAGGAGGAAGTCCTGAACGGTCTCGTCTGGCCCCCGCAGGACGCGGAGGATCGGGCGCCGGGGCGGCTTCGTCGGATCACCGGCATAGCTCAGCACGATCCAGCCGGCGGGACGGTCCGGAAGAACGAGGCGGCGATCGAAGACGGGATCGTCCGTGGCCTCCAGCCGAAACCGGGTCTGCCGGCCGAGCCAGAGCCTGTCGCGGCCGGTCCGGGCAATCAGCGGGGTCGGATCGCCGAGGCGCGCCGCGGCGTCACTGGGCAGCGTCGCCTCCGCCGGGTGGCGCCGCGGCGACAGCCGGTTTGCGGCGGCGCGGTTTCGCGGCGGCCTTCCCGCCCCCACCCTTAGCGGTGCCGATACCCACCGTGATGTCGTAATCGGCCGTCATGGCGGCCGGAACCTGCAGCTCGTCGGCCACGACCGTGGCGAAGCCCTGCGCCTCTCCGGGGCCGACGACCACGCCGGCCCGCTCGGTGCGGCTCGAGAGGGTCTTGCCGTCGTGGCGGATCTGGAACGTCACCGGCACATCGAACCGGCCTGGCGCACCCGCCGGCCCGAGCAGGACGTTGATCTCGGCGCCCACCTTGACGGTGATCGAGCCGTCCTGACGCCGCGCGCATTCGCGGGCGAGACGGCCGAGGGAGAACTGGGTCCGCACCGTGTCGCCCGCGAGGGTGCGCGAGGCCGCCCCGCCCTCGGCCACCTCGACCGTCGGGCAATAGGCCGGGTCGAGGGCTTCGGGCTGCGACGGCGGGACCGTCGTGCCGCCGTACTTGAACAGGTTGGAGAAGATGTTGCCCTCCTCGGCGCGGCCCGGCGCCGTGGCGGCGAGCGAGGCGGCGAGCACCAGCCCGCTCAGCTGGAGCACGACGGTCCGGCGCCGGGCCGTGTCTGGAGACCGCGTGAGACTCCTGTCCCGATGTCCGATCATCGTGCGGCTCCCGAACGGCACCGTCATTTCAGGCTGTCGAACCCGGCCGCGAAGCCCTTCATCGACAGCGGGATGCCGACGCCCTCCTCGGGCGTCTGGAACACGATGAAGGTCGCCTGCGTACCGTTCTTGAACTGGCGGATCAGCCCGTCATCCATCACGACCTCGGCCACGCACCCGGTGGTCAGGCAGCGGACGAAGCCGGCGCGGCCGATATCCGTCTGGTCGATCTTCAGGCCGAGCCCGGACGGCAGGAGCACGCCCAGCGGCGCCACCACACGAAGCAGGTAACCGCGATTGTCGGCGGTCTTGAGGACGATCACCACGAGGGTCAGGTTCGGCCTGTCCTCGGCGGCGAGGTACTGAACGAGGGCGCATTGCTCGGCCTTCGCGCCGGCCGGCGTCTCGCAGCGCAGCTGCCAGTCGTCGAAGGTCTTGCGCACCATGCCCTGAGCCGCGGCCGGCCCGGCGGGCGCGAGTGCCGCCGCGACGAGGGCGAGGAGAACCGGCAGCGCGGCGCGCCGGAAACGAACGAGCCTCGCGTGAAGCGGCACCACCGATCCCTTCGGAACGCTCCGGCCGAGGACCGGCGGGAGCCGTACAATCGGGCGTGTTCCGACCATGGTCGGCCCCGCGCTGTCAAGCGATGTGGGCGCGGTGTTGCGCGCCGGCGCTACCCGCGCGGGTTTCGACGGCCTAGATTACGGTTGAACACTCCTCCAGCGCCGGATCCTGACGCCGTGATGCGCCCGCTCACTCTCTCGGCCGCCTGCCTGATGGCCACCGTCGCGCAGGCGGGAGCCCAGTCCCTGCCGGTCGGACAGACCACCTACATCGAACGATCGCTCAACCACTCGGACACGCTGGTGATCGAGCATCCGCCCGTGGCGGCGAACCCGTACGGTCGCCGCAACGGGCAGGCGGCGATCGCCGGTTACTGCCGGGACGGCGGCCTCGTCCGACGCCGGGACGAGTTCGGAAACCCGGTGATCATCCGTCAGCGGGAGATCTGCGACAGCGTCGCCCCGCGCACCCTCAATCCCGGCGAGGTCGATCCCCGCCCGAGCTGGCCTGCGGATGCCGTGGCGCGCCAGCGGGTGCTCCGCGCCAAGGGCTGACAGGGATCGTCGCGGCGGCTCAGCCGTAGCAATGCAGGCCGGTGCCGTGGCGCTTGAGCCACGCTTCGGCAGCATCGGTGTTCGGGCAGAGCGCGTGCACCAGCGCCCAGAAACGCGGCGAGTGGTTCATCTCGCGCAGATGCGCCATCTCGTGGGCGACCAGATAGTCGAGCACCATCGGCGGCGCGAGGATCAGACGCCACGAGAAGTTTAATTCACCGCGGGCCGTGCAGGAGCCCCAGCGGCTGCGGGTGTCGCGCAGCGTGACACGCACCGGCCGCTGCCCGAGCCGCGCCGCGTAGCGATCGATCGCCTCGGTCAGGTCGCGCTTGGCCTCGCGGGCCAGGAAATCCCGGACCCGGCGCGCCACATGGGCGGCGTCGCACGATACCGAGAGCACCGGCTCGCCCTCCACGCGCTCGACGCGAACGGGACCGCTCCGGGTGCCGCGCTGACCGATCCGGTGGGGCTCGCCGCGGAGCGGCAGGCTGGCTCCGAGCTCGAACAGCACGCGGGCCGGCACGCGGGCGAGACGGGCGGCGATCCAGCCCGCGTGGCTCGCCGCGAAGCGCTGCGCCGTGTTGACGGCGGTGCGGCTCGGCAGGGTGATCACCGCCTCGCCGGTGGCGGCCGAGACGCGGAGCGTGATGCGGCGCGCGGTCGGCCGCCGACGGAGGGCGATGCGGAGACTGGCCCCCTCGTGCTGGACCTCAAGATGATCGGGATCGGGGCGACGCAGCAGCGCGAGGGGCATGCGCGACTTTTAGCTGGGCCGAGCCCGGGGCTCCAGATCCCGCTCGTCTGAATCGCCGCAGCGGCCTCAGCTGGCGAGGGCCCGGGTCCAGACGTCGGTCTCGGGCAGGACGAGGAGCGCCGCGGCGGCCAGCGCGATCCCGTACGGAATGCCGGTCTTGGCGTCGTGCAGGTGCAGGGCGAACGGCATGCGGGCGATCCGGCCGGGCAGCGGATGCGTCCGCGCGAGCAGGATCGCCAGGGTCAGGGCGCCGCCGAACACCGAGGCCACCAGCAGATAGTCGCCGAGGCCGTCGAAGCCGAGCCACAGGGCTGTGGCGGCCGCGAGCTTCGCGTCGCCGCCACCGATGACGCCGAAGGCGAACAGCGTGAACGTGACGAGCAGGACGACCGCTCCGGCAGCGCAGTGGAAGCCGATCTCGGTCCAGCTCATCGAACTCGTCAGGGCCAGCAGCGCGAATCCCGCCACGAGAGCGAGGGAGATCCGGTTCGGGATCAGCATGGTGAGCAGGTCGCTGGCGGCCGCGTAGGCCATCAGGAAGGGAAACAGGATCAGGAGGCCGAAGCCGGCCGGGCCCAGACCCGCAAGTCCCAGGCTTGCCAGTCCCAGGCTTGCCAGTCCCAGGCCTGCCGTCGCTGAACCGACCATCTCGGCGCCCATCTCGTCGCAGCCTGTCGCGTCACGGAATTCGATCCGATCCAGCGGTCCAAGTGCCGGCCCGGATCTCGGATGTGCCGGGCGGTCAGCGCCGCCGCGAAGAACGGCGATCCCGGCAGGCCGTGAACCCCCGCCCCTACCCGAATTTCGAGGAGAGGCGGGAAGTCTCGAACCTGCCGCAGATCGGACGTGCCTCGATCAGTTCAGGTTGCCGGAGATCTGGCTGAACTTGCTGGTCAGGCTGGTACCGACGGTCTTCAGCGCGGTGATGATGGCCACGGCGATGAGGGCCGCGATCATGCCGTACTCGATCGCGGTGGCGCCGGACTCGTCCGAAGCAAAACGCGTGAACAGGGTCTTCATGGAGGGTGATCCTTCGATCAACACAGAGCGAGATGAAACTTGCGCGATGCCCGATGAAGAATTTTCAGGTCTCGATCGGCGGCCTGCACAGACTGCCGATTACGCCTTGAAAATCGGTTAAATCGATCCCGCACCGCCCTAAATGGCTGTCTCGCTGCGAGTTTGGTGAAGGTTGGGTTTCACCGATACGGCACAGTGCCGCGACTTGGTCTTGCTTAGCGCTTCCTTCACGGGTTCCGCGCTAGCCTCGGGCATCGGGTGGGCTCTCGTCGACCGCCCGCCGTCTTGAGGAACCCCGATGCGTCGCACCCTGTCGATCGCGGGCCGTGCCGGCCTCGTCGTCCTGCTGACGGGCGTCGCGGCCGCGGCCGGCCAGCCCGACCTGCTGCCCGTCGTGACCGTGCTCGTGGACAACGCCAAGGTGCTCCGTCTGCCGGAGAAGACGTCGACCGTCATCGTCGGCAACCCGATCATCGCGGAGGTGACGCCGCAGAAGAACGGCGTCCTCGTGCTCACCGGCAAGAGCTTCGGCTCGACCAACCTGATCGCCCTCGACAACGGCGGCGCCATGATCGCCGAGACGACCATCCGGGTCGAGGCGTCGCGGGACTCGACGATCACGGTGCAGCGCGGCCTCGATCGGGAATCCCTGTCCTGCACGCCGGGTTGCCAACCTTCGGTGCAGCTGGGCGACTCGGCCAGCTATTTCGGCGCGACGAGCGGTCAGGCCGATGCCCGTCGCAAGCTCGCGACGGGCGGCGGCGGCACAGTGCCCGCGGCCGACCACTGACCGGGCCGGGGTTCCATCGCGACATCGCCCGCGGCCTGGGGCAGGATCCCCCGGCCCTCGCCGATTCGCCGCGATTCCGCGGGGGGATGACACCAGGGAGACGTCGACGCCGATGTCCGCCATTACCCGCAATCCGCCGCCGCCCGCCGTCGACCCGGTGGTGCTGGCAGCCTTCCGCGACGTCTCGACGGCGACGATCAGCGACTGCCTGGAGCGAATGCCGGTCCTGACCGGCCTGCGCCCGTTCCATCGCGGCGGGCCGCTCATCGGCACGGCGTTCACGGTCCGGGTTCGGAGTGGCGACAATCTGGCCATCCATCAGGCCCTGGAGGAAGTCCGCCCCGGCGACGTGCTCGTGGTCGACGGCGGCGGCGACACGGGCCGCGCGCTGGTCGGCGACATCATGAAGGCCATCGCCGAGAGCCGGGGGGTGGCCGGTTTCGTGATCGACGGTGCGGTGCGCGACACGGCGGCCTTCGCGGGCGCGGATTTCCCCTGCTACGCCCGTGCCGCGACACCGCGGGGCCCGTTCAAGACCGGCCCCGGCGCGATCAACGTGCCGGTCTGCGTCGGCGGCTGGACGGTGAACCCGGGCGACGTGGTGGTCGGTGACGCCGACGGCGTCGTGTCCTTCCCGTCCGCCGACGCGGCGACCCTGCTCGACGCCGTGCGGGCTCAGGCGGCCCGCGAGGCGGAGGTTCTGGAGCAGATCCGGGCCGGCCGCTACGACGGCCGCTACGCCCGGGTGGCGAAGGGCTGAACGGTCCGGTCATGCTCGGGCGCGCGCACGCGCCGCCACAGGGCATCGGCCGCGCCGCCGCGGCTCTCCCGCGCCCGGTACAGCCGGATCTCCACCGGGACGTCCAGCTCGTCCGGACCTGCCCGGACGAGCTGGCCCCGGGCGATCGCCGCCTCCGCGAGCGTCACCGGGAGCCACGCGACACCGTCGCCTCCCTGAGCCATGGTCATCAGCGTCGCCGCCAGGTGGGACGTGAAGGCCGGCTCGTAGCCGGCCGCCACCCCGCTCGCCGCGAGGATCCGGCCGATCCCCGAGGCCTCGCCGTAGGCGAGGTGACGCACCGCCCCGGTCAGGGGCCAGAGCGGCGCCCCCTCGGGCGTCGGCGCGCAGAGCGGCACCAGGCTGTCCGCTCCGACGCGCACGGATTCGCAGCGGCCATCGTCCAGGCGTGTGGGAAGGTCCGCGCGGTGGTGGCACAGCAGCAGGTGCACCTCGCCGGCCAGCAGGATCGCCTCACAGGCCGCCATGCTGTCCGAGATCAGGCTGAGGGCGCCGAGCGTCTCGAAGGGCGCGTGCTGCCGGATCCAGCCCGGAAAGAACGTGAACGACAGCGCGTGCGTGGCCGCGATCGCGAGGCTCGCATCCGCGCGCGCGCCGGCTTCCCGAGCCTCGCGGCGCGCCCGATCCAGGCTCCGCACCAGGTCGTCGGCGTGCGACTGGAAGCGCGCTCCGGCCGCGGTCAGGCTCGCCCCCTGCGCGCTCCGCAGGAACAGCGGCGTCCCGACCCACTCCTCCAGCGCGCGGATCCGTCGGCTGAAGGCCGGCTGCGTCACGTGCCGAGCCTCGGCGGCCCGCGAGAAAGTCCGGTGCTCGGCGAGCGCGAGGAAATCCCTCACCCAGTCCAGATCCATGGCAGGCCTCTCCGGCGGGACGGCGCCGATGCCGTTCGCGCATCGCGCGCGCTGGAAACGGCATTGGCTGCCCGAGTGCGCGCGACGCTATGGCACCGGGGCTCACCGGGGAGACAGCCATGCGCATCGTCGACGTCTGCGAGGTCACCAAGCCGATCGCCTCGCCGATCCGCAACGCCTACATCGACTTCTCGAAGATGACCACGAGCCTCGTCGCGGTGGTCACCGACGTGGTGCGCGACGGCCGGCGGGTCGTCGGCTACGGCTTCAACTCCAACGGCCGCTACGGCCAGGGCGGCCTGATCCGCGAGCGCTTCCGCGACCGGATCCTGGAGGCCGATCCGGCCAGCCTCCTGACCGAGCCGGGCGACAACCTCGATCCGCACCGGATCTGGGCGGCGATGATGCGCAACGAGAAGCCCGGCGGCCACGGCGAGCGCTCGGTGGCGGTGGGCACCCTCGACATGGCGGTCTGGGACGCGGCGGCCAAGATCGCCGGGAAGCCGCTGTTCCGGATGCTGGCCGAGCGGAAGGGCGTCGCCGCCAACCCGCGGGTCTTCGTCTACGCGGCGGGCGGCTACTACTATCCCGGCAAGGACGATTCCGCCCTCCGCGCCGAGATGCGCGGCTATCTCGACCGCGGCTACACCGTCGTGAAGATGAAGATCGGCGGCGCGCCGATCGACGAGGACCGGCGCCGGATCGAGGCGGTGCTCGCCGAGATCGACGGACGGGGCCGCCTCGCGGTGGACGCCAACGGCCGCTTCGATCTCGAGACCGCGATCGCGTATGCCCGGATGCTGCGGGCGTACCCTCTGTTCTGGTACGAGGAGGCGGGCGACCCGCTCGACTACGCGCTTCAGGCGGCGCTCGCGGCCTACTATCCCGGGCCGATGGCCACCGGCGAGAACCTGTTCTCGCACCAGGACGCGCGCAATCTCCTGCGCTACGGCAACATGCGGCCGGATCGCGACTGGCTGCAGTTCGACTGCGCCCTGTCGTACGGGCTGGTGGAATACCTGCGCACCCTCGACGTGCTGGCCGAGTTCGGCTGGTCGCCCTCGCGCTGCGTCCCGCATGGCGGGCACCAGATGTCGCTCAACATCGCGGCCGGCCTCGGCCTCGGCGGCAACGAGAGCTACCCGGACCTCTTCCAGCCCTACGGCGGCTTCCCCGATGGGGTGCGGGTCGAGGACGGCCACATCACCATGCCGGACCTGCCGGGCATCGGTTTCGAGGGCAAGTCGGACCTGATCGCGGAGATGCGCGCCCTCGCGGCGTAGCGCGCCGATCCGGGCGCCCTTGCGGAGCGCGGCGCCCGGGTGGACGATGGCGCCATGGATTCCGGCCCCCTCACCTACGCGATCGGCGACGTCCACGGCTGCGCCGCCCTCCTCGACGCGCTGCTGGAGCGGATCGCCGACCATGCGGGCGACCGCGCCCACCGGCTGGTCTTCCTCGGCGACTACATCGACCGCGGTCCCGACAGCGCCGCGGTGCTCCGCACCGTGAGCCGTCTGAACTGGGCCGAACCCGAGCGCGTCGTCTGCCTGATGGGCAATCACGAGCGGATGCTGCTCGACGCACTCCAGACCGAGGGCGCGGCCGCGCACTGGATGTACAACGGTGGCGAGGCGACGCTCGACTCGTTCGGTGCGCGGGATCCCGCCGGCCTGCCCCGGGACACCCTCGACTGGATCGAGGCGCTTCCGACCCTGCACGGTGACGGCGCCCGCTGGTACGTGCATGCCGGCCTGCGGCCCGGCGCGGACGCCCTCGAGTCGGACGCGCACGATCGCCTGTGGATCCGGGAGCCGTTCCTCGAGGGCGACCACGATTTCGGTCGCCACGTGGTCCACGGCCACACGCCGCAGAGGAGCGGGCGTCCCGAGATCCGCTGGTTCCGAACGAACCTCGACACCGCCGCGGTCTACGGCGGGGCGCTCACCGCGGGGGTCTTTTCCGACGCGCAGGGGCCGGCCCTGGAGTTCCTGCAGGTGCGAGCAGCCTGAGGCGAGCCGCCGGTCGGAACCGTCAGACGGCGCGCCGCGCCGGCACCAGCGCGCAGAGGATCCCGGCGAGCCAGCCGCCCATCAGGGCGAAGCCGCCGGTGGGCGCGGCCATGGGGAAGAGCGGGTGCTGGAGCCACGTGCGCACCGCGAGGTCGCCGCAGAACAGCGTCAGGCCGACGACCAGGAGCCCGGCCGCGGCGCGCGCGAGGCCGGCCCGGACGAGGCCCGCGGCCCCGAGGCCGACCAGAGCCAGGATGGCGGGCGCGTGGAACAGCAGGAACTGCGCCGCCGTCTTCAGCGAATCCGCGCCTTGAATGTGCGCCGCGGCGGCGCTCAGCGCGACGCCGAGCAGCCCGGCGAGGCCGGCGAGCGCCGCGAGCGCGCGGTCGACGCCCGTAAGCCTCACGCGCTCCGCTCCGCCAGCAGCTTGGCGATGGCCGCCCGCAGATCCGGCACCCCGGAATCGTCCCGGCTCGAGGTGAGGATCACCTGCGGGTACGCGGCCGGCCGCTTGGCGAGACCCGCCTCGATCCCGGCGATGCGGCTCGCGACCTCGCCCTTCTTCAGGGAGTCGCCCTTGGTCAGCACGACCTGATAGCTCACCGCGGCCTTGTCGAGACCGTCGAGCACGTCGGTGTCGATCGACTTGAAGCCGTGCCGGGCGTCGATCAGCATGAACACCCGGGCGAGGTTCGCGCGGCCCTTGAGGTAGGAATGGATCAGCCGGGTCCAGGCCTCGACCTTGGCCTTCTCGACGGCGGCGTAGCCGTAGCCGGGCATGTCGACCAGCGACAGGCGCTCGCCGATCCGGAAGAAGTTGAGCTGCTGCGTCCGCCCCGGCGTGTGCGAGGTCCGCGCCAGGGTGTTGCGGCCGGTCAGCGCGTTGATCAGGCTGGACTTGCCGACATTCGAGCGGCCCGCGAAGGCGATCTCGACACCCTCCATGGGCGGCAGCCGGTCGAGGACCTGGGCAGCCGCGTAGAAGTCGGCGGGGCCGGCGAAGAGAAGGCGGCCGGCCTCCAGGAGGTCGGCCGCGTCGTCGTGGGTCTCGCTCACGGCGTCTCGCCCGTCAGCTCTTGGTAGCGGCCGCCTTCGTGCCGCCGCGCTTGAACGTGGTGCGGAGATTGTCCCACAGCTCCACCTTCACGCCGTTGCGGCGCATGATGATGTACTGCTGGATCACCGACAGTGTGTTGTTCCAGGCCCAGTAGATCACGAGGCCGGCGGGGAACGAGCCCAGCATGAAGGTGAACACGATCGGCATGAAGGTGAAGATCTGCGCCTGGACCGGGTCCGGCGGCGCGGGGTTCATCTTCATCTGCACGAACATCGTGATGCCCATGATGATCGGCCAGACACCCAGATGCACGAAGTCGGGCGCCGGGAACGGCAGCAGGCCGAACAGGTTCACGATGCTCGTCGGATCCGGCGCCGCGAGGTCGTGGATCCAGCCGAAGAACGGCGCGTGGCGCATCTCGATGGTGATGAACAGGACCTTGTAGAGCGCGAAGAAGACCGGGATCTGGATCAGAACCGGCCAGCAGCCGGCGACCGGATTGATCTTCTCCTTCTTGTACAGCTCCATCGTGGCCTGCTGCTGCTTCATGCGGTCGTCCTTGTACCGCTCGCGGATGGCGGCCATCTCCGGCTGCACGGCCTTCATCTTGGCCATGGAGACGTAGGACCGGTTCGCGATCGGAAGGAACAGCAGCTTCAGGCAGAAGGTCACCACCAGGATCGACACGCCGAAATTGCCGAACAGGTGGTAGAAGAAGTCCAGCGCCCGGAACATCGGCTTGGTGATGAAGAAGAACCAGCCCCAGTCGATCATCAGATCGAAGTGCTTGATGCCGAGGTCCTTCTCGTAGTTGTTGATGACGTTGACTTCCTTGGCGCCCGCGAACAGCCGCTGCGTCGCGGTGGCCGAGGCACCCGCCGCGAGGTTCACGGCGTCGCCGCGCACGCTCGCCTGGTAGACGTTGGTGGCACCGTCGGTCCGGTCGGTGAAGGCGCCGGTATAGGGAGTGTCCTGATCGGGGATCGCGGCCGCCGCCCAGTACTTGTCGGTGATGCCGACGAAGCCGCCGGTCACGCCGGTCCAGGCCTTGCCCTTGGTGTTGGCACCGCCGTAGGCGCCCTCCTTGGCGAGCTTGTCGTAGGTGAATTCCTGCAGGCCGTCGTTGCCGAGATAGCCGATCATGCCCTCGTGCAGGACGTAGTAGCCCTGGGTGTGCGGCTTACCCCAGCGCGAGACGAGGCTGTACGGGTAGAGCGTGATCGCGCCCGTGCCCTTGTTCTCGACCTCGTCGCGGATCGTGAACATGTACTTGTCGTCGACCGCGATGATCCGCTTGAAGACGAGGCCGGCGCCGTTGTCCCAGGTCAGGGTGACGGGCATGCCCGGCGAGAGCGTCTTGCCGTCGCTGGTCCAGAGCGTGTCGTTGGTGGGCAGGGGACCGGCATTGGCGCCGACCCAGCCGAACTCCGCGTAGTAGGGCGTCTCGGTCCCGGCCGGCGAGAACAGCACGATCTCGGGGCTCTTGGGGTCGATGGTCTCGTGGTAGTTCTTGAGCGAGACGTCGTCGACCCGGCCGCCCTTCAGGGCGATCGAGCCCGAGAGCGCCGGGGTCTCGATCCGGACGCGCGGCGAGCGGGCCAGGGCCGCCTCGCGGGAGACCGGGCCGCCCTGGGCGGTCGGCAACGTGCCGGGCGCGGGCGCCGCCGGACCGCCCTCCTTCGGGGACGGCGAGGGCACGCCGTCCGGGGTCACGCCCGGGGGCTGCTGCTGGGCGGCCTTGTTCTGCGCCTCGATCTGGCGCTGCTGCTCCATGCGCGGGCCGGCCACGAAGTACTGCCACCCGAGCAGCACCAGCAGCGACAGGCCGATGGCCACGAACATGTTCGTCTTGTCATTGCCCATCAGGGACACCGCCGCACGCGTTCGGAGTGGCAACAGGATCGTCGCCGGCCCGGGAGGGCCTGCGCGCGCCTGTGATTCGGGGATCTCTGTCGCACCCCTGCGACGGGCCGATGTCGGCACCGCCGGGTGGGGCCGCCTGCGCGCGGGCGCAGCCGGCTACGTGCGGGAGAGTGGAGGTCTGAGAGGTAATCGTGTCAGGCGACGACTTCGCGCGCCGACCACCGGATCGGCCGGAGGGTCTGTCCCCGCGGGGCACCGCCGGGCGGGTCACCGCGGGAATCGCGCGGCGCAGATCCTCGGCGAGGGTCTCGAACGAGGCCACCAGAGCGGGACGGCGGGCGATCAGCACGATGTCGGCCGGAAGGCCGGCGAGGTCGCCCGGCAGATCGGACGCGACCAGATCCAGGGCCGCACGGAGGCGGCGCCGGATGCGGTTCCGCTCCGTCGCGTGGCCGACACGCTTCGTGATCGTGAAACCGAGACGAAGGCCGGGGCAGACGTCCGGAGCCCGGAGACGCCCCTGCGCGGTCATGCGCTCGGTGTGAAAGCGACGCCCCTCGGCCGCCGCCAGGAAGTCGGGTCGTTTCTTGAGCCGCTCGATCGTCGCCATCGATGGTTCGATCCCGGCCGATACCGCTTGCCTCGTGGCGCGGATGCGTGAGGCGTCCGCGCCGGCGAGGATCGGGCCTCAGGCCGACAGGCGCTTGCGGCCGTGGGCGCGGCGGCGCGCGATGACCTTGCGGCCGCCGGCGGTGGCCATGCGCGCACGGAAGCCGTGACGGCGCTTACGGACGAGCTTGCTCGGCTGGTAGGTTCTCTTCATGGCTCAGAGCCTTCAAAGGTCGAGGCGCGCTCGCGGGCAGCTCATGCTGCACCCGACCTTCACGCGTCCTGGTTGTCTGCAAACACGAAGGGCGCCCATGCGGGGCGCCACGTCGCGAGTGGCGGGCTTATGGCGGATGGTCCCCGCGAAGTCAACGTTTCGCGAGCCTCAATGACCCTCGAACTGCATGAGGGTGCGCACCTCGACGCCGAGGTCGCGCAGACGCTGCGCGCCGCCGATCTCGGGCAGGTCGATGACGAAGCAGGCGGCCACGATCTCGGCCCCGATCTTCTGGAGCAGGTTCACGGCCGCGATCGCGGTGCCGCCGGTGGCGATCAGGTCGTCGACCAGCAGCACCTTGTCGCCCGGCCGGACCGCGTCGACGTGGATCTCGATCTCGTCGGTCCCGTACTCGAGGGCGTAGGCCATCGAGACGGTCTTGTGGGGCAGCTTGCCCTTCTTGCGGATCGGCACGAAGCCGCAGGATAGCTGGTGCGCGATGGCCCCGCCCAGGATGAAGCCCCGGGCCTCGATCCCGGCCACTTGGTGAATCTGTCCGCCGGCGAAGGGATGCACCAGAGCGTCCACCGCCCGCCGGAAGGCGCGCGGGTCGCTCAGCAGGGTGGTGATGTCGCGGAAGATGATTCCCGGCTTCGGGTAATCGGGAATCGAGCGGACCGATTCCTTCAGCGCGACGTGGCGGCGGGCTTCCATGCGTTCGGCCTTCCGTGAGGAACCGCGGGCTTAAAGCAGAAGCCCGCCGCGCTGACCAGTTCGCGGCCGCTCAGGCCGCCTGGACCTTCTTGAGGATGGCGACGAGCTCCCGGTGCAGCCCCTCGTTGCCGCAGGCCACCGAGCGGGGCGCCAGCGGCTCGGCCGCGCCGTCCGCCGAGCTCACGAAGCCGCCCGCCTCGCGCACCAGGATCACGCCGGCGGCGAAGTCGTAGGTCTGGAGGTCGCGCTCCCAGTAGGCGTCGAGGCGCCCGCAGGCGACGTAGGCCATGTCGAGGGCCGCCGAACCCATCCGGCGGGTGCCGCCGGCCACCGCCATCACGGCGCCGAGCTCGCGCAGGAGGCGCGGATGGCTGCCGCGACCGAGATACGGCGTGCCGTAGCCGACCAGCGCGTCCGCCATGTCCTGGCGGCCGGAGACGCGCAGGCGCCGGTTGTTGAGGTAGGCGCCCTTGCCGCGCTCGGCGACGAACAGCTCGTCCTTGATCGGGTCGAAGATCACGCCGGCCACGATCTGGCCCTCGCGCTCGAGGCCGACCGAGACCGCGAAATGGGGCACGCCGTGCAGGAAATTCGACGTGCCGTCGAGGGGATCGACGTGCCAGGTGTGGCTCTTGTCGGTTCCCTCGATGATCCCGTTCTCCTCGAGCACGAGGCTGTAGCCGGGACGCGCCTTCATGAGGGCGTCGCGCAGTACCTCCTCGGCCTTGCGATCGGCCGCGGACACGAAGTCACCCGGACCTTTGCGCGAGACCTGCAGGTTCTCGACCTCGCCGTAGTCGCGGCGCAGGCCGCGCGCGGCCTTGCGCACGGCATCGACCATCACGGTCATGAGGGGTGAGGAGATCATGGTCGGACTTTTCACAGGGGAGGATTGGCGCCGTCGTTACAGGTCGGCGCCGGAAAAGACGAGATGGGGACGGGACATGCGGGGAGCGCGGGCGGCTTCCTCAGCGCGCAGCCTGCGCGGTCAGGCCGACCTCAGCACACCGCCGCACCCGTCGCTGCGAGCGGAGCGAAGCAATCCAGGGCATCGGGCCGTCGGCGGATGTGGCATCCCTGGGTTGCTTCGCCCTGCTCGCAGAGACGGGCGCCCGCAGCACAGCCTGTCGCCGGAAGGCGGCGCGGATCCTACTCGGCGGCCTCGACGAAGACGGTACCGGCGCGGGGCAGGTCCAGGGCTTGCCAGGTCTCGCCGAGAGCCGCGGCGAGCCGCTCGATATGCGCCGCGTCGTGAAACGGCGACGGCGTGATCCGCAGCCGCTCGGTCCCGCGCGGCACGGTCGGGTAGTTGATCGGCTGAATGTAGATCGCGTGGTGCTCCAGAAGATGGTCCGCCGCCGCCTTGCACAGCTCGGCATCGCCCACCATCACCGGCACGATGTGCGTCTCGGTCTCCAGGACCGGAAGACCCGCCGCGCTCAGCGCCGCCTTCGTGGCCGCCGCCTGGCGCTGGTGCGCCTCGCGCTCCGCGCTCGAGCGCTTCAGGTAGCGCACCGAGGCCCGCGCCGCCGCCGCCACCGCCGGCGGGAGCGCCGTCGTGAAGATGAAGCCCGGCGCGAAGCTGCGCACCGCGTCGCAGATCGCCGCCGAGGCGGTGATGTAGCCGCCCACGCAGCCGAAGCCCTTGGCCAGGGTCCCCTCGATCACGTCGACCCGGTGCATGACGCCGTCGCGCTCGGCGATGCCGCCGCCGCGCGGGCCGTAGAGGCCGACGGCGTGGACCTCGTCCAGGTAGGTCATCGCGCCGTAGCGCTCGGCCAGATCGCAGATCGCGCCGATCGGCGCGACATCGCCGTCCATCGAGTAGACCGACTCGAACACGATCAGCTTGGGCCGGTCGCCGGCCTGCCGCAGCAGCTCCTCGAGGTGGGCGAGGTCGTTGTGGCGAAAGATCGTCTTGGCGCAGCCGGAATGACGCACGCCCTCGATCATCGAGTTGTGGTTGAAGGCGTCCGACAGGATCAGGCAGTCGGGGATCAGCTTGGCGATGGTCGAGATGCCGGCTTGGTTGGAGACGTAGCCGGAGGTGAAGACGAGGCCGGCCTCCTTGCCGTGCAGATCGGCGAGCTCGCGCTCCAGGTCGACCAGCGGCGAGGTGTTGCCGGCGATGTTGCGGGTGCCGCCGGCGCCGACGCCGCAGCGCGCGGCGGTCTCCGTCATCGCGGCGACCACTTCCTTGTGCTGGCCCATGCCGAGGTAGTCGTTGGAGCACCAGACGGTGATCTCGGTGGTCTTGCCGTCCGGCTGGCGCCACTTGGCGGTCGGGAAACGCCCCGAGATCCGCTCGATGTCGGCGAACACCCGGTACCGACGCTCCCCGTGCAACTGGTCCAGCGCGCCCCGGAAGTAGCGCTCGTAGCCGGATCCGGCGCGCGTCGATCCCGCTTGGGCGAGCATCGTGCTGGGCATCCGGGTGACGATCATCGAGCGTCCTTCGCGTGTTCGGCCGAGCGGGCGACACCGCGCGATGAGCGGCGTCTCAGGCCCGCGATCGAGGTCCGGCCTCGGTCCAGTCCTTCGCGTGAGGGCCGCAAGATACGCGCGGATCTGGAACTGGTTCAAGGTAAGGTTCCGACATCGCAGCGTTGCATCCGTTGAGAGGCCCGCGTTAACCCGCTAGCGTCCGGCAGGATCTTCCCACCCCGAACTCGGCTCCCGCCCCCTGTAACAGCTCATGTCTCCATCCGCTGACGGCTCATCCGGCGGTGACCGCCCCGCCCCGACCTTGCGGCGACCAAGGGTCGCGCCGTGACGGGCCCGAAGGACGAGCGCGCGGAGCGCCTCAAGGCCGCGCTGCGCCAGAACCTGCGCCGCCGCAAGGCGCAGGGTCGCGGACGGGCCGAGGCGAGCCCGTCCTCGGGCGCGGACCAGTCCTGCACGCGCGAATCCGACGGAAGCAGTCCTGATTCCGACAAATCCGGTCTATAGGGCACGGCCAAGCCTGGGCGCTGCCGCGCCCGCGATCAGCACGGCCGGCCGCGCGCCCTCGCGGGTGCGCCGCCCGAGGACATACGATGGACCGCATCCACATCACCGGCGGCGCGCCGCTCAACGGCGTGATCCCGATCTCGGGCGCCAAGAACGCGGCGCTGCCGCTGATGATCGCGAGCCTGCTCACCGGCGAGACGCTGGAGTTGATCAACGTGCCGCGGCTCGCCGACATCGCCGCACTGACGCGGATCCTCGGCAACCACGGCGTGGACCACATGGTCGTGGGCAAGCGCCCCGGTCAGACCACCGAGACGGGCCAGACGATCCGGCTCACCGCCTCGAACGTCATCGACACCACGGCGCCCTACGAGCTGGTCTCGACCATGCGGGCGAGCTTCTGGGTGGTCGCGCCGCTGCTCGCCCGGTTCGGCGAGGCCAAGGTGTCGCTGCCCGGCGGCTGCGCCATCGGCACCCGGCCGGTCGACCTGCTGATCATGGCCCTGGAGAAGCTCGGGGCCGCGATCGAGATCGACGCCGGCTACGTCGTCGCCAAGACCAAGAACGGCCTGCGCGGCGCCGAGATCGCCTTCCCGAAGGTGACGGTGGG
This sequence comes from Methylobacterium sp. C33D, assembly GCF_053345825.1. Lineage (NCBI taxonomy): Bacteria > Pseudomonadati > Pseudomonadota > Alphaproteobacteria > Hyphomicrobiales > Methylobacteriaceae > Methylobacterium > Methylobacterium sp. C33D. The sequence goes on from NZ_JBKFAV010000057.1 coordinate 22,675, forward strand.
CGGCACGCACGTGGCGCTGATGGCCGCCGCCCTGGCGTACGGGACCACGGTGATCGAGAACGCCGCCCGCGAGCCGGAAGTGGTCGACCTCGCGGAGTGCCTGAACAAGATGGGCGCCAAGATCCGCGGCGCCGGCACGCCGCGGATCGAGATCGAGGGCGTGGCCCGCCTGAACGGCGCCCGCCACGAGGTCCTGCCCGACCGGATCGAGACCGGCACCTACGCGATGGCGGTGGCCATGGCCGGCGGCGACGTCGTGCTCAAGGATACGCGGGCCGACCTGCTGCACTCCGCCCTCGACGTCCTGTCGACCACGGGCGCGGAGATCACCCAGGTCGAGGGCGGGATCCGCGTCCGCCGCAACGGCGCCGGCATCGCGGCGGTCGACGTCACCACCGACCCGTTCCCGGGCTTCCCCACGGATCTCCAGGCGCAGTTCATGGCGCTGATGACGCTGGCCAAGGGCCAGTCGCACATCCGCGAGACCATCTTCGAGAACCGGTTCATGCACGTGCAGGAGCTGGCGCGCCTCGGCGCGAAGATCCGCCTGGAGGGCGACCTCGCCATCGTCGAGGGCGTGGACCGGCTGAAGGGCGCCCCCGTGATGGCGACCGACCTGCGCGCCTCGGTCTCCCTCGTCATCGCCGGCCTCGCCGCCGAGGGCGAGACCCAGATCAACCGGGTCTACCATCTCGACCGCGGCTTCGAGGCGCTGGAGGCCAAGCTCGGCCGCTGCGGCGCGCAGATCGAGCGCGTCCGGGCCTGAGCGGCAGCGCTCGGTCCGAACCGGCCGGCGCGGCGGCACCCGAGGCTCAGTCCTCGATCTGCCCGCGCTCGTAACCGAAGCCGGGAATCTCGCAGCCGCAGGGCGCGTTGGGGGGCGCCGGGCGCACCATGCACGTGCCGCGGGCCGTCACGCAGACACTGTCGTCCCACCGGCGCCCGAACTCGCCGCGCCAGCGCGGGGCGCGCCCGTCGTACGCATCGTCACCCGGCGGCGGGGGCGGACGCCAGCCGTACCCGTCATCCGCGGGCGGAGGCGGCGGCCGCCCGCCGAGCGGCGGCGGTGCGTAGACATCCCGGTCCGGCGCCGGGCGGCCGTAGAGGTAGGGCCGCGCGTCCGGGCCGACCTGCGCGACGGCGGATCCGGCCGCCTGCAGCCCGATGGCCAGCAGCGCCATAACCGCGCGCTCGGTGAATGCGGCCATGTGAGACCCTGCCCCGGCTCGTCCGCCGACGCATCTAGACGGCGACGCTGGGCCGAGCCTGTACCGGCTCGGGATCGCGATCCCCAGACCAGCCGTTGCCCGAACGGGGCTCCGCCGCTACCTACGCCGTGCCGCGGGCCGGCCCTCGCCGCCCGACCCGCGCCCCGTATTCCCCGAGGACCCTCTGCATGGAGCTGCTCAGGCTCGCCGCCCTCGACACCGAGGACCTGACCGTGATCTCGGCCCATCTGCAGGACGCGATCCTGCGGCCGCAGGACCTGACCTACCTCGCCGGCGAGCACCGCTTCCTCATGGCCGCGCGCCGCTTCGACTGGACGCCGAACGCCCCGCCGCGCCGGCGCCTTGCCGGCCTGCATGTCGAGCGCGTGCTGGGCGTGAAGAGCCGTGGCCTCACGCCGGACGACGCCACGCCCATGAGCCTCCTCGCCCTCACCTTCGAGCCGACGGACGCGCCCTCCGGGCACATCGACCTCGTCTTCTCCGGCGGCGCGGCCCTGCGGCTGGAGGTCGAGTGCATCGAGGTCCGGATGAAGGATCTCGGCCCGGTCTGGGAATCGGCGAACCGTCCCGGGCACGACATCGACACCGATACGGCCGCCGGCTCGGCGGCCTGACGCGAGACAGAAGGCTTCCCGATGGTCCGGCTCGACAGCAGCGATCCGAATTTTGCCGCCGCCTTCGCGCGCCTCCTGACGGTGAAGCGCGAGATCGCCGAGGACGTGGACGAGGCGGTGCGCGGCATTATCGCCGACGTCGTCGCCCGCGGTGACGACGCGCTGGTCGATTTCACCCGGCGCTTCGACAGGCTGGGCGCCGACTTCTCCGCGGCGAACCTGCGGGTCACGGACGGAGAGATCGCATCCGCCGTCGCGGCATGCCCGCCGGATTCGCTGGAGGCCCTGCGCCTCGCCGCCGAGCGGATCGAGAGCTTCCACCGGGCCCAGAGGCCCGCGGATCACCGGGCCACCGACGCCCTCGGCGTCACGGCCGGCTGGCGCTGGACGGCCCTGGAATCGGTCGGGCTCTACGTCCCGGGCGGCACCGCGAGCTACCCCTCCTCGGTGCTGATGAACGCGCTGCCCGCCCGCGTCGCCGGCGTGCCGCGCCTCGTCATGGTGGTGCCCACCCCGGACGGTCAGATGAACCCGCTGGTCCTGGCCGCCGCGCAGCTTTCCGGCGTCCACGAGGTCTACCGGGTGGGCGGTGCCCAGGCGGTCGCGGCCCTCGCCTACGGGACCGCCACGATCGCCCCCGTGGCCAAGGTCGTCGGGCCCGGGAATGCCTGGGTGGCGGCGGCCAAGCGCCGGGTCTTCGGCCAGGTCGGGATCGACATGATCGCCGGCCCCTCCGAGGTGCTGATCCTGGCGGACGGCCACGCCAACCCCGACTGGATCGCCGCCGACCTGCTGGCCCAGGCCGAGCACGACGTGGCCGCCCAGGCCATCCTGATCACTGACAGCGCCGAACTCGCCGGCGCCGTCGAGGAGGCGGTCGAGCGCGCGCTGACCACACTGCCCCGCCGGGAGATCGCCCGGGCGAGCTGGCGCGACTACGGCGCCGTCATCCGGGTCCGCACCTTCGACGAGGCCGTGCCGCTGGTCGACCGCCTCGCCCCCGAACATCTGGAGATCGAGACGCAGGACGCGGAGGCGCTCGCCGCCAAGGTGCGCAATGCCGGCGCGATCTTCCTCGGCTCGCACACCCCGGAAGCGATCGGCGACTATGTCGGCGGTCCCAACCACGTCCTGCCGACCGCCCGCTCCGCCCGGTTCTCGTCCGGGCTGGGCGTGCTCGACTTCATGAAGCGGACGACGATCCTCGCCTGCACGCCGGAGAGCTTGCGGGCGCTCGGCCCGGCAGCGATAAACCTCGGCCGGTCCGAGGGCCTGGAGGGGCACGCCCGCTCCGTCGCGATCCGGTTGAACCTGTGAGGTTTTGGGGATGGCGGAGAAGCAGCGCGGGCCGAACCGCCTCGCGAAGGTGAGCCTGGACGAGGCGTCCATCGCCCGCGGCAATCCGGATCAGGAGCACGAGCGCGCGATCGCCCTGTTCGACATCCTGGAGGACAACTCCTTCACGATCCCCGGGCGGGAGGGTCCCTACACGCTCACGCTCGGCCTCGTCGAGAACAAGCTGTCCTTCGCCATCACCACGGTGGACGGCGAGCCGGTGATGACGCACCTCCTGTCGCTCACGCCGTTCCGGCGGGTGATCCGCGACTATGAGATGATCTGCGAGAGCTACTACAACGCGATCCGCACGGCCTCCCCGTCGCAGATCGAGGCGATCGACATGGGCCGGCGGGGCCTGCACAACGAGGCCTCAGACACGCTCAAGCAGCGGCTCGAGGGCAAGGTCGACCTCGACCACGACACGGCGCGCCGCCTGTTCACCCTGATCTTCGCGCTGCACTGGAAGGGCTAGGCGCCCTCCGCGCCGACCGGCGAATGGCTGAGCCCGCTCCCGAGCCTCCTCCCGACGCTTCTCCGAAGAAGCGGCGGGTGCAGTCCGTCCTGTTCATGTGCAACTACAACGCCGTGCGCTCCGTGGCGGCGGAGGCGATCGCGCGCGCCTATTTCGGCAAGTCGACCTACGTGCAGTCGGCCGGGGTCCGCTCGGGCGAGCCCACCGACCCGTTCATGGTCGCGGCCCTCGACGAGGTCGGGATCGACGCGAGCCGGCACCGCCCGCGGACCATCGAGGAGTTGGAGGACTGGGAGGGTCTGAACTTCGACCTGATCATCACCCTCGCGCCGGAGGCGCACCACCGCGCGCTGGACCTGACGCACACGCTCGCGGCCGATGTCGAGTACTGGCCGACGCCCGACCCGACGCTGCTGCAGGATGCGTCCCGCGAGCAGCGCCTCGACGCCTACCGCGACGTCCGCGACGGGCTGACCCGGCGGATCAAGGCGCGTCTGAAGCCATAGGCGGAAGCGTCGCGTCCTGACGGTCTCGCGTCACCGAGGGGCTCGCCCCCGCGGCGCTTGGGAATGTCGCTCGCCGCTCCGGGCCGCGGCCGCGATCAGCCGCGATCGCCGATGAGCCAGGCCCGGATCCGGCCGGCCAGGAGCGGCCGCGCGCGAAGGACGTCGTCGCCGTCGAGGAGCGGCGAGGCCGCGAGCGTCGCGAGATAGGCGTCCTCGGCCGTGCGGCAGGCCCGGAAGGCGGCGTCGGCGGCCAGATCCCGGTCGGTCAGCGCGGCCTGGATCCGGAAGTTGCGGCCGACGCAGTCGCGCCATGCGGCGTGGCGGAGTTCGGTCTCGCTCGCGGCCCGCGCGGTGCCGCAGGCAGCGGCCACGAGGACGACCGCGAGAAGCGGGACCGGCGTCACGTGGCGAGCTCGCGGCATCGTTGGGGCACTCCGTCGTCCGACAGAGTGGCGCCGCAGGGTTAGCGATCCGTTAAGGAACGGCGCCCGCGGCGCGCGTTCCACGGCCGGCCGCGTGCCGTGCTCACCGGTTGGCGGTGGTGACCGGGGAGGTGACGCCGCCGAGGGAGACCCAGGCGACGGCGTCCTGGCTCTCGCGCTTGATGAACACGTAGCCGGTCTTGTGCCAGGGCACGATCGCGTTGGTCTT
>NZ_JBKFAV010000058.1:0-25216 GCF_053345825.1 Methylobacterium sp. C33D
CCGGGCGCCGCGCGGGCGGGTCTGCGCGCGACGCCCCGGATCCGACGCGCGGGCGCGCGCGGAAGGGGCGCCCGACGGACCGATCGGGCGCGCGGTGTCGGCGGCGTCCTGTCCGCGCGCCGGGCTAGCCGGGCGCGGCGGCGCCGGCCGGCCGTCCGGCGTAGGAGATCCGGAACGCGGTCGGGAACGGCGTGCCCCCGTCCTCGACCGCGCCCTCGGCCCGCACGGCGTCGCGGAGCAGGATGCGGCGAACGATCTCCGGGATCATCGCGCCCGCCACGTAGCGGCCGAGGCACTCGTGATGGCCCCGGCCGAAATGGAGATAGGTCTGATCCGGGCGGGTCGGGTCGAAGCGGTCCGGCTCGGGCACGCCGGTCGCGTCGAACATCGCCGACAGGCTGAGGGGCAGGACGATCCGGCCCTTGGCGATCCGGCTCTCGGCCGGGCTGCCCCGGCCGAGCACGTGGTCGGTCTCCGCCTGGCGGAACATGAAGGCGACGATCGGCGCGAAGCGCAGCGCCTCCCACACGTAGCCGTCGAAGGCGGCGGGTCCGGTCCGGGCGGCCGCGCGCGCGGCCGCGAGAACCTCCGGCCGGCCGAGGAGCTCGGCCAGGGCGCGCACCACGGCCTCGGACGTGGTCTCGATGGCCCCGATCAGCAGGCCGCCGACGTTGATGACGACGCGGTCCATGCCGAAGCCGGTCGCCGCCGGCAGTTGCAGCCGGAGCAGCCGGGTGAGGACATCGTCGGGCAGATCGGCGCCGGCCTCGATCGCCGCGACGCGCGCCGGGATGATCATGGCGAAGGCCGCCCGCATCTCCTGACGTGCCCGATCCGCCGCCGCGTGGATCGCCTCGGCATCCGGGCGCTCGTCGAAGGGGAGGTTGTTGAACTGGTCGAACTGGTTCGCGTACGACCAGCGCAGGAGGTCGGCATCCGGGGCCGTGAACCCGAAGACGCGCTGCACGATCCGCAGCGGCACGAGGCGCGACAGCGACGCCACGACGTCGATGGTCCCGCTGCCCGCGTCGAGGCCCGCGTCGAGGGCCGCGTCGGTGACGGCACCTGCCTGATCGCGGATCGCCGGGAGGTCGCGCCAGGACAGCACGGCGCGCATGACCGCCTTGTCGCGGTAATTCACCTCCGTGCCGTCCAGCGCCAGCATGAAGTCGCCCATCTTGGGCTTGTAGAGCGCGACGGAGAAGACCTGCGGCAGGGACAGGATCTCCTCGACCTCCGCGCGTCCGGCGACCAGGATGGCCGCGCCGCAATCCAGGGCGGTCCGCCGCGCGCGCAGCTGCGCGAAGAAGGGCCGCGGCGCGCGGGCGATCCAGTCCCGGGCGCGCTGCCAGCGCTCCGCCACCGGCAGGGCCTCCAGGAAGGCGAGGCAGGGCGTCTCGGGAGCGGCGGCGCGCATGCACGACCTCCAAGGATCTTTCAAGGATCGTCCAGGGATCTTCGCGGCGCGGGCGGTCCGGCCCGGCGCCCGGTGGTCAGTTGAGCGAGATGTCCAGCCCCTCGCGCAGTCGCGCCACGAGCTCGCCCTGCCGGTGCGTCTCGGTCTTGGCGAACAGGGCGCGCAGCTGGGTGCGGGCGGTCGAGATCGCGATGCCGCGGTCCTGGGCGTAGGCGTCGAGGGACCGCCCCGAAGCGACCGCGTTGGCCAGGATCGACTCGGCGACGGTCAGCCCGAACAGCGTCTGCAGCCGCGCGGCGTTGCTCTCCTGGGCCTTCTGGGTCCCGGTCCGGATCACGATCGCCAGCTCGGCCCGCACCTTCGAGCCGCTGCCCGCCGGCCGCTTCGACAGCGGGTGCAACGAGACGCGGTAGGGCACGCCGCTCTCGCCGCAGGTCACCGTGATGTGGTCGGCCTGCGTGATCGCCACGTCGCCGCTCGCGGCCGCGAGCGCCTCGCCGGCGGCGCGGGCGATCCGCCGCCCGGTCTGGCTGTCCTTGAGGACGAGGCTGCCCTTCACGAAGGACAGGCCGGTGCGGGACCGGGCGAGCGCTTCGGCCGCGCGGTTGGCGTGCGCGACGCGCAGGTCGGAATCGGTGAGGATCACGGCGGCGTCGAGCAGGTCCAGGGCGGAGGCGAGATCGGACGTGCGCTCGGAGGCCTGCCGCATCAGCGCGTACAGCTCGAAGGCCCGGCGCAGGTGCGGGACGAGCATCGCCAGGCGCCGGACCTCGTCGGACCGGAACGGGCCGCCGTCCTCGCCGCGCATCGCCGCGAGCGTCGCCATGACGTCGGCTTCCTTGGCGAAGTAGGTGACGAGGCTGTGCTCGATCTCGAAGGGCTGGACGACCTCCTTGAACAGGGCCGACTCGCGGAACTGCACCGCGTCGACCCCCTCCTCGGCGCGGATGACCTTGCCCTGATTCGACAGGATGTAGGGGAGGCGCGGATCCTCGGTGGCGTGCCGGTAGAGGAATTCGCGGTAGCGCGCCCGCTCGAAGCCGGACACCGCCCAGAGCGGCTTGCGGTTGCCGTCGAGGCTGAACACGGCGAGCTGGCCGACCCGCCCGCCGACGAAGTCGGTCAGGTCTTCCAGGAGCGCCGACCACTCCTCCGGCTGGCCGACGCGGTCGTAGATCGACCCCACCAGAACCGAATACGTCTCGAGATCCTGCATGGCCACGCTCCCCGGTGAGTGCGTATCTTGACTGGTGTCAGATCTCCAACCGTCCGGTCAGTCGGATATGGGCCGAAAACGGTCGTTCCATTACGGATGCAATCGAACGACAAATCAATACTGATAACGTGGGAATCGTTAGCGCGGGACCCGCGCGTCTAGAGGGTTCTCAGATACTCCAGGAGCTGCCGGCGCTGCGCGTCGTCGAGCTGCTCTGTGCCGTAGGCCGGCCCCTCGTGGCCGGTATTGGCATTGCCCGGCAGCGCGGTGTCGAACAGGAACGGCCCGACGTCGGACCGGAAGCCGATCCGCTCCTCGTCCAGCTCGCGGCTGCCGACGCGGAACGTCCGGGATCGCCGGCCGGACGGCAGCAGAAGCTCGTACAGGTTCGGCACCGAGCCGTTGTGCAGGTACGGGCCCGTCGCCCAGATCCCGTTCAGGGGGCGCGCCTTGTAGACCAGCAGGTCGCGGTCCCTCCGCGCACCGACCAGCGCGGCGACGAGGCCCTTGCCGCCGGCGGTCGAGACATCGTCGAGCATCGCGTTGCGGGCTTCGAGGGCGGCGGTGCCGCGCTTGAGCAGTCGCTCGAGGATCACGGCCCGGTCCGCCCCGACGCCCGACGGGTCCGGTCCGCGGTCGAGCGGCGCCAGGATCGCGCCGGCGACGAGCGTGGCCACGAGTTCGAGGCTGCGCGTCTCGGCGGCCAGCGGCGGCGTCGTCGCCAGGAACGGCATCCGGACCCCTTCGAGGATCCCGGTCCGCGCGCGCCGGGACACGGCGTTCGTCGCCATCCTCGGGTCGGTCCCGATCTCCGCCAGCGGCGTCAGGGTCACCGTCAGCGCGCGGTTCGCGCCGGTCGGGGCGAGCGCGTGGCAGGACAGGCAGTACCGGTCGTAGTGGACCTTGCCGGCCGCGGCGTCCCGGGCCTGCGCCTCCGTGCGCGGCGCGATGCGGTCGGGCCAGGCCGGCGCCGTGAGGGCGCCCAGCTGGGTCTCGATCCGCAGGAGGTTGACCCGGTCCGCCGAGGTCTCGAACCAGAGCGGCGGCAGGGTCGGCTCCCGGATGTCGGCGCGGGCGAAGACCCCGAGCACCTCGCCGACATTCCGGCCCAGCCGCTCGACGGCGAGCCCGTTCGCGGCCGAGCCGTTCCACTGCACCCGGTCGTGCCACGACGTGTCCCACAGGAACGGGTAGCTGACGGGCGCGTCGGGCGGGGCGATGTTGTGCGGGTCGCCCAGATCGATGCCGGTCGCCCGGTTGAAGATCATCCCGAAGGCGTCCAGGCGCGCCGGGCCCCAGGGCACCGCGGTCCGGCTCGACGCGACGTAGCGGGTGAAGTCCTCGGCCAACCGCGTCAGGCTCGCCCGCAGGCGGCGGCGGTCGGCCTCGGACGGGCCCGCCCCCGGCGCCGACAGTTCCGCCGGGATGACGCGGCGGGCGAAGCGGTCGAAGCGCGCCGCGTCGTCGCGCGTCCGCGCGAGGGCGCGGCCGAGTTCCTCGATGAAGGCGAACATGTCGGCATCGGCCGGACCGCCATCGATCAGGATCGATCGGCCGCGCAGGTCGACCCGGTTCACGTGGCAGGCGGCGCAGGTCATGCCGATCCATTCGCCGCGATCGTCGACATCCTTCACGAAGCCGATCGGAAGCCCGCTGCGGTTCGATCCGCGCGTCCCGTCATACGGGTTCGGCAGGTAGCCGAAGCGCGCGAGCCCGTCCGCGACGAAGAGCCCGTCGTCGTCCGGACGCTCCAGGGACATGAACCAGGCATACGGCATGATCTGCGAGCCCTGGCTCGCCCGGTAGAACCACGCGCGTTCCTGCGGCGTCCAGGATTGATCGAGGAAGTGCGGCCCGTCGCCCGGCCTGTCGCCCAGCCCCTGGTCGGCGGCGCGCAATCCGGCCTGTGCCGGGACCAGGATGATCGCGGTGAGCGCGAGGACGCGGGCGGACCGGCGGGCGGACTGGGAGCGGGTCACGATCGCACCTGGGACATGGCGGGAACCCTGCCTTCGCGAAGCGTCTCGCCGAGTTCAATAAACGTCCAACCCCGCCCGCGCGTCCTTCAAATGGAGGATGTTCGAATACAGTTTTTCTGTGAGGCTCAGAGAGTCGGTAATTTCAGCCGTCCCTTGCGCTGCGGCCCTGATCGGCCGCAGGTCTGATCCAGATGAGCCGCTTTCATGGCGGCTCTTGGCGATAAGATCTATATCTCCGTTACTGAAACTGTAAAATTTTATCGTGTTTTGTTCCGATCTCCGGCGGAAAAATGTTCGGGCGGTCAATCGTCGGACCGGCCGCGGCGCGGTCGTTCCCGTATCGCGGCCGCTGAACCGCACGGTCCGGCACCGGGGCGACAGGAGGAGCGATGAGCGCCAGTCTCGCGGGTATCCAGGCCGATACCCCACCGCATCATCTGCCCGCGGTGACGACGGGCCGGGACGCGTGGTTCCTCGACACCGAGCAGGCGCTCGAGGAGGAGATGGATCATTTCTGCGGGCCGCCGCAGGCCGGCGATCCCGTGCCCTGGCAGGCGCGGGCCGACCAGGCCCGGCTCGCCGCCCTGTGCCTGTCCGGCGGCGGGATCCGCAGCGCCACCTTCTGCCTCGGCGCCCTGCAGGCGCTGGCCAGCCGGCGGATGCTCGGCGAGTTCCACTACCTGTCGACGGTATCGGGGGGCGGCTTCGCCGGCGGCTGGCTGCAGACATTCATACGGCAGTGCGGCAGCGTCGCCGAGGCCGAGCGCCAGCTCGGCGGCTCGGGCAACGAGATCTTCGCCAAGCTGCGGCGCTACACGAACTACCTGACACCGGAAGTCGGGATCCTGTCGTCGGACACGTGGGCCGGCATCGTTCTCTACATCCGGAACACGATCCTCAACTGGTTGATCATCTTCCCGCTGCTGCTGTTCGTTCCCCTCACGCTGCTCGCCTACAGGACGGCGCTCGAGGCGGCGAGCGGCAGCACGCTGTGGCTGCCCCTGGTGCTCGGCAGCGCCGCGCTGTTCGTCGCGACGTTCAGCGCCTGCATCCACCTGCCGAGCCATCGGCCGCGGACGGGCGACGTCACGGCGTACGCGTCCCCGGCGCGGATCGCGGCCTGGATCATCGCGCCGACCTGCGTCTGGGCCCTCGCGCTGCCGTTCACGCTCCGCGCGCTGTTCGAGCAGCCGCTGCCGGTCTCGGGCCTGTCCCTGTGCCGCCTGGGCCTCGCCTACTTCGCCGTGCAGGTCGCGGCCTATCTCAGCGGCCTGATCTGGCAGACCTGGAAGGGCCATCCCGGCCTCTGGCTGTACGAGCGGAATGTCGGCCCCTGGCTCGCCAGCAGCCTCGTCTCGGCCGCTCTGATCAGTCTCTGCGCCGGCGCGGCCATCGACTGGCTGGTCGGCGGGGCTGCCAGCTTCGACGCTGGAGATGCGAATGTCTCGCAGACCCTGACCTACGCGGCCCCGCCGGCGCTGATCGTCATCCACCTGCTCCAGAGCGTCATCTTCATCGGGTTCCGGAAGAGCGCCGAGTGCGCCGACCTCGACCGCGAGTGGGTCGCGCGGGTCGACGGACAGCTTCTGCTGGCCGCGATGGGCTGGACGGGGCTGTGCCTGTGCTGCCTCGTCCTGTCCGCCAACGCCCTCGGCCGCGACGACGCGCAGATCCCCGCCCTGTTCGGCGCGCTCGCCGCCCTCGCCACCGGCCCGGCCGCCGCCTTCCTGGGCAAGCAGGTCTTCGTCCGCGCGCAGTCCCTGGCCGCCAAGGGGCGGATGGACGACCTCGTGATGATGGGCCTCAGCGCGATGGCCGCGGTCTTCGGGATCACCCTGTTCGCGCTGATGGGCTGGTGGCTCGGCCGCCTCCTCGGCTCGGCGTACGACCTGTGGGGCAACTGCCTGCTGCCGCGCTGGGCGCTGGGCGGCGCGGAAGCCGGCTCCGTCTGCGGCATCAACCCCTACGGCATGATCGTGATCCTGGATGTCGCGGTGGCGGCGGTCCTGGCCGGGGCCGTCTGGCTGTTCGGCCGGGTCAACGTCAACCGCTTCTCCATGCACGGGGTCTACCGCAACCGCCTGACCCGGGGGTTCCTCGGCTCGGCGCGGACGCGGCGCGACGCCGATCCCTTCACCGACTTCGACGAGGAGGACAGCCCGCGCATCGCCGAACTCGGGACGGAGAAGCGGCTGCTGCCCGTCGTCAACATGACGCTCAACCTGACGGATCTCATCCACACCGAGTGGGCGGAGCGGAAGGCCGCCTCGTTCACCGCGACACCCTTCGCCTGCGGATCGGCGATCCTCGACCGCGCCGACAGGGCGCGCGACGAGCCCAGCACCGGCGGCCCGCGCGGGGCCTACATCCGCACGTCCCAGTATGCGGGGATGGAGACGCGCGGCGATCGTGTCAGCGCGGGTCGAGGACCGCTGCTGGGCGGTCTGCTGACGATCTCAGGCGCCGCGGTCAGCCCGAACTGGGGCTATCACTCGTCGCGCCTGATCGCGTTCCTGATGACCTTGTTCAACGTCCGGCTCGGCGCCTGGCTGCCCAACCCCGCGGTGGCGCGCCGGGACGACCTGAAGCTCGCCAAGCCGGCGAACTCGGTGCTCGCGCTCCTGAGCGAACTGGGCGGCCGCAGCACCGATGTCCGGCAGGCGATCTACCTCTCGGATGGCGGCCATTTCGACAATCTCGGCGTCTACGAGATGCTGCGGCGGCGCTGCGCGCGCATCGTGGTGATCGACGCGGGCCAGGACGAGCACTGCACCTTCTTCGACCTCGGCAACGTGATCCGGAAGGCCGAGGTCGATGGGCTGGCGAAGGTCCAGATGGGCGAGATGCGCATTCTCTCCCGCTCGGCGATCGAGCGCGAGGGCAAGCGCGTCGGTGCGCTGGGCTACGCGCGCGGTACGATCTCGTACCCGGGCGCCCGCGACGCGGCATCGCTGATCTACATCAAGCCGAGCTTCCTGGACGACATCCCCGCCGAAGTCCGCGCCTACGGCGCGACCAGCCCGACCTTCCCGCACGAGAGCACGGCCAACCAATGGTTCTCGGAGAGCCAGTTCGAGAGTTACCGCGCCCTCGGCTTCTATCAGGTCAGCAAGATGTTCGGCTCGCAGCTCACGACCTTGTCGGATTGGTCCGTCTATCTCGACAGCGAGATCGGGCGCCGGGCCGCGGATTGCTAGCGCGGGCGAAGTCTCCGGACGCGGCCGCGCTGCCGATCGCGGTGACCGCCCGGACGCAGAAGTCCTGAACGATCCGTGCCGGGACGGTCGATGCCGATCTGGCCGCGCCCGGGACGTCGGCGCGTCACCTGGGCGCCGAGGCGCGATGAACACGCCTCAGGTCACCCTATCGTCGGCGCCGCCGAGCGCGTGGTGCGGAGAACGTCTTCCGGCCCGCGCCGCGCGCTCAATAAAGCCGGCCAGCGTCCGCCACCGGACCGAGCGGTCGAAGCTGAGAGGGGCCGGGATTATTGCGTGCCGGCAGCGATCCGGTGCATCGAATGGCGCGGAAACTCTATTGCTCGACCCCATTGAGGCGTCAATTGAGCGATCTACGTAAACTTGCTCGCGTCGGGCGCGCGGAATCGATCAAATGATGGATGCTTTAGTTGGGGGTCGCTGCTAGGACACGCTATCCTGTTGGGCGGAGGAGCGGATGCGGTACCGGGCCGTAAGTGTCTTGGATGTGTCGGCCGCGGTTCCGGATGGGACACCGACGGACGAGACCCTCATGCTCCGCGAGCACATCCGTCGGATCCTGCGCAAGCTCTCCCGGGTCAGGGCCGAGCTTCAGTACAGCTGAGCGGTGCGGGGTGTGTCGGCGGTGCGGATCTCTCCACGCAGCCCCCGATCGTCGGGACCGGCCGGGTCGTGCCGCATCCGCGTGGCCGCGACGGGCGGCATCCCGTTCGGTGCCTCGGTAGCGTCTACGAGATCACCTCGGTGTCGTGGCGGCTCGGCGCGGGTTCGACGTCGCGACCGGACGGAGTGTAGGCGCACCAGCCACATTGCCCGAGGTCGGCCGCCCGCGGCGCGTTCCACTGCGAGCAGAGAGGGCAGATCTTCAGCACGAGCTTGGCGCCGTGCGCGAAGGCCAGACCGCGGCCGCGGAACGTGACTCTACCCTGGGGGAGATCAGTGGACATCGGCGCCCTGACTGCAACACAGGTTAGTCACTGGAACCTGTCCAATCTGTCGAATTCCGTCAACCCCGGATGACGCTCCGCGTCGCGATCGGGATGTCGTGGTCTGCCGCGATGACGAAGCTGCCCGAGTTCTTTCCGGTGGATCGCCGGAGACTTCGGGCGGGGCGGTAGCCTGGCGTCCGCGCAGCGGGAGCCGAGGTCCCAGCGGCTCCCGAGCGGCTCCGGTCACGATTCTGCTCGCACCCCTCCCGCACGGCACGATTCGACAGCGATGCCGGTCTCGGCCGGGTCGCACCGAGGGCGACGAAGCGATCGCGCCGCGTCAGGCGGCGGTCCGCAGGGTGATCCGCGTGAGCTCCGACGGACGCCCCAGCCGGAGGGCGAAGCCGGGCCAGAGACCGGTGCCGTTGCCGACATAGAGCTGCATCGCCCCGACCCGGTACGCCCCCGAGACGAACCCGGCATTGCCGCGCGCCACCAGACGGTCGAGGCCGCGGATCATGCCGCCGTGGGTATGGCCGGAGAGCTGGAGCGCCACCCCGCGCGCCGCGGCCCGGGCGGCGTTCGCCGGCTGGTGGTCGAGCAGAACGATCGGCGCGCCCGCCGGTGCGCCCGCCAGGGCAGCGCCGAGGTCGGGGCCCGGATGCCCCGTGGCGGGCGCGGAGCGGTCGGTGACGCCGGCCAGCACCAGCGCGCCGCCCCCGCGCCTGAGGGTCGTGTGGGCGTTGGCGAGGACGCGGATGCCCAGGCCCGCGAGGTGGCGCATCCAGGCGTCGTGGTCGAAGAAGTACTCGTGGTTGCCGGGCACGGCCCAGACCCCGTCGCGCGCGCGCAGGTCCCGCAACGGCCCGACGTCGGCCCGCCGGGCCTCCAGCGACCCGTCGATGAAGTCGCCGGTCACCACGATCAGGTCGGCCTGGAGGGCGTTGGCGCGCGAAACGACGGTCCGCGCCCAGGCGGCCGGGAACAGGCGGCTGATATGCAGGTCGGTCAGGTGCAGGATCGTGTAGCCGTCGAATCCGGGGGGCAGGTCCGCGATCGCGACCGGGACGTCCTTCAGCGGCGGCACGCGCGCGGCCTGCGACACGGCCACGGCCGAGAGGCACGCGGCCGCCGCGGCCGGCGCGACGCGCCAAGCGGTCGGGATCGCCCAGCCGCCTCCGGGCAGCGCCAGGGCGATCAGCGCGACGAGGTCGAGGGCGAGCTGCATCACCGCCACCAGCGCGATCGCGCCGAACGCCCAGTTGAACAGGATCACGACCGGCCGCGGGAATTCCGGCGCGAAGACCGACCCGGAGGAGAGGCGGCTCCACAGGTGGTACTGGGAGGCGATCAGGAGGAGCGCGGCGAGGCCGAGCCTGAGCGCGAGCGGCGCCGGCAGGGGCCACACCACCCGCGCGATGACGTAGGCCGCGGGCAGGCTGGGGATGAGGCGGATCATGGACGGCTTCATGGACCGGGCAGCGGCCGAAAGGCAAAGCTCGCGCCCGGCAGGCCCCGCTCGATCCGTGCCCGCCGCCCGCCCCGGGACCGCTCCCGCCGCCCCCGGGGACCGTCGATGTCAGCGCGCGCTCGGATCGAACCAGGCGCGCAGCGGATCCAGGGTGGTCGCGTGCGCCAGCGGGGGCGCCGCGCCGTCCGGGGCCGCCATGCCCACGCGGTCGTGCCAGTAGGTCGCCAGCCCCACCCGCGCCGTCCCCACGAGGTCGAAGGCCGAGCCCGCGACGAACAGGCAGCGCGCCGGCTCGACCTCGAGCGCCTGCAATCCCAGCCGGTAGGGACGCGGATCCGGCTTGTAGAACCCGGCGCGCTCCGCCGTCACGATCGCGTCGAACTCGACGCCCACGCAATCGGCGGCGATGCGCCCGAGACGTTCGGAGCAGTTGGTCACGACGCCGAGCCGCACGGGGCGCGCCGCGAGTGCCCGCAGGGTCTCGGTCACACCGGGCCAGGGCCGGAGTTCGCCGTAGCGGTCCTCGAGCTCCGCCGCGAGGCGGCGCGGCATGCCCACCGCCTCGGCGGCTTCGGCCACGAGATCCGCGTAGGGCCGGTACGCCCCCGTCCGGTAGGTGATCCGCAGGTACTCGGCCCGCCACCGGCGGCCGGCCTCCGCGCTGCCGGCGACCGAGTCCCACAGGGACCAGCTGTCGAGCAGGGCCGTCAGGAGATCGAACAGGACGGCGTCGAACCGATGGGACGTCATGGTGGGCTTCTCCTTCGATATCGGGCGGCGGTCACGCGCCGGACGGCGGCCGGGCTGGCGCCCGCCGCGTTCGCCGCCGCCGGGCCGTCGAGAGGCGCCGATCCGTCACGTCACGGCCGGCACCGCCTACCAGCCATTGATGCGCGGCCAGACGGCGGTGACCCGGCCGTCGGCGTCGAGGACGTGATAGCGGTCGTACTGGGCGCCCGTCGCGCAGGCGTGGTTCGGCAGGATGCGCACCGGGTCGCCGATGGCCAGGTCGGGGAGGGCGGCGCGGGAGCCCGGGCGCAGGGCCAGGATGCCGTGCTCCTGGTTGGCGTCGGCGACGATCAGGTCCGTGTAGGGCCGGCCGGCGCGGTCGCAGACCACGCCGTAGCCCTGATCGACCGCCTGCCGGGCCGTGCCCCGGTCGCGCGACAGCGCCATCCAGCCGGCATCGGTGATGATCCAGCCCTTGTCGCGGCGGTACCCGATCACGGTGGCGAGCACGCTCACCGCGATGTCGTCGACCGCGACGGAGCCGACGCCGGCCTGGAACAGGTCGCCGAACATGAACACGCCGGCGCGGACCTCGGTGATACCGGCGAGAGTCCGGGCGTAGCGCGCTGTCGGGGTCGAGCCGACGCTGACCACCGGGCACGGGAGGCCCGCCTCGCGCAGGATGGTGGCCGCCGTCACCGCCGCCGCGCGCTCGTTCTCCGCGGCCGCGGCGAGATCCTCGGGATCGCTGAGCCCGTAGCTGTCGCCGGCATGGAGCAGCACGCCGCGCAGGTCCGCCGCCGCGCCGAGCGCGCGCCCGATCGCCTCCAGCAGCGCCGCGTCGGCCGGCTTCACGCCGGAGCGATGCCCGTCGGCGTCGACCTCGATCAGGACCGGCAGACGGTCGCCGGTCCGCGCGGCCCAGGCGGCGACCGCGTCCGCCTGCTCGATCGAGTCGAGCACCACGGCGAGGTCCGCGCCCCAGCGCCGCCGGATCGCGCCGACGCGGTCGAGCTTCTGCGGGGCGATGCCGACGCCGTAGATCATGTCCCGCACCCCGCCCTCGGCGAAGTACTCGGCCTCGCGCAGGGTCGAGACCATCGCCGGGCCGGCCGGACCGGTCATCGCCAGACGGGCGACGTCGATCGACTTCGCCGTCTTCAGGTGCGGCCGGAAGGCGACGCCCAGCCGGTCCAAGTGCGCCCGCATCCCCGCGAGGTTCGCGCGCAGCCGCGCCTCGTCCAGGAGCAGGCACGGTGTCTGAAGGGGCCCCGACGCCCCGTCGGTCTCCGCCGACGGCGACCGCGTCCCCGCTCCGGTGTCCGGCATGTCCGCCTCTCCCTGTCTCGTAGACGGGTGACAGATCACGCCGGGCCGGCGGACGCCATTAATCTGTTCGGCATTCTGGATTAAGGTCAGCCTTAATGCTCAACACCGACGATCTCCGGTTCTTCGCCGCGGTGGCGGCCAGCCCGTCCCTGGCCGCCGCGGCGCGCAGCCTGAACGTGTCCCCGCCCGCCGTGACGCAGAGGCTGCGCAGCCTCGAGACGCGGCTGCGGGTCCATCTGGTCGACCGGTCCGGCCGCGGCCTCACGCTGACCGACGAGGGGGAGCTGCTGGCCGAGCGCGGCCGCGACCTCCTCGGCGCCTTCGACGATCTCGCCGACGCCCTGGCCGAGCGCGTCGGCGCGGTGACCGGACATCTGCGCGTCGTCGCCCCGCTCGGCTTCGGACGGCGCCACGTGGCCCCGGTCGTGACGGCGTTCCGGATCCGGCATCCGGGCGTGCGGATCGACCTGCTGCTCTCGGACCGCCTGGGCCGCATCCCGTCCGAGACCTGGGACCTCGCGATCCACGTCGGTGAGATCCGGGAGGCGACCCCGAGCCTGACCGTGCGCGCCCTCGCGCCGAACGACCGGATCGTCTGCGCGGCGCCCGCCTACCTCGCCCGGCACCCGGCCCCGCGTGGGCCGGCCGACCTGCTGGACCACACCTGCATCGCCCTGCGCGAGAACGACGAGGACGTGACGCTCTGGCGCTTCCGCGCGGCGGACGGCGCCGAGGCGCGCGTCAGGGTGGACGCGGGCTTGGTCAGCAACGACGGCGACGTGGTGCGGGGCTGGGCCCTCGCCGGCCTCGGCGTGATCGTCCGCTCGGAATGGGATGTCGCCGACGACCTGCGCGCCGGGCGGCTGACGCGCCTGCTCGACGGCTACGCCTTGCCGGCGGCGCCGGTCGTCGCCCTGCTCGGCTCGGAGCGGCGGTCGCGCGCGGCCCGGACGGAGCGGTTCCTCGAGGCGCTCCGCCGCTCGTTCGACCCGCTCCCGTGGCGCGCGCCCCCGGGGCCGGACGGTGCCGAGAATCCCGCGCGTTGAGGGGGGCGGGATCCGGGAGACCGCCCCCGGGTCGGCGGAGGCCTGTCGGTTTCCCGGACGGGGTCTTCCCGGGGCGCACCGGCCGCGCGCGTTCCCGGCCTGAACCGGCCTCCGGACGGCGTCCGCTCTCCCTCGGCTCCGGATCGCGATCGGCATCCCGATCGCGATCCGCGCGTCGACGATCGGACGATGCAGGCGGCCGATCCAGGAGACGCCGGTCCCGTGACCGTGGCGCGCGATGCCTGGGCCGGTCGCTGCCGGCACCGCGGGAGCGCGGGGGAGGTGGCCGGCGCCGCCCGTGCGCCTGTGCCGGTCCGGCCGGAGCGGCGTCGCCGGGCGGTCCGACGCGCGCTCAGCCGGTGCTGCCCCGCGGCAGCTCGCCGGGTCGGTCTCGAGGTCAGGCTGCCCATCTCAGGGCGTTGCGACCGGCGTCCTTCGCCTCGTACAGCGCTCGATCGGCCCGCTGAGCCAGCTGCTCGTAGCCCTCACCGACGCGCGCGACGGCCAGGCCCATGCTCACGCTGAGCGGCGCTTCGGATCCGGCACCGGTCGAGTCCGGCAAGCCGCGGGCGCCGGCGCGGATCCGCTCGCACACCGCCCGCGCGCGCTCCAGATCACTCCCGCGGAGAAGGATCACGAACTCGTCGCCGCCGAGACGCGCGACCAGGTCCCCCGGGCGGATCTGGGACGCGAGCAGCGATCCGAGGGTCCTGAGCGCGCGATCGCCCGCCTGATGCCCCCAGTGATCGTTGATCTGCTTGAAGTGATCCACGTCGATCGCGATCAGGCTGGCCGGCGGCAGGGCCCGGACGGGCAGGATGGTCGCGATCTCGTGCTCGAAACCCGCCCGGTTGAGCAGCCCTGTCAGGGAGTCCGTGAAGGCGCTCCTCGTCATCTCTCGATCGTGCGCGGCCAGCGCGGCCGTGAGCCGCGCCCGCGCGGAGACCTCCGCGGCGACGGGCAGGCAGGTCAGCAGGATGAAGGCCAGGAACACCTGGAACGCCTGCGCCTGCGTGACGGCGTCGGCCGCGATCAGGACCATCGGCCCGCGGCCGTAGATCGTGGCGAGGCCGCCGATGACGGCCACGACCATCACGGCCGCGGTGACGCCGAGGCGACCCAGCCGGAAGGCGATCAGGATGAGGGGAGGGAAGATCAGGAACAGTAGGGGGCGGCTCGTGCAGAAGAAGGTCGCGTACGCGACCGACCCTGCGAGGGCGAGCAAGGCGACCGCTTCGAGCCGTTCCCGCCAGCGCTTCTTCGCGAGCGCGGTCGCGTAATCGCCCCGGAACAGCGACAGCAGGAAGGGCGTGAAGACGATGAGGCCCAGGCCATCGCTCGCGACCCAGGTGCCGAAAGCCCTCAGCGGGGGCTCGCCGAAGACGAGATACGCCGTCGCGCTTCCCAAGACCCCGCTCGCGGCCGGTGCCAGCAACCCCGCGATGGCCAGGAACCGCAGGGCGGATCCGGTGGATTGCAGCAGGGCGTCCCGCGCGTAGGTTTTCCGCAGGAGATGGACCGCCAACGTCACCTCGGCGAGGTTCGCGACACTGTACAGGAGGGGGCCGACCAACGTCCCGCGCGCCAGGACATTGGCCGCGACGTTCGCGGCCAGTCCGGCACTCAGCACCGTGGCCGATCGCGATCTGTCGTTGCAGAGCAGCAGAGCGACCAGGATGGCATTCGCCGGCCAGATGGCCGCGATGTCGCGCCCGCTGCTGACCAGGCACAGTGTCGAAGCCGCCGTACAGAAATAGAGGGACGCGGCCGTCACCCACAGAGACAGGGTCGGACGTCCGTCGCTCTCGTCGTCGGCGCGCGCTCGGCTCATGCCCCCGCTAAACACGAAAATTTATAACGAACGGCTAATCATGTACAACTGACGGTCAATCGAAATTCTATAGCGCAACCACCGGAGACGGAGACGATAGACCGTCGGTCTTGCCGATGAGCTTGGCGGGCACTTGTCCCGCGCGATCGGCCGGATACCGGACCTGCATCGGGTCGCCGCTGAAGCGTCTGCCGACGGCTGGGTGCCGGAGGCTGTCTCGCCGACCCGTCCCCGTCGCGTCGGAGCGCAAACGTCCCCGCGGTGGATCCAGTCCCGCGCGCGCCGACGACGGCAACCAGGCGATCGACGAAGCCCAGAGCATCACGCGGGGCGCCCTCCCCTGGCGCGGAGCGCGGCTCCGGCGACCAACTTGTTGTAAAGTTGACAAGCCGATACGTGGCCGTTCCGGGATGGCCAAGGGGAAGCGGCTGCCGGATCTGCGACAGCTCCCGGGCGCTGGTCCGGGCCGCGCCGCTGCGATGGGGACGGCGGTTACCGACGGGCGCTGGGATCGAGGCTGGTCCTACATGTTCTTACAAGTCGGGTGACTGCGGCGCCGCGATGTGGCAGGCTGCCGCTCCCTCGAAACGACAGCCGGCCCCGTGGCCGCGCCGGAACGGTCAGACAGTGACAGCACCCTTAGCCCCGGCGCCGGAGGCGCCGATGCCTCGGCCGACGAGCCTGGTGGACGCGGTCTACCGGTCGATCGTCGGCGGGATCGCGGACGGCACGTACCGGCCGAACGACCGCCTGCCGAGCGAGCACGACCTGGCGGGACAGTTCGGGGTCTCGCGCCCCGTCGTCCGCTCCGCCCTCGAGCGTCTGAGACGCGAGGGCACGATCCTGTCCCGTCGCGGCGCGGGAAGCTTCGTCCGGGCGGCCGAGGCGAAGCAGAAGCTCGGCTTCGCCCCCGTCGAGAGCATCGCCGACATCCAGCGCTGCTACGAGTTCCGCCTGACCATCGAGCCCGACGCGGCCTTCCACGCCGCCCTGCGGCGGAACGGCCCGGCGCTCCGGGCCATCGAGAACGCCCTCGTCCTGCTCGCGACGGCGACGCGCCAGGAGCAGCACCGGGAGGATGCCGACTTCGCGTTCCATCACGCGATCGCGGAGGCGTCCAACAACCACTATTACGCCGCCTCGCTCCAGGCGCTGCGCTCGCACATCGCCGTCGGCATGAAGATCCACGGCCTCTCTCTGCTCGGGCCGAATTCCGGCCTGCGTGGGGTGTTCGACGAGCACGAGGCCATCTTCCGCGCGCTCCGGGATGGCGAGGCGGAGGCCGCGCGCGGCACGATGGCCGCGCATATACGGGGCTCGCGGGACCGCCTGTTCGAAGGGCGGCTGCTCGACCTGTCGCTGTAGCGCCGGCGCCTCCGGTCGGTCGGCGCCGCGGAACCGGGGCGGCTCCGGACCTGCCAGGACCTGCCAGGATCTGCCCCGGGGCGCCTCGGCACGGGCCGAGCCGCTCCATCGCGTCGGCATCGACGGGCCGTCCCCGGCCGATAGCCTCAGCTTGCAAGCAAAAACGGCTAATGAGCCCGGAATTAACCAAAGTTTAATTATCTGAGGAGGGCCGCGCCGGCGCGCTGGCCCCGCCGTGCCGGCTGCGATACGGTTAAGGACCACTTAACGGGTCCAAATGATATGGCGTCTATTACAGGTCTCGCCAAGGATTTGGTGCCATATCCCGGCCCCGTGCCGCTGCGCCGGCGGCCGCCGGCCACGCGGCGACCGAGCGGGACGCGGATCGCTCAGGCGGTATCACCCGTAGCGCCCACCCTCTCCGAACTCGCTCAGATCGAAGTCAATTTCGAGGCCGGCATCAATACGCTGTGGGCCTTCATGCGCCCGCACGGACGCCCATGCCAGAATCCCGAGATGCTGGCCGACTTCAGCCGGCTGCAGGATGACATCGAGCGGGGCTTCGGCAACGGCGGCCCTGACCTGAACTATTTCGTCTTCGGGTCACGCTTTCCCGGCGTGTTCAGTCTCGGCGGTGACCTGAACCTGTTCGCGACCAGGATCCGCGCGGGTGACGAGGCCGCGCTGGTCGGTTACGGCAACGCGTGCGTCGACGTCCTTCACCGCAACATGAACGCGCTGAACCTGCCGATCATCACGATCGGCCTGGTACAGGGCGACGCGCTGGGCGGCGGCTTCGAGGGGCTGCTCTCGTTCGACGTGATCATCGCCGAGAAGGGCACCAAGTTCGGTTTTCCGGAGATCCTGTTCGGGCTCTTCCCCGGTATGGGAGCGTACAGCTTCCTCGCCCGGCGGCTGGGCACCATCAAGGCTCAGGAGATGATCCTCGAGGGGCGAACCTACACCGCGGAAGAGATGCACGCCCTGGGGATCGTTCACATCCTCGCCGAGCGTGGCCAGGGCGAGGCGGCCGTGCGCGCCTACATCGCCGGCAACCATCGCCGCCGCAACGGGCAGCAGGCGATCTATCAGGCCGCCCGCGAGGTCAATCGCATATCGTTGGAGGAATTGAGAAGGATCGTCGCGGTCTGGGCGGCCGCCGCGATGAACCTCACGGACCGGGATCTGAACATCATGGAGCGGTTCGTTCTGGCTCAGGACAAGCTCAGGGGAAGAGCCCAGGCCGCCCAGTCCCGCGCGCTCCCCGCACAAGACCTGTCACCGTCAGCTCGCTAGCTTCGCCAGGGGCTCCGCGGCCGCCAGCATGGTCCGGATCTGGGGGGCGGGGACCGGACGACTGAACACGTAGCCCTGGATCAGATCGCAGCCCTCTGCCCGGAGGATGGCGAGTTGCGTGTCGGTCTCGACGCCCTCGACGACGATGGCCATCCCGATGCTCCGTCCCATGCCGACGATCGCCCGGATGATCGCGGTCGATTCGGACTTCCTGTCCAGATCCCACACGAACGACCGGTCGATCTTCAACTTGTCGAAGGCGAAGTTCCTCAGGGAGCTCAGGGACGAGTAGCCGGTTCCGAAGTCGTCGATCGACAGGCGGATCCCGAGCTGGCGGAGCCTGTTGATGGTCTCGACGATCTTGTGCGTCGCGCCCAGCGTCACGCTCTCCGTGATCTCGAGTTCCAGGCGATGCGCCGGCAGGCCGGAGCGGCTCAGCGCGCCGATGACGTGGAAGGCCAGCTGCGGATCGCCGAACTGGCGCGGCGACATGTTGACCGCGACGCTCACGGTCGACGGCCACTTCCGAGCCTCGCGACACGCTTCGTTCAAGACCCAGTTGCCCAGCTGGACGATCAGCCCCGAATCCTCGGCCACCGGGATGAAGTCCGAGGGCGGGATGTAGCCGGATACGGGGTGGTGCCACCGGAGCAGCGCCTCGCAGCTCACGATCGCCCCGCTGCTCGCGTCGACGATCGGCTGATAGTGAAGCTCCAGTTCCCCGTTGGTCAGGGCGGCCCGGAGATCCGACTCGAGGGCGTGCCGCGCGCGCGTGGCCGCTTCCATCTCGTGCTGGAAGATCTTGAACCCGCTCCGGCCGGCCCCCTTGATGGCGTAGAGGGCTATGTCGGCGCATTTCAGGAGTCTGTCTTCGTCGTTGGCGTGGACCGGGGCGATCGCGATGCCGATGGAGGCGCCGACCGTCACCTGATTGCCGTCGATGTCGAAAGGCCGCTCCAGTTCCCGGAGGACGCGCTGCGCCAGATCCTCCGCGACGGCCGGCGACGTGACGGATTGCTGGACGATGACGAACTCGTCGCCGCCGAGGCGGGCGACCGATCCGGACAGCGCCCCGATCCCGCGCAGCCGGTCGGCGACCATCTGCAGCAACCTGTCCCCGGCCGGGTGCCCCAACGTGTCGTTGATGACCTTGAAATGGTCGAGATCGAGCAGATGGACCGCGAAATCCCCCTGGCCGCTGGCGCTGGCCTTCAGCGCCTGGGAGACCTTGGCCTTGAAGCTGCTGCGATTCAGCAGGCCGGTGAGATCGTCGTAACTCGCCATCTGCTGGATGCGGGCCTCGTTGCGACGCCGCTCGGTGATGTCCTCGAAGATGATGACGTAGCCCTTCTCGGCGGTTCGCCGCTGCATCAGGGAGACCACGCGATCGTCGGGGAGGAGCAGGATCAGGTTCCCCGACCGCAGCGCGTTCGACGCCGCCGAGAACGTCGAGCGTGTCGAGCCGCGCCCCGCACGTCTCTCATCGATGACGGCACGGCTCAGCTCGTACAGGGATCTGGCCGTGGAATTGGTATGGATCCGGTTCGCGGGGATGCCCGATATCGAGAGGAACTGGTCGTTCCAGACCTGAAGGCGGCCGCGGGCGTCGAACATGCACAGCCCGTGCGACATGTTGCGGAGCGCGATGTCGAACAGATTGGCCTGGGCCTGGAATTTCTCGGCGAGCGCCTCCTTGTCCCGGGTCGTGACCAGGGCCGACACGATGATCTCGCGCGTGCTGAGCGTGATGTCGATCATGCCGTAGGCGAACAGGAGCGAGAGGATGCCGAGCGAGGCCCGCTCGCCGTCGCCGGACATCAGCAGACCCGCCGACAGCGGCATCGCCGACAGGAGGACCTGGGCGATGGCCAGCAGCGGGCGGCCCGCATTGCGGCCCGAGATGCCCGCGGCGTAACCGATCGTGAACGTGGGGGTGATGACCTGGAGCGCGAGGTTGGACGACCGGGTCGTGATGAGGAACGACAGGATGCCGAGCGAGGCGGCGTAGGCGAACGCGCCGAGGGAGAAATATGTCTCCCAGGTCCGGTAACGGTCGTGCTTGCTCGGCCCCTTGCTCAGGTAGATTCGAGCGAGCACGATGCGGGTGAGCCCGATCAAGCCGACCGCGACGGCGGTCAAGGTGATCGCCCGGTCGTCGGACCAGAACGCCGCGGCCGTGGCGACGATGGTGCCGGACGCCGCGCCCACCGCGAGAGACGCGAAGGGTTGATACAGCCCGTCGACGAGCGAACGCTTCACGTCGCGCGCGAGAAGGGCATCCTCAGCGAGTGCGGCCCGCAGTTTGGAGTACAATCCCAACGCGGCGTCTCGCTACTTCGCTTTCGTCGCGGCGGTCATCATTCGGAGGGTTCAATCCAGGACTATCTCTGGAGATTAGCGGGCTCGAATTTCGAAGATATTGAGGGTCATGGTTAACGGCGCGGCTTGAGCATGTCTCTGTAGCGAATATTTATATTGTTTCTGCGAAGATTTCGTGATCGCGGCCGGCAGCGGAGCGGACTATCGATGCCGTGCCGGCCAGTCCGGCGCATGTAAGAGTCCCGTCGGGCGCCGTCGCCGGCGACCGGCTCAGCCGAGCCCGAGCCCGCGGATCAGCAGGACGGCGATGACCAGCAGCACGAGGAGCGAGGCGGTGACCGCCATCGTGACCCGGCCGCCGACCTGGGCCAGCACGCGCACGTCCACCCCGAGGCCGAGCGCGGCCATCGACACGATCGTGAGGAAGCCGGCGAGCCGGGAGATCGGCCCGACCCAGCCGTCCGGGATCAGCCCGAGGGAGCGCAGGCTCGCCAGGGCCAGGAAGCCGAGGATGAACCACGGCACCAGCTTGAAGAAGCCGGGCCGGCGCCGGGCGCCCCCCGGGGCGCTTCCCCCCGCCGCCGGCAGGCGCGGGGCGAGGAGCGAGAGGGCCAGCACCACCGGCCCGAGCATCAGCACCCGGACCAGCTTGACCAGCGTGCCCACCTGCGTGGCGAGCGGGCCCACCGGCACGGTCGCCGCCAGCACCTGCGGCACCGCGTAGACGGTCAGCCCCGCCAGCACCCCGTACTGGTGCTCGCTGAAGCCGACGAGCGGCACGAACAGCGGCAGGCCCAGGACCATCAGCACGCCCAGCACGGCCGTGAAGGCGATGGCCGCCGCCACGTCCCGGCTGTCCGCCCCGATCACCGGGGCCACGGCCGCGATCGCCGAGTTGCCGCAGATGGCGTTGCCGCAGGCGATCAGCAGCGCCATGCGCACCGGCAGTCCGAGGGCGCGGCAGAGGGCGCAGCTCGCCAGGATGGTCAGCGCCACCGCCCCGACGATGCCGGCCAGCAGCGCCGGGCCGGAGGCGACGATGGCCCCGAGGCTCACCGCGGCGCCGAGCAGCGTGACGGCCACTTCCAGCATCTGCTTGGCCGAGAAGGCGATCCCGGCCTTGTAGCGCGCGCCCGGCACCCAGGCGGTCCGGACGGCCGTCCCCAGCAGGATGGCCAGCACCAGCGCCTCGACGTAGGGATGGCCGGTCAGGTGTTCCTCGCCGGCCTGCAGCGCCTGCGCCACCGCGGTGATACCCAGGCACAGGAGCAGGCCCGGGATCAGCGTGCCGGCCGCTCCGGCCCAGGCGGAGGCCCGCCGCGAGCCGGTCGGCGCGGCCCCGGACCGGTCCGGCACGGCGGTTCTGACGGTCATCGCGGGGCCTCCTGCCCGGTCTCGGCGCTCAGTAGGCCGCGCCGAGATAGCCGGCGATGGCCCGGGCCTGCTCCTCCGTGATCGGCGCCCGGTAGACCTTGATCATCTTGGCGACCTCGGCGTCCCAGAAGGCCTGCCCCTTCTTCGATGGCTGCATGGCGACGTAGTCGGCCGAGTGGCAGGTCAGGCAGTTCTCCTGCGCGGCCTGGAAGCCGGCCGCGTGCGCGGCATCCGGGGCCGGCCGGAACTGCGCCGTCGGTTCCGGCAGCGCGTAGGTCTCGGGCGCGGCCAGCGCGGGTGTCGCGGCCAGCGCGGCGGCGATCGCGACGACCGGCGCGCGGAGTGGGCGGGTGCTGAACATGCCGATCCTCCCTCTAGGCCGCGCGCACGCGGGTCGTCTCGACGACGTTGCGCATGTAGCCGGCGGGGTTCCAGCGCGGCTCCATCGGCTGGGTCGCGCCGTCGTTGCCCGTGGCCCGCACGCGCAGGGCGTGGGCGCCCGGCGCGAGATCGACCTCCGCGGTCCAGGTGCGGAAGGCGTAGGGGCCGAGATCCTGGCCGAGCGCGGCCCGAGTCCAGGTGGCGCCGTCGTCGGCCGAGACCGCGACCTCCCGGATGCCCGAGCCGCCGTCGAACGCGATGCCGCGCAGGCCGACCGGACCGGCCTTCACCGGCGCGCCGTCGGTCAGGTTCGTCAGGAAGGAGCGGACGTTGAGGCGGCCGATCGGCACGGTCCTGTCCGGCGCCTGGCCGGGCTCGGTGCAGGCGCAGGCGTTGTCGGGGATGCGGTAGGCCGTCTTCATCCAGAAGCCCTCGAAGGGCTGATCGAGGACGGCGATGCTGTCGAGGTGCTTGACCCAGTAGGTGCCGTAGTAGCCCGGCACCACGAGGCGGAGCGGGAAGCCGTTGAGCCAGGGCAGGTCCTGCCCGTTCATGCCCCAGGCGAGCATCACCGCGCCGTCCCGGGCGTGGTCGAGGGTCAGCGCCTTGGCGAAGTCCGGCGTCTCGGGCAGGACCGGCCCGTCGAGGCCGTTGAAGGCGACCTGCACGGCGCCGGCCTTCACGCCGGCCCGGTCGAGCACCGTCTTGAGCGGCACGCCGGTCCAGCGGGCGCAGCCCATGGCGCCGTTGGCGAGCTGGCCGCCGGCGATGCGCGGCGCGAAGAAGCCGCGGGAATTGCCCGAGCACTGGTTGACCGCGACGATCTCGGTCTGGGGCATCGCCTTGAGGTCGGCGAGCGACAGGGAGAGCGGGCGCTCGACCTGCCCGGTCACGGCGACGCGGAAGGCCTGCGGGTCGATCTCGGTCGGGATGTCGGCGAGGTGGTAGCGGACGAAGAACGCGTCGTTCGGCGTGATCGCGCCCCCATCGAAGACCGCGAATGGCGTCTCCAGCTGCGGCGGGCGCGCGGTCATCTGCAGGAGCGGCCGCTTGCCCGGATAGGCGACGAGCGGCCGCTCGCCGTTGCCGAAGGGCAGCGTCGCGGTGTCGGCCGCCCGTGCGCGCGGCACGCCTCCGAGCGCGGCGAGGGCGCCGAGGGCGCTCAGTCGCATGAAGTCCCGTCTTCCGCGATCGGTCATCGCGTGCTCCCCGTTCAGGCTGTGGCAGCGGAGGTCCGGTTCGGCGCGCCCCGCCTTCGACTGCGGGGCGGCGCGTCGGGAGGGATCCCGGTCAGCGAAGGACCGAGAGATAGTGGATGTCCTGCGTCAGGCAGGTCGAGAGGCGCCACTCGACCGGCCGCTCCTCGAGGTCGATGGCGACGCGGTCGATCTCGAGGGCCGGGGTTCCGGCGGGCACCTGGAGCAGCTCGGCCTCGCGGGGCCCGATCGCCACGGCCTTGAGGCGCTCGTTCGCGGTGGCGATCGTGATGCCGTAGCGGGTGGCGTAGAGGCTGTAGAGGGTGTTGGGCAGCTCGATCTGGGCGATGCCCGGGAACAGGCCGGCTGGCACGCTGATCGTCTCGACCACGCACAGCGTGGCGTCGACGGCGCGCACGCGCTCGATCCGGACCACGCGGGCGGACCGCACGAGGTCGAGCCGCCCGCGCTCGTCGGCGCTGGCGGTCGCCTCCGCGATCCCCGTGACCCGGCTCGTCGGCATGCCGGTACCGTCGCCGTCCGGCCGCAGCTTCAGGAAGCGGAAGACGCTCTGCTTGTCGTCGTGATCGGCCACGAAGGTCCCGCGGCCCTGGCGGCGCACCAGCAGGCTGTCGGCGGTGAGCGCGTCGAGGGCCTTGCGCACCGTCCCCTGGCTGACGCCCAGTTCGGCGGCGAGCTGCCCCTCGCTCGGCAGGACCTGGCCGGGCTGCCAGACCGCGTCGGCCAGGCGCTTCAGCAGCGTGTCGTAGACCTGCCGGTAGAGCGGGCGGAAGCCGACCGCGCCGGCGCGTCCCGAGTCTGCGCGCCCCGAACCTGCCTGCCCTTCGCCTGACCGTTCCATCGCGTGACGACGCAGAGCCCCATCCGTGGGTAGAGCGTCGAAGGTTGTGTCCAGCACCTCTCCCTCCTCTCGCTTACGTCGCCCTGCCGACGGGAGCAATCACGGGTTCTCCCTCCGCACAGGCGTTACGCCTCACAGCGCCCGGATCTCGGCCACGAGGGCTTCGGGCAGGTCGAGGCCCGCCTCTGCGGCCCGGCGGCGGAGCCCGAGCCGGCGGCTGCCCGGGAGCCGGGCGCCGTCCTGCCCCTCGATCGCGCCGGCCAGCGCCGCGAAGCGCTCCGGCGCGTCCGGGCTGAGCGCCGCCGCGTCGAGGGCGAGGATCAGCTGCCCGGTTCCCGGCGGGTCGCCCGCGGCGTCGAGGAACGAGGAGGCCTCGCCGGCGAAGCGCGCGCCGACGAGCCCGGCGGCGAGCAGCTCGACCATCAGGGCGAGCGCCGTCCCCTTGGCGTCGCCCAGCGGCACCATGGTGCCGTCGAGGGCGGCCGTCGCGTCGGTCGTCGGCCGTCCCGCCGCGTCGAGGGCCCAGCCCTCGGGGATCGGCTCGCCGCGCTTGGCCGCCCCGACGATGTTGGCGCGGGCGACCTTCGACAGGGCGAGGTCGACCACGATCGGCGCGCGGCCCGGCAGCGGGCAGGCGAAGGCCAGCGGGTTGGTGCCGAACACCGCCTGCCGCCCGCCCCAGGGCGCCATCGCGGCGGGCGTGTTGGCGAAGAGCAGCGCGACGCAGCCCTGCTCGGCCAGTCGCTCCACCGGTCGACCCGCGGCGCCGCAATGGTGCGAGCGGCGGATGCCCGCCGCCGCCACGCCCTGCTGGCGCGCGAGGCCCGGCAGCGTCTCCAGGGCGAGGTCGATCGCCGGGTAGGCGAAGCCGTGGGCGGCGTCGACCGCGAGCAGGCCCGGCCGCGGGCGCGTCGCCCGCGGCACCGCGTCGCCCACGACCTTCCCGGCGCGCACCTGCGCCGCGTAGGGCGCGACCCGCGACAGGCCGTGGCCCTTGAGCCCGTCCGCCTCGGCGCCGACCAGAGCGCGGGCGACGCTCCGGGCCGCGGCCTCGGCCGTGCCGCAGCGGACGAGGGCGTCGGCGGCGAGGGTCTCGGCCTCCGGGAGGGTCAGGTTCGGCATCGGCTCAGCGCTCCGTGAGGTGGCGGCGCACGGCCCGGGCCGTGACGGCGGAGACGCGCACGTTCGATTCCTGCGTCACCCCGGCGATGTGCGGCGTGAGGATCAGGTTCGGCACGTCGGCGAAGACGGCGCCCGCCGC
>NZ_JBKFAV010000059.1:0-25129 GCF_053345825.1 Methylobacterium sp. C33D
AGCGGCCCGAATGGCGCGCCTTCGCGGCCCGCGCCGGCGCCTTCGCCCGGGAGGCGGCGGACCTGTCGCGGCGCCAGGCGTCCGCGACCAGCGCGGTCGAGGGCGCCGCGACCCGCGTCCGCGCCGCCGCGGAGCGCCTCGCCCTGGTCCCGGCCGAGACCGTCCTCGCCCCCCTCGCCCGGTCGCTGCGCGAGACCGCCCGGGAGCAGGGCCGCGAGGTCGATCTCGAATTGCGGGGCCTCGACCTGCCGGTGGAGCGCGGCACGCTGCAGGCGCTGAAGGATCCGCTGCTCCACGCCCTGCGCAACGCCCTCAGCCACGGCTGGCAGGCGCCGGAGGTGCGGCGCGCGGCCGGCAAGCCGGAGGCCCTGGGGCTGGGGCTGGAGGTCGCGGTGCGCGGTTCCCGCCTGCAGGTCACCGTGTTCGACGACGGGCCCGGCCCGGACCTCGCGCGGATCGAGGCGGCGGCCCGCGAGCGCGGCCTCCTCGCCCCCGCCTCCGCCGCCGACCCCGACACCCTGCTCCGCCTCGTCTTCGAGCCCGGCTTCTCCACCGCCGAGGCGGTCGACACCCTGTCGGGGCGCGGCTACGGCCTCTCGGTCGCCGCGGACGCCGCCCGCCAGCTCATGGGCAGCGTCCGCCTGGAGCCGCGCGACCCGTCCGGCACCGCCCTGATCTTCACCCTGCCGCTCTCGGCGGCCCGGCGCAGCCTGCTCCTGGTCGAGGCGGCCGGCCGCAGCTACGCGCTCCCCGGGGGCGCCGTGGAGCGCCTCCTGCGCCTGCGGCGCGGCGCGCTGCCGGTCGCCATGGGCCGGACGATCGTGCGCCTCGGCGACGGGGACGCCGCGACGAACCACCCGGCGACGGACCTCGCCGCGATCCTCGGTCAGGTCGCGGATCCGGCCGATCCCGCCACGCTGACCGCCGTGGTGCTGCGGACCGGCGGCGGCCGTCTGGTCCTGGCGGTCGACCGCCTGCACGACGTCCGCCCGTTCCTGGTTCTACCCGCGCCGGATTTCGGCGCCGATCCGGGGCTGATCGCCGGCACGGCGGTGCTGCACGGGGACGTGCCGGTGCTCGTCCTCGACCCCGAGGGGCTCGCGGCGCGCGCCCTGGCCGGGATGTCGGGCGGTTCGCTCGGAACGATGGCGCCGGCGCCACGTTCGACGACTCACGCCTCGCCGGGCGCGTCCGCGCGCGCGACGATCCTGGTCGTCGACGATTCGATCACAACCCGGACTCTGGAGAAGGGAATCTTGGAAGCCGCCGGCTACCGCGTGGTCGTCTGCGTCGACGGGCAGGACGCCCTCGACCGGCTGCGCGCCGAGATCGAGCCCGTGAACCTCGTGCTCGCAGACGTG
Source organism: Methylobacterium sp. C33D (assembly GCF_053345825.1). Classification (NCBI taxonomy): domain Bacteria; kingdom Pseudomonadati; phylum Pseudomonadota; class Alphaproteobacteria; order Hyphomicrobiales; family Methylobacteriaceae; genus Methylobacterium; species Methylobacterium sp. C33D. The sequence goes on from NZ_JBKFAV010000059.1 coordinate 1,362, forward strand.
GAGATGCCGCGCCTCGACGGGTTCGGACTCCTCAAGGCGCTGCGGGCCGACGAGCGCTTCGCCCGGCTTCCGACGATCCTGATGACCTCACGCGGGGACGCCGCCGACGTCGCCCGGGGCCTGGATCTCGGCGCCGACGCCTACCTGACCAAGCAGAAGTTCGACCAGCGCCAGCTGCTGGATACGATCGGGCAGCTCCTATGACCCCCGTCCGTGTGATGCTCGTGGAGGACAGCCTCGTGGTGCGCGAGCTGCTGCGCCACATCGTCTCCCGCGATCCCCGCCTCGAAATCGTGGCCGCGGTCGCTTCCGGCGAGGAAGCCCTCGACAGGCTCCGGACCGTGCGGCCGGACGTGATCTCGATGGATATCCGCCTGCCGGGGATCGACGGCCTGGAGACGACCCGCCGGATCATGGCCGAGCACCCGACCCCGATCGTCGTGGTGGCGGATTCGGTCGAGGATTCCTCGCTGCGCATCTCGATGAACGCGCTGCGGGCCGGGGCCCTGTCGGTGGTCGAGAAGCCCGTGGCCACGACCCATGCCGGCTACGAGGGCGTCGCCGGCGAGATCTGCACGCAGCTGCGGATCATGGCCCAGGTGCCGGTCATCCGCCGCCGCCCGATCGGCACCGAGTGGGCCGGTCGCAGCGTCGCCGCACCCCAGGCGGCGCCCGCCGAACTGACCGGGCAGGCCCCGAGTCTCCTGGGCATCGCCGCCTCGACGGGCGGTCCCCCGGCGCTGGCGCGGGTGATCGGCGCCCTGCCCAAGGATTTCCCGCTGCCGGTGCTGGTCGTCCAGCACATGGGCGCGGCCTTCATGGACGGCTTCGCCAGCTGGCTCGACAGCGTCGTGACCCTCCCGGTCTCCCTCGCCCAGGACGGCGAGCGCGCCGAACCCGGTCGGGTCTACGTGGCCCCGGGTGATCGCCACCTGGAGATCGGTGCCGCCCGGATCCTGCGGGTAATCGATTCGGCGCCGGTCTCGGGCCAGCGCCCGGCCGCCACCGTGCTGTTCCGGTCCATGGCCCGCCAGTCCGGCGCGTCCGGCATCGGCGTGCTGCTGACCGGCATGGGCGAGGACGGGGCCCTCGGCCTCGCCGACATGCACAAGGCCGGCGCCCAGACCGTCGCCGAGCACGAGAGCACCGCCGTCGTCTACGGCATGCCGGCGGCGGCCGTGCGGCTCGGGGCCGCCCGCGCCGTCCTCCCCCTGGACCGCGTCGCCGACCACGTCCTGCGCTTGGTGGACGCGGGAGCGCGACCGTGAGCGAGGCCGGCACGGCGGAGGTGCCGGCCCGGATCCTGCTGGTCGAGGATTCGGAGACGCAGGCCCTGGAGCTGCGCCTGCTGCTGGAGGCGCACGGCTTCGCGGTGGAGCGCTGCGCCTCTGCCGAGACCGCCCTCGATCATCTCAACCGCAGCCAGCCCGACCTCGTGGTGGCCGATTATCACCTTCCGGGCATGAACGGCGACGAGCTGATCCGGCAGATGCGCCTGTCGCTGCGCACCCGGGCCCTGCCCGTCCTGATGCTGACGGGGGGCAGCGGCGGCGAGCGCCAGGGTCTGGAGAGCGGCGCCGACGCCTACCTGCCGAAATCCGCCGACCGCGACCTGATGATCCTGCGCATCCGCGCCCTGCTGCGCGAGCGCCGGCCGACGACCGACGGCGAGGGGCCGGGCGCGGCCGCGTTCCGGCGCGGGCGAGTCCTGGTGATCGACGGCAGCGCGACCTACCGGACATTCCTGGCCGGCGTGATGGGCCAGGACGGACACCAGGTGGCGAGCGTCGACGGGCCGGAGGCGGCCCTGGCCGCCCTGGACGCGGCCGCCGGCGACGAGGCCTTCGACTGCGTGACCGTCGATCTCCTGGGCCACGCCTACGACGGCCTCGCCCTGTGCCGGGCGATCAGCCAGCGGCGCTCAGGCCAGGCGGCCGGCGCGGGCTTCCACCTCGTCGGCATCGCCGGCAGCGATCCGGCCAAGGACTTCCTGGTCGAGGCCTACGCGGCCGGCGCCGACGACGTCGTCTCGAAGACCGACGCCGAGGTGCTGGCGCTGCGGGTCCGCGGCTTCGTCCGGCGGCGGCTCCTGGAGGAGGACGACCGGCGCATCGCCGGCCAGTTCGGCGAGCGCGAGCGGGCGGTGGAGCGCGCCCGCGCGGAGGCCGAGGCGGCCGAGGCCCGGGCGCGCCTCGCCGATGCCCTGGAACGGGCCAACCGCGACCTCGCCGACGCCAACCGCCAGCTCACCGAGGCGCAGTCCAAGCTCGTCCAGGCCGCCAAGATGGCCTCGCTCGGCGAGCTGGTGGCCGGGATCGCCCACGAGATCAACAACCCGCTCGCCTTCATCCTGGCCCACCAGGGCACGGTCGAGCGCCTGCTCGGCGAGTTGCCGGACGCCGCCCCGGAGGCCGCCGCCCGCGCCATCGAAAAGGCCCGGCAGCGGGTCGGCTCGATGCGCATGGGGCTGACCCGGATCCAGGATCTCGTCCTGAACCTCCGCAAGTTCTCGCGCCTGGACGAGGGTGAGCGCGCCCTGGTCAACGTGCCGGAGGCGATCGAGACGGTGCTCGCGCTGATCCAGCACAAGCTCGGCGAGCGCATCGCCGTGGAGCGCAGCTTCGCCGGCCGCGCCGAGATCCACTGCACCCCGGCGCTGCTCAACCAGGTGGTGATGAACATCCTGGGCAACGCCGCCGACGCCATGCCGGAGGGCGGCACCATCCGGATCATCACGCAGTCGAATCCCGAAATCGACGAGATTCGCATCAGCGATACGGGGCCAGGCATCCCGGATACGCTGCGGGAGAAGATCTTCGAGCCGTTCTTCACGACGAAGCCGGTCGGATCCGGTACGGGCCTGGGTCTTGCGATTGCCTACAGCGTCGTTCAAGCGCATAGCGGCTCGCTCACCGTGGAGACGGCCCCGGGTGGGGGAGCCTGCTTCGTGATCGGGATTCCGCGGCAGGCGGCCAGTGCATGAGTGACGGTACGGCAGGTGTAGGGACGATCCTGGCCGTCGACGACGAGCCGGACATCCTGATCGCCCTGGAGGACCTGTTCGAGGATTCCTATCGGGTTCTGACGACCTCGCGCCCGGCCGAGGCGCTGGAGATCCTGCGCGCCGAGCCCGACATCGCCGTGGTGCTCTCGGATCAGCGGATGCCGGGCCTCACCGGCGACGCGCTCCTCGCCGAGGCCCGCACCTTCCACGACGCGCAGGCGATCCTGCTGACCGGCTACGCCGACATCACCGCGGTGATCGCCGCCCTCAACCGCGGCGGCATCGTCGGCTACGTGACCAAGCCCTGGGATGCCGGGCTGCTCCGCTCCACCGTCCGGCAGGCCTTCGAGCGCCACCGCCTCGGCCGGGACCTCGCCACCGAGCGGGCGCTGCTGCGCGGCCTCCTCGACCATGCCCAGGACGCGATCAGCTTCAAGGACGCGGACGGCCGGTTCGTGCGTCTGAACGGCCGCAAGGCCGCCCTCCTCGGCCACGACGTCGCCGCCAGCCTCGGGCGGCGCGAGGGCGATCTCCTCGGCCCGAAGGCGGAAGCGGTGACGGCGGCGGACGCGGCGGCGATCCGGTCCGGCGCCGTGGCCGAGAACCTCATCAGCGACGGCCCGACCGGCGCCGAGCACTGGAGCCACGTGACGCGGGTGCCGATCCGCGACGCGGGCGGGGCGATCAGCCACCTCGCGACGATCGAGCGCGACGTGACCGAGCAGCGAACCCTCGAGGCGCGCCTGCGCCAGTCGGACAAGATGCAGGCGCTGGGCACCCTCGCGGGCGGCATCGCGCACGACTTCAACAACCTGCTGACCGCCATCCTCGGCAGCCTCGAACTCGCCGGCCCGAAGGTCGCCGACCAGCCGCGGGTCCAGCGCCTGATCGAGAACGCCCGGGGCGCCGCCGAGCGCGGGGCGTCCCTGACCAAGCGCCTCCTGAGCTTCAGCCGCGCCCACGACCTCCAGGCGCGCGCCGTTGACGTGAACACCCTGATCGCCGGGATGAGCGACCTGTTCGGCCGCAGCCTCGGCGGCCTCGTCACGGTCCGGACCGACCTCGCGGACGGTCTGCCGGCAGTCCAGGTCGATCCGGACCAGCTCGAACTCGCGGTGCTCAACCTCTGCATCAACGCCCGGGATGCCATGCCGGACGGGGGCGCGATCACGGTCGCGACGCGCCGGCTCGCGATCAGCGGCGACCCCGAGATCGCCGACGGCACCTATCTGGGCATCAGCGTCACCGACGAGGGCACCGGCATCCCGGAGGAGATCCTGCGCCGGGTCTGCGAGCCGTTCTTCACCACCAAGGCCGTCGGCCAGGGCACGGGGCTCGGCCTCGCCATGGTGTTCGGCCTCGCGCAGCAATCCAAGGGCCGGCTGGTGATCGACAGCGTGGTCGGCCGGGGCACCCGCGTGGAACTCGCCCTCCCCTTCGCCGATCAGGCGCCAGAACAGGCGCCCGAGGCTTCCGGTTCGGTCCCGGTCGCCGGGCGGCGGGCCCACGTCCTGATCGTCGACGACGATTCGCAGGTGCGCCACGTGACGGCCTCGTTCCTCACCGGCTTCGGTCACAGCACCACGGAGGCCAGCGACGGCGAGGCCGCGCTCCGGCTCCTCGCGGCGGACCGCTACGACATCGTCGTCGCTGACCTCGCCATGCCCGGCATGAGCGGCATCGAACTGGCCGCCGAGATCCGCGAGCGGGATCCGCGCCTGCCGGTGCTGATTCTCACCGGGCACGCCGAGGCGATGCAGATCCCCGAGGACCTGCCGGTGCTCACGAAGCCGTTCCGCTCAGCCGATCTCGCGGCCCGGGTCGCCTCACTGCTCGACGGCGGGGCCGGACCCGTCAGCTGACGGGGCTTGCAACGGGGCTTGCAACCGATCGATTGCCGGCTCATTCTCTGTCCGTGGGGCTCGGAGGCCCCGGGTTACGAAGAGGAGGTGGACCATGAGCAATCACGGCATCTTCCCGCGCCGCAGGCGTGACAACGACTTGGACCAGGACGGTCCACCGGACGAGTTCCGGCAGGGATAGGGGTTTTCGGAGCGCGGCGCGGTCGAGTTCCCGCCCTGTCTGAGACGGGCCGCGAGCGCGAGCTCCCGCGACGATCCGAGACGTGGACCCTGCTTCAGACCCGTCGGCGCGAGCCGGCGGGTTTTTTGTCATCCGCGCATCGTCGTCGCGCCCGCAGCGAAGTGGCCCGGCAACATGCGATGACTTCGATCGCTTCGCCGCGCCCGCGATGAGACGGGGGCGAAACGCGAGAAGCCGCCCCGGAGGATCCGGGACGGCTTCTCACAGACCCGACGCGTCGGGACGCTCCGTGCCCGATCAGGCGGCTTCGGCGACCTGGCTCGGACCGGAATCCTTGCCGCGGGCCTCGACGTCGCGGTCGACGAACTCGATCACCGCCAGCGGGGCGTTGTCGCCCTGGCGGAAGCCGGCCTTCATGATCCGGCAGTAGCCGCCCGGACGGCCCTTGTAGCGCGGGCCGAGCACGGTGAAGAGCTTCTTGACCATATCGGCGTCGCGCAGCTGCGCCATGGCGAGGCGGCGGGTGTGGACGCTGTCGATGCGGCCCAGCGTGATCAGCTTCTCGACGACCGGACGCAGGTCCTTCGCCTTCGGCAGGGTGGTGATGATCTGCTCGTGCTTGATCAGCGCGGCGGACATGTTGGCGAACATCGCCTTGCGATGCTCGGCGGTGCGGTTGAAACGGCGGCCGCGATAGGCGTGACGCATGGTGCTGGCTTCCTTCTCGTCTCGGCCGCCGTGCCACGGTACGGCCGGGTGCCCCATTGGGGCTGTTGCTCTCCGCTTGACCCCGCGGCGGGATTGGCTGGGACCTCGCGTCGGCTCGGCGAAGTCCCGGGTCTGAGCCGGCCAAACAAGCGGCGCCGTGTGGCGCCGCCCAGTTCAGCCCGAGGCGGCTTCGCCGCTCAGTAGTGCTCCTCGAAGCGCTTGGCGAGGTCCTCGATGTTCTCCGGCGGCCAGCCGGGGATGTCCATGCCGAGGTGCAGGCCCATACCGGCGAGCACTTCCTTGATCTCGTTGAGCGACTTGCGGCCGAAATTCGGGGTCCGCAGCATCTCGCCCTCGGACTTCTGGATCAGGTCGCCGATGTAGACGATGTTGTCGTTCTTCAGGCAGTTCGCCGAGCGGACCGACAGCTCCAGCTCGTCGACCTTCTTGAGCAGCGCCGGGTTGAAGGGCAGCTGCGGCGCGAGCGGCGCGGCCTCTTCCTTGCGCGGATCCTCGAAGTTCACGAAGACCTGCAGCTGGTCCTGGATGATGCGCGCCGCGTAGGCGAGCGCATCCTCCGGGGAGACCGCGCCGTTGGTCTCGACCGTCATGGTCAGCTTGTCCTTGTCGAGATCCTGGCCCTCGCGGGTGGTCTCGACGCGGTAGCTGACCTTGGTGACCGGCGAGAACAGCGAGTCGACCGGGATCAGGCCGATCGGCGCGTCCTCGGGGCGGTTGCGCTCGGCCGGGACGTAGCCCTTGCCGGTGGCGACCGTGAACTCCATGCGGATCTCGGCGCCGTCGTCGAGGGTGCAGATCACGAGGTCGGGGTTCAGGATCTGGATGTCGCCGACGGTGCCGATGTCACCGGCGGTGACGAGGCCCGGGCCGGTCTTGCGCAGGGTCATGCGCTTCGGCGCGTCCGTCTGCGAGCGGATCGCGATGGTCTTGATGTTGAGGACGATGTCGGTGACGTCCTCGCGCACGCCCGGGATCGACGAGAACTCGTGCAGCACGCCGTCGATCTGCACCGAGGTCACGGCCGCGCCCTGGAGCGACGACAGGAGCACGCGGCGCAGGGCGTTGCCCAGCGTCGTGCCGAAGCCGCGCTCGAGCGGCTCGGCGACGACCGTGGCGACCCGCTTGGGGTCGTCACCGGTCGTGACCTGCAGCTTGTTCGGCTTGATCAGTTCCTGCCAATTCTTCTGAATGACCACGATCCTACCTCTCGTCCTTGCCCGGGATCCGCGACGCCCGTCCCCGCGCTTCGGCCGTCCGGCGCAGCCCCCTGGCGCCCCGAACGGTCCCTGAAATCCGTATCCGCCGTTACTCGCCGCCGACCCACAGCACCGGCACGAAGCTGTAGCCAGCCCCGTCCCGATCCACGTAGCCGAGCGCCGGGAATTCGAGGTGGCCGCCGGCGATGAGCGTCCGCTCGCGCGCCACCTCGTCCAGGATCCGCTTGCGCGTCTCCCGCGCCTGGTCGCCGTCGACGTCGAAGCCGACGCCGGCCTCCGGGTTCTTGAACTGGATCGCCGGCAGGTGCACCACGTCGGTCCACATCAGCAGCGACTGTCCACCGGAGACGATGCGGAAACCGCAATGGCCCGGCGTGTGGCCGGGCAGAGGGACCGCCGTGATCCCCGGGAGGACCTCGCCGCCCCCGTGCTCGCGCACCTTGCCGGCGTAGGGCGCCAGGGATTTGCGGGCGCCCTCGAAGTAGGGCTTCGCAGCCTCCGGCGCCTTGGCCAGGGCCTCGTCCGGGAGCCAGTGCGCCGCCTCGTCGGCGTGCAGCACGATCTCGGCGTTCGGGTAGCGCGCCGCGCCGTCCTTCACGAGACCGCCGACATGGTCGGGGTGCAGGTGGCTGACGAGCACCGTGCCGATGTCCTCGGGCTCGACGCCGGTGAGCGCGAGCGCCGCGCCGGCGCGACCCAGGGTCGGTGCCGGCGCGAGGTCGCCGTAGCCCGTGTCGATCAGGGTCGGCTTGAGGCCGGGACCCGTGATCAGGAAGGCGTTCAGCGTGATCTTCGGCTGCTCGGTGCGGAAGCCCGCGACCTGGAGCCGCCCGGCCTCCTCCTTGGAGATGCCCGTGACGAGATCGAGGCTGGCCTGAAACCAGCCGTCGTTGAGCGCGGTGACCGTGAGGTCCCCGAGGTTCCAACGCAGCACGCCCGGAAGCGGCTTCGATCCCGTCATGAGCTTCTCCGTCAAAAGGCTTCGCTGGTCTCGGATCAGACGCGGCGGCGCTTGCGCGGCCGGCAGCCGTTGTGCGGGATCGAGGTGACGTCGCGGATCGAGGTCACCGTGAAGCCCGCCGCCTGGAGGGCGCGCAGCGCCGACTCGCGGCCCGAACCCGGACCCGACACCTCGACCTCGAGGGTGCGCATGCCGTGCTCGGCCGCCTTGCGGCCGGCATCCTCGGCGGCGACCTGGGCGGCGTACGGGGTCGACTTGCGCGAGCCCTTGAAGCCCATCGCGCCGGCGGACGACCACGAGATCGTGTTGCCCTGCGCGTCCGTGATGGTGATCATCGTGTTGTTGAACGAGGCGTTCACGTGGGCGACGCCCGACACGATGTTCTTGCGCTCGCGGCGGCGGACGCGTTGCGGTTCCTTGGCCATTCTGGTCTCACTCTTCCTTCAGGCACGCCCGTAACACCAGGCGCTCGGGATTCTTCTTGGGACTTGGCCGGAGCACCCGTGTCGGGCGGTCGAGCCGGCGCCGGACCCGCTGCGGGACACTTGGCGCGACGGGAAAGAGGCCGAGCGGAGCACGGCCTCTCAGTTCCAAAAAATTACTTCTTCTTGCCGGCGATCGGCTTCGCCTTGCCCTTGCGGGTGCGGGCGTTGGTGTGGGTGCGCTGGCCGCGGACCGGCAGCTGCTTGCGGTGACGCAGGCCGCGGTAGGCGCCGAGATCCATCAGGCGCTTGATGTTCATGGAGACTTCGCGGCGCAGGTCACCCTCGACGAGGTAGTCCCGGTCGATCGTCTCGCGGATCGACAGAACCTCGGCGTCGGTCAGCTGGTTGACGCGACGCTCGGCGGGGATGTTCACCTTCTGGGTGATCTCCTCGGCCTTCTTGGCGCCGATGCCGTGAATGTACTGGAGCGCGATGACGACGCGCTTGTTGGTCGGGATGTTGACGCCTGCGATACGGGCCACGATCACTCTCCATGTGAGGCCCGGGGATCCGGGCCGGTGTCGCGCGCGTCCGGTGGAGGCCGGCCCCTGCGCACGTGAAACGACGACGCGGCCCGCGGGCGGCCCTGGACAGGGCACCTCGGACCATCGTTCGGTTGGACGAAGGAGGGCCTGCTAGCGCGCGGGCGGCCCGATGTCAACGACGTCTCGACCCGTCTCTGTCCCGCCCCGCGCCCGAAGCGGGCCTTACTGGAAACACCGAGGAGCGGAAATGGCAGTGGTGACGAGCGACGGCGCGACGCTGCGGTCCTTCGCCGACTCGGTGCTGCGCGCCGCGGAGGAGACTCTGGAGGAGGTCATGCCGGTGACGCTGGCCGTGATCGGCGGCGTCCTCGCCGAGGCGGAACCCGGTTCAGTCGCCCTCCAGGGCGCGGATGACGGGCCGCCCCTGCTCTGGGCGACCTTCGCCGGGCGCCGCATGGTGTTCCGCTACAACACGATGACGGCGATGATCGAACTGCGCGACGGCACCGCGGAGGGCTACCCGTTCCGCCTCTTCGGCCACCGGTCGCTGCAGATGGACATCGTCAACTTCTTCGGAAGCCTCCGCCGCGAAGGGCGGATCTGAGCGACGGTCCCGGGCGAAGTGCCGGTACCCGGGACCGTGCCGACCCGCGCGACGTCTCAGCGGAAGCCCTGGTTCCGCAGCCGGCAATACCCGCCCATGGACTGGTAGCCTGCCGGGCAGCGGCGGACGCAGGTCCCCGCCGCGTACTTGAGCGGCGGCCGGCAGGCGTGCCGGAATCGCTTCTGGCCGTACACGAAGGACTGCGCCGGGCTCTGCGCGAAGGCCGGCATTGGCGGGACGGCCACCGCGAGCAGCAGGGACGCGGCGGCGAGAAGGCGGACAGTCATGGCGTCTCCGATCGTGGATCCGCCCCATAACCCGCCGAGATACCGCCGGGTTCACGGGCGCGCTTCACCAATCGGTCAACGCGCCGCGATCGCGTCAGGAGGCGACGCGCTCCTCGTGCGGCTCCAGCACCGCCATCAGGTCGGCGGTGACCTTGTCGATCGGCTGCATGCCGTCGATGGTCTCCAGCATGCCCTTCTGCGCGTAGTAGGCCGAGAGGGGCGCGGTCTGGGCGCGGTAGGCCTCGAGCCGCTGCTTGAACACCTCGGGGGTGTCGTCCTTCCGCACGGCCTGGCCGCGGGCCAGGGTCTCGGCGGCGCGCTTCTCGATGCGGCCGACCAGGGCGTTCTCGTCGACCTTCAGCTCGACGACCGCGGAGAGGCTCATCCCCTTGCCGGCGAGCATCTCGCCGAGGGCCTCGGCCTGCGCGACCGTGCGCGGGAAGCCGTCGAGGATGAAGCCGCGGCGGGCATCCGGCTCCTCGATCCGGTCGGCGACGATGCCGACCACGATCCGGTCGGAGACGAGGCCGCCGGATTCCATCACGGCCTTGGCCTCGAGGCCGACGGGCGTGCCGGCCGCCACTGCGGCGCGCAGCATGTCGCCGGTGGAGAGCTGCGGGATGCCGAAGCGCTGTACGATCCGCTCGGATTGCGTCCCCTTCCCCGCACCGGGCGGACCGAGCAGAATGATGCGCATGGCGTTGTCCTCGTTCGGCCCACTCTCTCAGTGGGCACAAGCCGTGGTGGCGAAGCCTCCCTGGCATCGCCGGGTTCGGGGTTTTCTAGCCGGTCCGGGCCGGTAAGGCATCCAGACCTTTGGGCCAGAGGCGGGCGCGTGCTTAGGGTCGGCCCGCCTCTGTAGCAGGCTCAGCGCCGCCGTTGCGTGGTCGAGGCGCCACGCAGCTTGGCCTTCTTCACCAGGCCCTCGTACTGATGGGCCATCAGGTGGCCGTGGATCTGCGCGACCGTATCCATCGTGACCGAGACCACGATCAGCAGGGAGGTTCCGCCGAAGCCGAGGCTGGCGGCCGCGTAGGACGACAGGATCTCCGGGCAGAGGCACACGAGGGTCAGGTACAGGGCGCCGATCACCGTGATGCGGGTCAGCACCTTGTCGATGAAGGCCGCGGTGCGCTCGCCCGGGCGGATGCCCGGGATGAAGCCGCCATGCTTCTTCAGGTTGTCGGCCGTCTCCTGCGGATTGAAGACCACCGCGGTGTAGAAGAACGTGAAGAAGATGATCAGCGCCGCGTACAGCACCATGAACAGCGGCGTGCCGTGGCCGAGATAGGCCGTGACCGTGCCGAGCCACCCGGTGGCGCCGCCGTTGGCCGAGAAGCTCGCGGCGGTCGCCGGCAGCAGCAGCAGCGACGAGGCGAAGATCGGCGGGATCACGCCCGAGGTGTTGAGCTTGAGCGGCAGGAACGAGGTCTGGCCCTCGTACATCCGGTTGCCGACCTGGCGCTTCGGGTAGTTGATCAGCAGCCGGCGCTGGGCTCGCTCCATGAACACGATGAAGTAGACGAGCGCCACGGCCGCGACGCCGACGCCCAGGATGATCGCCGGCGACAGGGCGCCGGTCCGGCCGAGCTCCAGCGCGCCCGCGATCGCCACCGGCAGGTGGGCCACGATGCCGGCGAAGATGATCAGCGACGAGCCGTTGCCGATGCCGCGCGAGGTGATCTGCTCGCCGAGCCACATCAGGAACAGGGTGCCGCCCGTGAGCGTGATCACCGTCGAGGCCAGGAAGAACGGGCCCGGGTCGATCGCGGCCGAGGAACTCTGCAGGCCGATGGCGATGCCCCAGGACTGAACCAGCGCCAGCACCACCGTGAGGTAGCGGGTGTACTGGTTGATGACCTTGCGGCCGGACTCGCCCTCCTTCTTCAGCGCTTCCAGGCTCGGGATCACCGAGGTCAGGAGCTGCACGATGATCGAGGCCGAGATGTAGGGCATGATGTTCAGGGCGAAGATCGCCATGCGCTCCACAGCGCCGCCCGAGAACATGTTGAACAGGCCGAGCACGCCGCCCGCCTGCTGCTGGAAGTTCCGAGCGAACTGCTCCGGGTCGATGCCGGGGATCGGGATGTACGTGCCCAGCCGGAACACCACGAGGGCGCCGAGCGTGAACCAGATGCGCTTCTTCAGCTCATCGGCCTTGGCGATCGCACCGAAATTGAGATTGGCGGCAAGCTGCTCGGCGGCTGAGGCCATAAGCGTCGCGTCCTGGAAGTGTCGCCGGGCGACCGGCACCCGGATGAAATGAAAACGGCGGCCCGCGTGGTCGCAGGGCCGCCGCTCGAAGGATCGGCTTAAAGGGTGCGCGGAGCCCGTGCAACGGGTCCCGCGGTCGCCCCGTCGCGTCCGTCAGGCCGTGGCCGCCTCGCTGCCGCCGCGGGTGGAGGCACCCTGGGCGTAGACGGTGCTGACCGAGCCGCCGGCCTTCTCGACCGCCTCGACGGCGGACTTGGAGGCGCGGGTGACCTCGAAGCTGAGCTTCGCGGTGAGCTCACCGACGCCGAGCAGCTTCACGCCGTCACGGGGACGGGCGATGATGCCGGCGGCGACGAGGCTCTCCACCGTGACGGTGGCGGCCTTGTCGAGCTTGCCCGCGTCGACGGCCTCCTGGATCCGGCCGAGGTTCACCTCGTTCAGGTCCTGGGCATAGAGGTTGTTGAAGCCGCGCTTCGGCAGGCGACGATGCAGCGGCATCTGACCGCCCTCGAAGCCCTTGATGGACACGCCGGTCCGGGCCTTCTGACCCTTCACGCCGCGGCCCGCGGTCTTGCCCTTGCCGGAGCCGATGCCCCGACCCACGCGCATCCGGTTCTTGGTTGCGCCGGGGTTGTCGCTGATCTCGTTGAGCTTCATCGGGACCTCCTCACGCCACGTCGCCGTGGACGCGCACGAGGTGCGCAACCTTGCGGATCATGCCGCGCACGGAGGGGGTATCCTCCAGCTCGGACACGCGGTGGAGCTTGTTGAGCTTGAGGCCGATCAGCGTCTGGCGCTGGCTGGCCTCGCGGCGGATCGGCGAGCCGATCTGCTCGATGCGGACGGTCTTCTGTGCCATCGGACCCTCCCTCACGCGACCGCGGCTTCGGACTGGTCGGCCGGATCGGCATCGCGGCGACGCGACTGGAGCGTCGACACCTTGATGCCGCGGCGGGCCGCCACGGAGCGCGGGCTGTCCTCGTTCTTAAGCGCCTCGAAGGTGGCGCGCACGAGGTTGTAGGGGTTCGACGAACCCAGCGACTTGGCGACCACGTCCTGCATGCCGAGCGTCTCGAACACGGCGCGCATCGGGCCGCCGGCGATGATGCCGGTGCCCTGCGGGGCCGCGCGGAGGATCACCTTGCCGGCGCCGTGGCGGCCGTTGACGTCGTGGTGCAGGGTCCGGCCCTCGCGAAGCGAGACGCGGATCAGGCCGCGCTTGGCCGCCTCGGTCGCCTTGCGGATGGCCTCCGGCACCTCGCGGGCCTTGCCGTGGCCGAAGCCGACGCGGCCCTTCTGGTCGCCGACGACGACGAGGGCCGCGAAGCCGAAGCGACGGCCGCCCTTCACCACCTTGGCGACGCGGTTGATGTGGACGAGCTTGTCCACGAACTCGCTGTCGCGCTCCTCGCGATCCTCGCGGCGGCCGCGGCCCCCGCCTTCACGTTCACGTGCCATGTTGTCTACCTGTCCATCTCACTGACGCGGCCGGCGGGGCCGCTCGCTCGATCGGGTTTCGGATCTGCCGGGCGGAGAGGATCCGCCCGGCCCGCCGTCGTGACTCAGAACTCCAGGCCGCCCTCGCGGGCGGCCTCGGCCACGGCCTTGACGCGGCCGTGGTAGATGTAGCCGGAGCGGTCGAAGATCACCTTCGTGACGCCCGCGGCCTTGGCGCGCTCGGCGACGAGCTTGCCCACCGCGGTCGCGGCGGCGACGTCGGCGCCGGTCTTGAGTTCGCCCTTGAGGGCCTTGTCGATCGACGAGGCCGAGGCCAGCGTCTTGCCGGCGACGTCGTCGATGACCTGCACGTAGATCTGCTTCGACGAGCGGAACACCGAGAGCCGCGGGCGGCCGTTGGCGGCGGCCCGCAGCGCGCGGCGGACGCGCGCCTTGCGGCGATCGAGGGCTTCGAGCTTGCGAGACATGATGCCCTCCTTACTTCTTCTTGCCTTCCTTGCGGAAGATGAACTCGCCCGCGTACTTCACGCCCTTGCCCTTGTAGGGCTCGGGTCCGCGGTATTCGCGGATCTCGGCGGCGACCTGACCGACCTGCTGGCGGTTGATCCCGGAGATCGTGATCTCGGTGGGCTTCGGGGTTGCGATCGTGATCCCCGCGGGGATCGCGTACTCGATGTCGTGGCTGTAGCCGAGCGACAGCTTGAGCGCCTTGCCGGCCATCGCGGCGCGGTAGCCGACGCCGGTGATCTCGAGCTTCTTCTCGAAGCCCTTCGACACGCCCTCGGCGATGTTGGCGATCTGCGCCCGCGACGTGCCCCACAGGGAGCGCGCCGGCTTGGACTGGTTGACGGGCTGCACCTCGATGGCGCCGTCCTTCATCGCGACGTTGACGAGGGCGGGAACGACGAACGACAGCTCGCCCTTCGATCCCTTCATCTTCACCGTCTGACCGGTGACCGTGGCGGTAACGCCGGCCGGCACGGGGACCGGCTTCTTGCCTACGCGAGACATGGGATAACCTCCTCCGTCCCGATCAGAACACGGTGCAGAGCACTTCACCGCCGACGTTGCGCTCGCGCGCCTCGTGGTCGGCCATGACGCCCTGCGGGGTGGAGACGATGGTGACGCCGAGGCCGTCGGCCACGTGCGGCAGCTCGCCGACCGACGAGTAGACCCGGCGGCCCGGCTTCGACACGCGCTTGATCTCGCGGATCACCGGGCGCCCGTCGTAGTACTTGAGCTCGATGGCGAACTCGGTGCGGCCGTTGCCGAGGTCGGTCGCCGCGTAGTCGCGGATGTAGCCCTCGGACTTCAGCACGTCGAGGACGCTGGCGCGCAGGCGCGAGCCGGGCGTCTGGACGACGTTGCGACGGCGCAGCTGGCCGTTGCGGATGCGGGTGAGCATGTCGCCCACGGGATCGTTGACCATGGGGACCTCCTTACCAGCTCGACTTGACCAGGCCGGGGATCAGGCCCCGGTTGCCAAGCTCGCGCAGCGCCACGCGCGAGATGCCCATCTTGCGGTAGTAGGCGCGCGGACGGCCGGTCATGCCGCAACGGTTGCGGATGCGGGTGGCCGACGAGTTGCGCGGCAGTTCCGCGAGCTTGAGGCGCGCCTCGAAGCGCTCCTCCATCTCGAGGGCGTCGTTGTTGGCGATCTCGAGGAGCGCCTTCCGCTTGGCCGCGAAGCGCTTCACCAGCGCCTTGCGGGCCTCATTCTTCTCGACTGAGCTTTTCTTCGACATGTCGTCTATCTCCGGTGTCCGCGTCTGAGACCCGAGGGCCTCACTGCCGGAACGGGAACTTGAAGGCGGCGAGCAGCGCCTTGGCCTCGGCATCGGTCTTGGCGGTGGTCGCCACGACGATGTCCATGCCCCACATCTGCTCGGCCTTGTCGTAGGAGATCTCCGGGAACACGAGGTGCTCCTTGAGACCCAGGGCGTAGTTGCCGCGGCCGTCGAACGAGCGCGGGTTCAGGCCGCGGAAGTCACGCACGCGCGGCAGCGCGATGGTGATCAGCCGGTCCATGAACTCGTACATGCGCTGCTTGCGCAGGGTCACCTTGCAGCCGATCGGCATGCCCTCGCGGACCTTGAAGGTCGCGATGGCCTTGCGGGCCTTGGTGATGACCGGCTTCTGGCCGGCGATCAGGGCGAGGTCGCCCGCCGCCACCGAGGCCTTCTTCGAGTCCGCGGTGGACTCGCCGACGCCCATGTTGATCACGATCTTCGTGATCTGCGGCACTTCCATGGGGTTCTTGTAGCCGAACTCTTCGATCAGCTTCTGGCGAACCACCTCGTCGTAGTGCTTGCGCAGGCGCGGGGTGTAGGCGTTCTTGTCGGCCTCAGCCATCGATCTGATCCCCCGTGGTCTTGGCGAACCGGACCTTGCGCCCGTCTTCGAGGATGCGGAAACCCACGCGGGTCGGCTTGCCGTTGGCGTCCGCGACCGCGATGTTCGAGAGCTGGATGGCGGCCTCCTTGGAGATGATGCCGCCTTCCTGGTTCTGGGTCTGCTTCTGGTGCTTCTTCACCAGGTTGATGCCGCGCACGAAGGCCCGGCCTTCCTTCGGCAGAACCTGGATCACCTCGCCCGACCGGCCCGAGTCGCGGCCGGTGAGCACGACGACCTTGTCGCCCTTCTTGATCTTGGCGGCCATCACAGCACCTCCGGAGCCAGGGAGATGATCTTCATGTGGTTGCGGGCGCGGAGTTCGCGCGGCACCGGTCCGAAGATACGGGTGCCGATCGGCTCCTTCTGATTGTTGATCAGGACCGCGGCGTTCTTGTCGAAGCGGATCACCGAACCGTCGGCGCGCTTCACGTCCTTGGCCGTGCGGACGACGACCGCCTTCATGACGTCGCCCTTCTTGACGCGACCGCGCGGGATCGCCTCCTTGACGGAGACGACGATCACGTCGCCCACGCCGGCATACTTGCGCTTCGACCCGCCGAGAACCTTGATGCACATCACACGGCGTGCACCCGAGTTGTCGGCAACGTCCAGATTCGTCTGCATCTGGATCACGTGCGTGACTCCTTGTTTCAGGCGGGTTTCCGCACGCGGACGGTATTGCCCGGCGGACGACGCCTGATGGGGACCTGACGCCCCCGGCTCATGTGTTCGACCGCGCTGACGGTGTTTGAGACACCGGCGCGGTCACCGCGTTCACGGGGTGCGAGCACCCATCGGAAATGTCGCGAAGGCCGGGCGCATACTACGGGCAGCCGGTGATGGCAAGCGGAGCCGCGGGAAATCGTCGCCGCCGCATAGGGGGGGGGCGATCCGGTTTCGGGGCTCGCCGGCGGGGCCGCGCGCGGCGTCATCGCGGCGTCATCGCGGCGTCGGCCGGTTCGGCGGTGCGGCCGCGGAAGGCCGGCCCCGACGTGCGACGACCGGCACGCCTGTCGGCGCACCGGTCGGTGGTCGTGCAGCGATCGGGATCGATCAGATCGGCTGGCCGGCCGTCTCGAACAGGAAGCCGTCGAGGCTCGGGATGGTCACCGAAGCCCCGCTCGCGGGCTTCGACAGGCGCCAGGGTCGCTCCGACCGGGCGCGAATCGCCTCCGACGGTCGGAGCCGGCGCATCAGGCCGTCCTCGCCCACCTCCTCGATCGCCAGGAAGCCGTAGACCTGCAGCCGCGAGGCGGTGAGCTTGAGCCCGCGATCCTCCGCGGCGACGACCATGCTGCCGGTGGCGTAGACCGCGTCCAGCAGGGAGCGCTGCTCGCTGCGACGCCGGTTGCGCGCCTCCCTCTCGCCGGGGGCCTGGGGGGGGATCGGCCGCCGGAACGGAACGACGTTGCTGACCGCGACGCAACCCATACGCAACACCCTCGACGCGAACCTGCGGCGGCGACCTGGCCGCCCGATGAGCGCGACATTTCGATGGATCGCTTTAATTCTCCGTAGACCGTGCCGGCGCGCGCCTGCCCCGATCCGGTACGCCTTGCACGTGTGCTCGGGTGAATCGGTCGTGTCGCGCGGGCGGGCCTGGGCACATCGGACCCCCGGCCCGCCGTTCCGTCACTCGGCGCGATGCGCCGGTGCCTTGCCGGGCCTCGTCACCCGGGAGGCCAACCCGTCCAGGGACACGCAGAGGGCCGCGTAGACGCCGCCGACGAAGAGGAAGATCTCGGCCGGGTAGACCATGGCGCGGTTGTTCACCTGCGCCGCTACGAAGGCGAGTTCGGGCACACCGATCACGTAGGCGAGCGACGTGTCCTTGATGAGCGCGGTCCACTGGTTGACGAAGGACGGCGCCATGGTCCGCAGCGCCTGCGGCAGGACGACGAACCGCAGGGCGCCCCAGCGGCCGAGGCCGAGCGCCAGGCCGGCCTCCCACTGGCCGCGGCCGACGCTCGCGATGCCCGCTGCGACCCCGTGGGACAGGTAAGCGCCCCCGACGAGCGACAGCGCCGCCGCGACCGTCCCGATCTCGGGGACCGACACGCCGAGCAGGACCGGCAGCAGGAAGTAGGTCCAGAAGATCAGCATCACGACCGGCACGGCGCGGAGGAAGCCGAGCGCGGCGGTGAGCGCTGCCCGGGCCGCGCCCGCGCTCATGGCGAGGGCGATGCCGAGGACGAGCCCGAGCGCGGCCGAGGCCAGACCGGACAAGCCGGAGAGAATCAGCGTCAGGGCCAGCCCGCCGACCGGCCCGTCGGGCCACGCCCCGACCAGCAGGTAGCCGAGATTGTCGGTGATGACCGATGGATTCATCGATGCCTGCCCGCAGGGCGGGCGCGGCGGCCGTGGATCTGCCCGGCCGCCTCCACCGCGGCCGCGGCGCCGAAATAGAGCAGCGTCGCGATGCCGAAGGCCTGGAAGGTCTCGAAGGTCTCGGTCTCGACCTGCCGGGACGCGTAGGACAGCTCCGCGAGGCCGATCGTCATGGTCAGCGACGTGTTCTTGAGCGTGTTGAGGTACTGGCCGACGATCTGCAGCCAGGCGACCCGCAGGGCCTGGGGCAGCACGATGTGGCGGAACGCCTGAGCGGGCGTGAGGCCGAGGGCGAGGGCCGCCTCGCGCTGTGTGGGCCGGACGGCCTCGATGCCGGCGCGGACTTCCTCGGCGATGTAGGCCCCCGCGTACAGGGTGAGCCCGCAGAACCCGGCGAGGCTCTCGTAGGCGGGCCAGCGCAGGGCGCCGAGCCCCAGGTCCAGGACGTGCGGCGCGTTGAGCCAGACCGTCACGCTCTGCGGCAGTGCGGCGGCCACCGCGAAGTACCAGACGAAGAGCTGCACCAGCAGCGGCGTGTTGCGGACGATAAGGACGGAGCCGGTGACGACGCCGCGTCCCGCGGGGCCGCCCGCCACCCGGAGCCCGCACGCCGCGAGGCCCAAGGCCGTGCCGGCGAGACAGGCGGCTGCCGACAGGGTCAGGGTCACGCCGAATCCCTGCAGCAGCCAGACGAGGTAGCGCGGCGCGAGCGGTTCGCCGAACAGGGAGGCCATCGCGGCCGGTCCGTCCCGGTCAGCCGCGGTCCCCGATCCGGAACAGGCGCGGCAGCGGCTGCTCGGTCTCGGGCCCGAACCAGTGGTCGTAGATCGCCGCCGCCCTGCCGCTCGCCTCCAGGCCGCGCAGGGTCTCATTCACGAAGTCCCGCAGGCGCGTCTCGCCTTTCGGGATGCCGACGCCGATGTCGTCGTTGGAGATGCTGAAGGCGGGAATCTCGTAATTCTGCCGGTCAGGGACCTTGGCGAGCAGTCCGACGAGCTTCGGTCCGTCCTGCGTGATCGCCTGGACATTGCCGTTGCGCAGGGCCGTAAACGCGAAGGGCGTGTCGTCGAAGGCGACCACAACCGCCTTCGGGAAGTCGCGGCGCAGGACGATCTCGTTGGTCGTGCCCCTGTCGGCGCCGATCCGGAGCCCGTTCAGCTGCTCGGGCGACGACAGCGTGCCCTTCCGCGCCAGGAACTGCTGTCCCGAGGCGAAGTACGGGATGCTGAAATCGAGCTGCTTCGCCCGCTCCTCGGTGATCGTGAAATTCGCCAGGACCAGATCGACCTTGCCGGAGATGAGCAGCGGGATCCGATTCGCCGGGTTGGTCGGCCGGACCTCCAGCTTGACGCCGAGCGTGTCGGCGAGGGCCTGCGCGTAGTCGATGTCGAGTCCGGTGATCCGCTTCGTTGCCGGATCGACGAAGCCGAACGGTGGGTTGCTGTCGAAGGTGGCGACACGGAGGACGCCGGCCCGTCTGATCTCGTCCAGACGGTCTGCTCGGGCGGCCCCGACAGACAGGAGGGTCGCGAGGGCGATGGCGAGGAGGCGGTGCACACGTAGCTCCATCGGATGGTTCGATGTCCGTACAGAGAGAAAGACTCGGCACCGATCGCGAGAGTTCGATCGATCCGGCGTATTGGCGGAGTTCTTCCCCGATTTTGTCTGGCATCAACTCACCGATCACGCTCCGACAGAGCCGATCGTGAAAGATGAGTCGATGCGCGCCTCATTCTCACCTTCGGATCGGCGCGGGATCAACGGAGAAAGATTTTGTTTTGTCGGCGATCTGCAGCACAGGCCGTCATGGAAGGCGGCCGCCGCGGCGCGGATCTTCTCGTCGCACCGGCGCCGGCGCGGCGCCCGAAGCGCCGCGGTCGTCCACCCCGGCCCGCGGGCCGACGCGCGCCCTCTATCTTTCTCGGCCTCGCCGACCTGCGGTCCCGAGGACCGAGCGCGCCCTTGACCGATCCTTAACCACCGCCGCGATGCAGTTTTCTGCCGCGAACGCATTGACCTGCGGGGCAACCGCGTCTAGAAGCGCGCCACTTCGGACGGCCATCGGCTGCCGACGGCCCTTGGGTGCCACCCCGGAAGCCGCCGCGAACGCCCCGAGCGCTCCGAGGGTTCAAATCGCCTGACGCTGTAAGTCAGATCCGTAGGTACGAGCGCGTTCGTTTCGGGCGTGCTCCTCTGCCCACACCGCGCCGAGGGTCCGTGACAGGCCCTCCGGCGCATATTCGTTTTGCGGACTGCCCTGTGCAGTTCGGACTAGGTGACCGAGGAAGAGGGCACAGGATGCCGACGATCAACCAGCTGATCGCCCAGCCGCGGAAGATCCAGCGGAGCCGCAACAAGGTTCCGGCGCTCGACGCTTGCCCGCAGAAGCGCGGCGTCTGCACCCGCGTTTACACGACGACCCCGAAGAAGCCGAACTCGGCCCTCCGGAAGGTCGCCAAGGTGCGCCTCACCAACGGTTTCGAGGTGATCGGCTACATCCCGGGCGAGGGCCACAACCTTCAGGAGCACTCCGTGGTGATGATCCGCGGCGGCCGCGTGAAGGATCTTCCGGGCGTGCGCTACCACATCCTGCGCGGCGTGCTCGACACGCAGGGCGTGAAGAACCGCAAGCAGCGCCGGTCGAAGTACGGCGCCAAGCGGCCGAAGTAAGTCGGACGCCCGGATATTTCCCGGGCGCCGGAACGCGTTTCCACGGCCTCGCAAGGATGTCGCCGGCCTCAGGGCTGAGGCGGCCTGCGCGGGGCGCTTAAGATCTTTTCGTTCGAGAGTCTCAGAAGATGTCCCGTCGTCACTCTGCCGAGAAGCGTGAGATCATCCCGGACCCGAAGTACGGGGACGTGGTGCTGACGAAGTTCATGAACTCCATCATGTACGAGGGCAAGAAGTCGACCGCCGAGCGGATCGTCTACGGTGCCTTCGACATCGTCGAGAACCGCGCCCGCGCCAACCCGATCGAGGTGTTCCGGGCCGCGCTCGACAACGTCGCCCCGATGATCGAGGTCCGGTCCCGCCGCGTCGGCGGCGCGACCTACCAGGTCCCCGTCGAGGTCCGCACCGAGCGCCGTCAGGCCCTCGCGATCCGCTGGCTGATCCAGGCCGCCCGCTCGCGCAACGACCGCACCATGGTCGAGCGCCTCTCGGCGGAGCTGCTCGACGCCGCCAACAACCGCGGCAACGCCGTCAAGAAGCGCGAAGACACGCACCGGATGGCGGAAGCCAACCGCGCCTTCTCGCACTACCGCTGGTAAGCGGTTCCGCCGTCTCTCAGGAGCAATTCGATGCCCCGCACGCACGCGATCGAGGACTACCGCAACTTCGGCATCATGGCCCACATCGATGCCGGCAAGACCACGACGACCGAGCGGATCCTCTACTACACCGGAAAGTCCCACAAGATCGGCGAGGTCCATGAGGGCGCCGCCACCATGGACTGGATGGCGCAGGAGCAGGAGCGTGGCATCACGATCACCTCGGCTGCGACGACCTGCTTCTGGCGCGACAAGCGCCTGAACATCATCGACACCCCCGGCCACGTCGACTTCACCATCGAGGTGGAGCGCTCGCTCCGCGTGCTCGACGGCGCCGTGTGCGTGCTCGACGGCAACCAGGGCGTCGAGCCGCAGACCGAGACCGTGTGGCGCCAGGCCGACAAGTACGACGTGCCGCGCGTCGTGTTCGTCAACAAGATGGACAAGATCGGCGCCGACTTCTTCAAGTGCGTCGCCGACATCATCGACCGCGTCGCCGGCAAGCCCGTCTGCCTGCAGCTGCCGATCGGTGCCGAGTCGAGCTTCCAGGGCGTGATCGACCTCATCAAGATGAAGGCGATCGTGTGGTCGGGTGAGGCGCTCGGCGCCAACTTCGACGAGACCGAGATCCCGGCCGAGCTCAAGGATCAGGCCGTCGAGTACCGCACCAAGCTGGTCGAGGCCTGCGTCGAACTCGACGACGACGCCATGGCCGCCTACCTTGACGGCAACGAGCCGGACGAGGCGACCATGCGCACCCTGGTGCGCAAGGCCGTCCAGCTGCGCGCCTTCCACCCGGTGCTCTGCGGCTCGGCGTTCAAGAACAAGGGCGTGCAGCCGCTCCTCGACGCCGTCGTGGACTACCTGCCCTCCCCGGCCGATCGCGGCGAGATCAAGGGCATCGACTTCAAGACCGAGGAAGAGACCGTCCGCCACCCGTCGGATTCGGATCCCTTCTCCATGCTCGCCTTCAAGATCATGGACGATCCCCACGTCGGCACGATCACCTTCTGCCGCGTGTACTCGGGCAAGGTCGAGACCGGCGCCAACGTGCTGAACTCGTCGCGCGACAAGAAGGAGCGCGTCGGCCGCATGCTCCTGATGCACGCCAACAACCGTGAGGACATCAAGGAGGCCTTCGCGGGCGACATCGTCGCGCTGGCCGGCCTCAAGGACACCCGCACGGGCGACACCCTCTGCGACCCGCAGAAGGCCGTGATCCTCGAGAAGATGGAGTTCCCCGAGCCCGTCATCGAGATCGCCGTCGAGCCGAAGTCGAAGGCCGACCAGGAGAAGCTCGGCATCGCGCTCTCGAAGCTCGCCGCCGAGGACCCGTCCTTCCGCGTGTCCACCGACCAGGAGTCGGGCCAGACCATCCTCAAGGGGATGGGCGAGCTCCACCTGGACATCAAGGTCGACATCCTGCGCCGCACCTACAAGGTCGACGCGAATATCGGCCAGCCGCAGGTCGCCTACCGCGAGAAGCTGACCCGCCGTCAGGAGATCGACTACACGCACAAGAAGCAGACCGGCGGTACCGGTCAGTTCGCCCGCGTGAAGTTCGTCGTCGAGCCGAACGAGCCGGGCGCCGGCTTCTCGTTCGAGTCGAAGATCGTCGGCGGCGCGGTGCCCAAGGAGTACATCCCGGGCGTCGAGAAGGGCCTCAACTCGGTTCTGGGCGCGGGCGTGCTCGCCGGCTTCCCGGTCGTCGACGTGAAGGTCGAGCTGGTCGACGGTGCGTACCACGACGTCGACTCGTCGGCGCTGGCCTTCGAGATCGCCTCCCGCGCGGCCTTCCGCGAGGCCCTGCAGAAGGGCGGCTCGGTCCTGCTCGAGCCGGTGATGAAGGTCGAGGTCGTCTCGCCGGAAGAGTACACCGGCTCGGTCATCGGCGACCTGAACGCCCGCCGCGGCCAGATCCAGGGCCAGGACATGCGCGGCAACGCCAACGTCATCAACGCGATGGTGCCGCTGGCGAACATGTTCGGCTACGTGAACCAGCTGCGCTCCTTCTCGCAGGGCCGCGCCAACTTCACGATGCAGTTCGACCACTACGAAGAGGTGCCGCGCGGCGAGGCCGACAAGGTCATCGCCAAGTACGCCTGAGGCTCACGCCTAGGCATCTCTTCTTCCGCAACGCGAATTCGAATTTAGGAGGCTCTGATGGGCAAGGAAAAGTTCTCCCGCACCAAGCCGCACTGCAACATTGGCACGATCGGCCACGTTGACCACGGCAAGACGTCTCTGACGGCGGCGATCACGAAGGTTCTGGCCGAGACGGGCGGGGCGA